>CAZGYQ010000099.1:0-10412 GCA_964530695.1 uncultured Caulobacteraceae bacterium
CGGCCAGCGCCTCCACGGTCGGCCAGCGCGCGAGAAAGCGGTCGAAGTACGGACCGACCGCGGCGACGGTGGTCTGCTGCAGCATAATTTCCGAGAGCCAGACCCGATATGGGTCGCTTCGCGCAGCAGAGCCCGGCGGCGCGCGCCACGCGAGCGCCCGGGCGTTCCGGTCGTACCAATCCAGAAGTGCTACCCGTAGTGCTCCCGGCGCATCCACAAAACTATCCACAACTACATCTTGATTCGGCGGGTGGCGTGGGGCGGCGGACATTTAGGGTCTCTTAACGTCTTTGCCGATTCTCTAGGGGGCCATGTTGCCCAAACGCGCGCCCATACCCAAACCCGAAGGCCCGGTCGATCCGCGGCTGGAGGCGGCCGCGTTCGCCGCGCTGGGCCAGAAGCGGGGCAAGGCGGTCTGGAAAGGCGGCCCGCCCCAGGCCGGAGCCATCGCCGCCGCCATCCTGCGCGCCAAGATCCCGCCGAAATCCGGCAAGTCCGTCCTTGAGCTGAAGCGCCAGTGGCGCGACATCGTCGGCGACAAGCTCGCCCAGATGACGGAGCCGGAAAAGATCGCCCGCGGCCCCGCCGGCAAAACGCTGACGGTCAAGGTCGCCGGGCCCGCCGCCCCGTTCGTGCAGCACCAGGCGGCGCTGATCATGGAGCGCTGCAACCTCGCCGGCGCCGACATCAAGGGCATCGCGATCAAGCAGGGCGTCATCGCCCGCAAGCCGGCCTCGAACCTGCGCCCCATCTCGGCGCCGCTGTCGGCGGACGAGGAGCGCGTGCTCGCCGCATCCCTCGACGCCATTGGCAGCCCGACGCTCAAGGCCGCGCTCATGCGCCTTGGACGCGCGGTGGGCCAGAAGCGGTGACAGGCGTCATCCCCGACTGAGGGCGGACGCTTCCGGCGCGCCATGCGGCGCGCTATGAGGGCGGTCGCTGAATTCCCACCGCTCGCAGTCTTTTCCCAGGATACCCAGATGCTCATGGACCGCCGCACGCTTCTTCTCTCCACCGCAGCGCTCGGCCTGCTCGCCGCGTGCGAAGGCGGGGGCAAGCCGGCCGTGTCGAGCGCCGACATGGCGCTCGGGCCGGAGGACGCAAAGGTCACGGTGATCGAGTACGCCTCGCTCGCCTGCCACGTGTGCAAGGACTTCCACCACGATGTCTGGCCGCAGCTGAAGGCCAACTACGTCGACACCGGCAAGATCCGCTTCATATTCCGGGAATTTCCCACCGGACAGCCGCAGATCGCCGCCGCCGAACACCTGCTCGCGCGCTGCATGTCCTCGACGCCGGACCAGTATTTCAAGGCCGTCGAAATGTTCTTCGAACAGCAGACCGCCGTGTTCGAAGCCGCGGGGTCCAATCAGGTCCGCGAGAAACTGCTCGAACTCGCGCGCACCGGCGGGCTCTCCGAAGAGCAGTTCACCCAGTGCATCGCCGATCCCGAACAGGTCGCGCGTCTGAACAAGGTCGCCGAAGAGGGCGACAAGCAGTTCAAGATCACCGGCACGCCGACGATCATCATCAATGGCGCCGTGATCGAGAACACCGCCGCGAACCCGTACACGTATGAGCGCCTCGCCAAGCTCATCGATGAAAAGCTCGCCGCGGGCTGAGAGCCAGGGAGGACGACGCGCCCGTGCACATCGTCGAGCTGCGACTCTCGGGCTTCAAGTCCTTCGTCGATCCCGTTCGTCTGGTGATCGAAGCCGGCCTCACAGGCGTGGTCGGCCCGAACGGGTGCGGCAAGTCCAATCTGCTTGAGGCCGTCCGCTGGGCGATGGGCGCGACGTCGGCAAAGGCCATGCGCGCCGGCGACATGGACGACGTGATCTTCGCCGGAACCAATGCGCGGCCCGCACGCGAGCACGCCGAAGTCGTGCTCGTGCTCGACGCGGCCGAAACCAAGCCCCCGCCCGGCATACCGCCGTCCGACACGCTGGAAGTCTCGCGCCGCATCAAGCGCGAGGCGGGCTCGACGTACCGCGTCAACGGGAAGGAAGTCCGCGCCAAGGACGTGCAGCTGCTCTTCGCGGACGCATCCACCGGGGCCAATTCGCCGGCGCTCGTGCGGCAGGGCCAGATCAGCGAACTCATCGCCGCCAAGCCGGAAAACCGCCGCCGCGTGCTTGAGGAAGCCGCCGGCATCGGCGGTCTGCACGCGCGTCGCCACGAAGCCGATCTCAAACTCGCCGCCGCGTCCGCCAACCTGTTGCGCCTCGATGAAGTGGCCGCGGAAATCGAGGCGCAGCGGCAGGCGCTGAAGCGGCAGGCGCGGCTTGCCGAACGCTATCGCGGTCTCGCCGACGAACTGCGCCGCACCGAAGCGCTGGCGCTGCATCGCCGCTGGACGGACGCCGCTGAAGCGCTTGCAGCGGCGCAGGGCGAACTGCGCGCCGCCGAGCGCGAAGTCGCCGCCGCCGCGGAAGCCGCCTCCATCGCGCGTCGCGCCGCCGACGAGGCGCTCGGGAAACTGCCCGCATTGCGCGAGGAGGAACTCGTCGCCGCCACCGTGCTGCGCCGCCTTGAAGGCGAGCGCGTCGGGCTGGAGCGCGACCTGCGCGACGCGGAAGCCGTCGTCGCGCGCGCCGCGGAGGCGTTGCGCCGGCTCGCCGAAGACGAGGAACGCGAAACCCAGATGCGCGCCGACGCGGACGCCTCGCTCCAGCGCCTCGCGCTTGAATCGAAGGCATTGTCCGGCGTCGACAATGGCGGCGCGCTCTCGGCGGCGCAGGACAAGTTCGATGCGCTCGACGCCGACCGCCGCGGTGCAGAGGCAGCGCTTGAAGCGCTCGTCAGCGCAGCAGCCGCCGCGAACGCCGAACGCGCGGCGCTGGAGACGAGCGTGCGCGAGGCCCGCGCGCGTCTGGGCCGCGCCGAGGAACGGCTTGCCTCCCTCTCGCGCGACATCGCCGAAGTTTCCGCGCCGTCAGACGTCGCAAAGCGCATCGCCGACGCCGAAAAGCGCGTCGCGCAGACTCAAGGGACGCTCGAGACGGCGCGCGCGGCGGAAGTCGCTGCGGAATCCAGGCTGAAAGAAACGGACGCCGCAACGCGCGCCGCCGAAGCGGAACGCGCACGCGCGGAAAGGCGCCGCGATGAAATCGCCGCCGAAGCGCGCGCGCTGGAACAGCTTGCGGCCAAGCCGGGCGGCAAAGGTTTTCCGCCCGTGCTCGCCGACATCGACGCCGCGCCCGGATACGAAAAGGCGGTGGCCGCAGCACTCGGCGACGACATCGAGGCATCACTCGCGGATGCGGCGCCCCTGCGCTGGGCGGGCGCCGAAACGCGCGCGACGGCGTGGCCCAAGGGCGTAACGCCGCTCGCCGATCACGTGACCGCCCCGCCCGCGCTTGCGGCGCGGCTGGCGTTGTGTGGCGTGGTCAATCGCGCGGATGGCCCGCGCATGCAGAAGATGCTGTCGACGGGCGCGCGGCTTGTGTCCATCGAGGGCGATCTCTGGCGCTGGGACGGCTTCACGCGTCGCGCCGATGCGCCCGCGCCTGCGGCCGCGCGTCTCGAACAGCGCAATCGCCTCACCGCCGCGAAGAAGGAGTTGAAGGCCGCCGAAGCGGAGGCCGCGACCGCGCGCGAGACAGCGGAGAAGGCGCGCAAGCTGCGCGACGGCGCCGATGCGGCGGCCCGCGCCGCGCGGCAGGCGACGCCGGCGGCGATCGCCGAAGGCCTGCGCGCGACCGCGGCGCACGATGCGCTGATGGCCGAGGAACGCCGCCTCGGCGAGCGCCGCGACGCGGTGATGCGTCAGCGTGATGCGCTCAATGTTGAACGCGACGACGCGACGCGCGCGCTTGATGCAGCAGAAAAGTCCCGCGCCGCCGCGCCGGTCACGGACGAAAGCACGCTCGCCGCAACCCGCGCGACAACCGACGCCGCGCGGCAGGCCGCCGCCGAGGCACGCGCGGCGCTGGGCGTGGTGCAGCAGGCCGAAGCCGCCCGCATGGCGCGCCGCCGCGCCATCGAGACGGAAACCGCAGACTGGCGTCGCCGCAGCGAAACCGCCGCGAAGAGGCTCGCCGAGATCGCGACCGCGCGCACGACGGAATCGAAGACGCTCGCCGACGCGAAGGCGGCGCCCGTGCGCGTGAGCGATGCGCTGGCGAAGCTCGCCGACCAGTCCGCGCTCGCCGAGAAGCGCCGCGTTGCAGCCGCGGACAAGCTCGCCGCAGGCGAGAAAGCCGTGCGCGAGGCGGACGCCGGCGCGCGGGAAGCGGAGACGCGGCACGCGCAGCGACGTGAACATCGCGCGGGCGCCGACGCGCGCACGCAAGGCGCGGCCGAACGCCTGGAGGGCGTGGAGGCGCTTTCCAACGAACAGCTCGGCTGCGCGGCGGAAGACCTTGCTTCGCGCGCCGGCCCGCTCATGGAACACGCGATCGCGCGCAGCCCTCTCGCCGACATCGACAGGAAGCTGGAAAAACTGCGCGGCGAGCGCGAGGCGGCGGGCCCGGTGAACCTGCGCGCGGAAGAGGAACTTGAAGAGGTGGAGCTGCGCCTCTCCACGCTCGCGCGCGAACGCGAGGACGTCGACAGCGCGGTGCAGAAACTGAAACAGGCGATCGGGCGCCTGAACGGCGAAGGCCGTCAGCGCTTGCTCAAGGCGTTCGAGATCGTCAATGCGAACTTCGCCAAGCTCTTCGCCACGCTGTTCGAGGGCGGCGTCGCAGAGCTTCGCCTCACCGAGTCGGAGGATCCGCTCGCGGCGGGCCTGGAGATCTTCGCCTGCCCGCCCGGCAAGCGTCTTTCAACGCTCTCGCTCATGTCCGGCGGCGAGCAGGCGCTGACCGCCACCGCGCTCATCTTCGCGGTGTTCCTGGCCAACCCCGCGCCGATCTGCGTGCTCGACGAAGTGGACGCCCCGCTCGACGACGCCAACGTCGACCGCTTCTGCCGGATGCTCGACGAGATGCGTCGCCTCACCGACACGCGCTTTCTCACCATCACGCACAATCCCGTGACCATGTCGCGCATGGATCGGCTGTTCGGCGTGACGATGGCGGAGCGCGGCGTCAGCCAGATCGTGTCGGTAGACCTGCAGCGCGCGACGGAACTCGTCGCGGCGGAATAGAAAAAGGCCCGCCACTTTCGCGACGGGCCGCTTCTTTTTCATGCAAACGTGTCAGCGCGGACCGCCGTTGGCGACGCAGGATGCGTATTCCCTCTCGCGACGGGTCACCCGCCGTTCGGCGCTCACCGCGCCGCCGACGCCGCCGACCACCGCGCCGACCGCGCAGTTGCGGCCATCATCGCCACCCGCCAGTGCGCCGACACCACAGCCCGCCGCCGCGCCGACGCCGGCGCGCGCGAGCTTGCTGGGCGCTGGGTAGACGCGATCGACATAAGCCTGACACTCGCCGCGGATATTGCGGCGGGGCGCGCTGTTGTTCGACGCGACGCGCACGACTCTCGGCTCCGGCGCCTTCGCCGTCTCTGTGCGCACCATCGCAAGGCGCGCCTCATCCGCAAAAACGCCTTCCGGGAACGCAGCGAGGAATACTTCATATGCGCCGCGCGTGTCCGTCGCGCGCGCTTCGGCCCACGCATTCGCCTCGACCGTGGAGACGGTCTTCGGTTGCGCGATGGACGCCGCGGTCTGCACATCCGACCGCGCCGCGCCGGCGCCGGGGCTGTTGGTGACGAGAACCGTTGCGACCAGAGCGGCCACGAGAAGTCCGCCGCCGATCGCGGCGATGACGAATGGTCGTTGCATCGGGAATCCCCTCAACGTGAATGATCGTGCAGCCATTCTGTACCCGTGAATATGAACGGGACCAAAATGACAGATAATTCAAGTATAACCGAAGGTTCACGCGGACGACCGCCGCCGTTCTCGCGGCAGGCGAAAGTCGGCCTGGGACGCGCGCGCCCTTCTGTCATGCGGGCGACTTCACGGCAACATCACCAGCGCATCGTCGATCTTCACGCCGCCGCGCTCGACCACGAGGAACTGGTAGTTGCGCTGGCCTTCGGCGGTTTCGGATTCAACGCCCTGCGCCTGCGACGCGAACTGCTGGCGCAGATAGCTGGAGATCTCGCCCGCGGTGACGACCTTGTTGCGGTTCTCGTCGGCTTCGCCGCCGAGGCCCGTGCGCAGGAAGTGCGAGAGATAGCCGCCCGCCTGGAATTTGTCGGCGACGGCGCTGGTGAGATCCTCTTCCGAACTGAAGAGCCCCATCACGCCCGGCTGCGAGACGACGTCGCGCGCGAAGCCGCCGCTGAAGCAGCTGTCGAGCGCCAGGATCGACACGCCCGCGCGAACGCCGCGGAACATCTGCGCCATCTCGTCATCCATCAGCAGACCGCCGATGAGCGCAATCGCTTCCTCGCGATTGTCCGGTTCTCCGGCGCCCGCGCGTCCCGGCACCTGCGTGCCGTGGCCGGAGTAGAAGAAGAGGAACATGTCGTCGGGGCCCGCGGCGGCCGCGACGCGCTGGAACGCCGCACGCACGTTGGCGGGGGTCGCCTGGGCGTCGGTAAGCACGACGCTCTCAGCGGCGAGCACGCCTTCGCGACGCAACGTCTCGGCCATCTTGATCGCGTCGTCGGCAGTGTAGGCGAGATTGCTCGCCGTGCCCTGGTAGTTGGAGATGCCGACCATCACCGCGTAGACGCGACCGCGCCGTCCGCTCGCCACGGGCCCGCTCGGCCCCGCAACGCCGCCCTGCATGCGCAGGGTGTAGGCGCCCGTCTCGCCCGCGCGATAGGACGTCGCGCGCACGGTGTAGGCGCCGTCTTCGGGCAGGGTCCAGCTGACGCGCGCATTCGGCGATCCCTGCGCGGCGTCGTCGTTGTCCTGCTGCGCGCCCGAGGGGGCGTTGAGGATGAGATAGGAGTCGAATTCGCTCGAACTCATGTCGACCGTCACGGCTTGGCCGCGACGACCCTGGAAGGAGTAGCGGTCCATGAACTCGCCGCTCTGCAGCGTGCTGTCGCCCTGCTGCAGACGACCGTTCAGCGCCCCGCCCATCGTCAGCGCACCGCCGGCGGCCGGGGCCGGACTCGTGGACGATACGGTCGTCGGACGCGCGCCGCCGGCGGCGAGATTGCGCAGCGTGACGGTGTAGGCGCCGACGCCGCCGGACGCGTAGCTCGTGGCGATAACGGTGTATTCGCCATCCTCCGACAGTGACGTTTCGAGCAGGCTGTTCGTCACGCCTTGCGAGGCGTCGTCGTTCTGTTCGCGCGCGCCGGAAGGCGCCTCAAGCGCAACCAGCGTGTCGAACGCGCCGGACTGCATGTCGATGGCGACGCGCTGTCCGCGACGGCCCTGGAAGCGGAAGCGATCCTGGAAGGCGCCGCTGTTTCCGGGTTCATCCGAAGATGCGAGCGCGCCGTTCGTCGTCTGGCCGATCACCAGCGGCGCGGCCTGACGGGGCGCCGTTCCCGCCGCCGCTGCGCCGAGCGAGAGGCTGTAGGCGCCGGATTCGCCGGACTGGTAGCTCGTCGCGACGATGCGATAGGCGCCGTCCGCCGGCAGCGTCACCACGAGGCGGCTGTTCTTGTTGCCGGAGCCGCCGTTGGCTTCGTCGTCGTTGTATTCGGAGAAGTTGTTCGGCCCCGAAATCATCACATAGGGATCGAACGCGCTCGAGGTGAGACGGATGTCGAGCGCCTGGCCGCGACGACCCTGGATCGTGTAGGCGTCGTAGAATTCGCCTGACGTCAGAGTTGAATCGCCCTGCGCGAGCGCGCCGTTCGTCGTGCCGCCAACCGCGATCGCCACCGCCGGACGAACAGGACCGCTCGGACGCTGCGCCGCGTTGCCGATGGCGCCGTTGCCGGACGCGGCAACCGCGCCGCCCGCGCCGTCGACGCTGATCGTGTAGGCGCCGCTTTCGCCGGCCTGATAGGCCGTGGCGGTGATGCGCAGTTCGCCGTCCGCCGGCATCGTCACGGTGATGCGGCTGTTGCGCGTGCCGCGTTCGCTGGCGTCGTCGTCGTTGTCTTCGGAGAGATTGTTCGGGCCGCGCACGAGGAGATAGGGGTCGAACGCGGTGGCGCGCAGGCGGATCGTGTACTGCTGGCCGCGCCGGCCCTGCAGGCGATAGGTGTCCTGGAATTCGCCGCTCTGGAGCGTTGCGTCGCCCTGCGCGAGCGTTCCGTTGATGGATTGCCCGGGCGCGATGGTTCCGGCGGCGGTCTGCGCGGCCGGCGCGGCCGTGGCCTGCTGCGGCGTGCCCGCGCCATCGCCGACGGCCAGCGTGTACGCCCCGCGCTCCCCCGCCTGGTAGGTGGTGGCGCGCACCCGGTACGTCCCGTTCGCCGGGAGGGTGACGTCGATCACCGCGTCCTTGGTGCTGCTGTCGAGATCGTCGTTGTCGCGCTGGAAACTGTTGGGCCCGGTGAGGATCAGGTACGGGTCAAGGGCGCTTGAAGTCATGCGGATGACCACGCGCTGCCCGGCCCGGCCGGTGATTGTGTAGTCATCGACGAATTCGCCGCTGGGGAGCGCGCCATCGCCCTGGCGAAGCTCGCCCTGGGTGCGGCCGTTGGGATTGAGCGCCTGTTGAGCGGAGGCGGGGGCGGCGAGCGCCGCAAAGGCCAGCGCCAAGGCGGCCATCGGCCACGCGACAAGCGACAGTTTCATCGTCGAATCCCCTTCTGACGCATTTTTCATATGCCTGTGGGCCAACCGCCTCAACAACTCCGTGACCGGAGGCACACGATTTCCGGCGAGTCGGTGCGGCGGGCCCCCGATTGCTCCTCGCCTCGCCGCGAGCATTCCGCCGCACCTTCGTATCGATTTGTTTTTACACATTTTTTCAGCTTCGCCGTTTTCTTGACACCCTGCCCCCCTCCCTCTAGCTTCCGCCCGCGTTTCGAGGGTGATCCGGATGTCCGGCTTCGCCCTCGCGGCGCATCGACCGTTCCATGGCCGATCCAGACATCCCCCCCGACAGCCCGGCCGGTTCCGCTTCGGACCCTTCGGCGCTGAAACGCCGGGTCGAGGCAGCGCGGGCCGAACGGGCCAGGCGCGAGTCTCCGCCGGAGCCGACGAACGCCAGCGCGCTGGCGATGCGGATGGGGGGAGAGTTCGGAGCGGCGGTGCTCGTGGGATCGGGGCTGGGCTTCGGGGCGGACTACTGGCTCCAGACAAGTCCTTTCGGGCTCGTGATCGGGCTCGGCCTCGGCTTCATCACGGGCGTCGTAAGCGTCTGGCGCGCCTCCAGGGCGTATTCGGATGCTCACCCGGTCGATCCGCGCTCGCCGTCCATACCGGACGACGCAGAAGACTGACGATTTTTAGGGGCGGCCGTTGTCCAACGACCCGATGCACCAGTTCCACATCGAACGGTTCGCGCCGTTCGACATCAACGGGATTGACGCGTCCTTCTCCAACGCAAGCCTGATGATGGTGGCCGGCGCGGGTCTCGCGACGCTGTTCATGACGCAGGCCATGGCGCCGAAGGCGATGGTGCCGGGCCGGGCGCAGGTGGTGGCCGAAGGCGCCTACGGCTTTATCCACAAAATGGTTCGTGACGCCGCGGGCGCGGAAGGCGTAAAGAAGTTCTTCCCCTTCGTCTTCACGCTCTTCATCTTCATTTTCATGGCGAACATGCTCGGCATGTTCCCCTACTTCTTCACGCCCACCAGCCAGATCGTCGTGACTGCCACGCTGGCGCTGATCGTGTTTTTCACGGTGCTGATCGTGGGCTTCGGCAAGAGCGGCTTCGGCTTCCTTAAGCTTTTCTTCCCGTCCGGCGCGTCTTGGTACATGTATCTCGTGATCACGCCGATCGAGATCATTTCGTTCTTCAGCCGGCCGTTGAGCCAGAGTGTCCGTCTCTGGGCCAACATTCTCGCGGGTCACATCCTGCTGAAGGTGTTCGCGGGTTTCGTGCCGATGATGATAGCCACCGGGGCCATCGGAACGATCGGCTCAATCCTGCCGCTGGCCATGACGGTCGCGCTCTACGCGCTCGAGTTCCTGGTGGCCTTCCTGCAGGCCTACGTGTTCGCTTTGCTCACCTGCATCTATTTGAACGATGCGCTTCACCCGGGCCACTGACCGCCCGCCACTATCCATAGGAGACACATCATGGACGCAACCTCTGCAGCTTACATCGGCGCGGGCCTCGCCTGCCTCGGCATGGTCGGCGCCGCCATCGGCGTGGGCAACATCTTCGGCTCGTTCCTTGAGGGCGCGCTACGAAATCCCTCCGCCGCCGACAGCCAGTTCGGCCGCGCAATGCTGGGCTTCGCCGTGACCGAAGCTCTGGGCGTGTTCGCATTCCTCGTTGCGATCCTGCTTCTCTTCGTCGTGCCGAAGTAAGGCCTGCTCAATGGCCGCTGAAGCCGCACACGGGGCGGAGGGCGCGGCGCACGGAGCGGAGGGCGCAAGCAACTTCCCGCCGTTCGACCTCGCGCAGGACGACAGCGAACGCCTG
>CAZGYQ010000100.1:0-10345 GCA_964530695.1 uncultured Caulobacteraceae bacterium
CGAAATCCACTTATCCAAGCCCCGGAACCTGTTCAAACAAACCGAGCCACCTCTGGCGTCGCTTTCGGATATTGCAGGTCAGGATATTCGCGCGCACGGCAGGGATGTCGGTCGCGCCATCGCCCACATCCGCGACTGGTTGCAGATCAATTCCCGCGAGAGCGACATTCCGGGCGGCGCCGCCATCTCCAGAAGATACGCGCGCTTTGTGGCCGACCTGCCGGAGCTGTGCGCAACGCTTCAGCTCTCGGGCGAAGCGCTGACATTCATTGACCTGACCCGACTTATCGCGCGCTGGCTGAACGAAAGCGCCTAGCCGCCGTCATCCTGCCTCGGACCTTTCAGGAAATTCACTTGCGGGAAAGGAACAAAAAGGGAACAAGCGCCATAGGTTTTTTGAGGAGGAGGCACGCGTGTCGGCGTTTCTTGTGGGTCTGGTTCTGGCGGTCTGGGGGCTCCTGCGTTTGCGGGCGGCGGCCGGGCGCGGCCGTCCGGTCCCCAGTCCAAGAGCCGCCGCCGCGCACGCCCTCCCGCAGACGATCTCGTGCGACGCCAGCGTCCGGCGGTCCTCTTCCCATGCGTCGCGCGCGCCGGGCCTGTTGTGTGAGCGGGCCCCTGTCACTCATCCGCGTCGCAAGCGCCGCTTCCAGGGATCGCGGGCCTTCAGGCCCGCCCTTCGGTCCGGGAGGGGGGATCGCGTGCAGACGCACAGCTTCATGAGGACGGTTGGCATGCGGGCCTGAAGGCCCGCGCTCCCATGCTCAGTGCCGGCATGCCCGGCGCGGCGTCGTTCTTTCAGGGACGATTCCGCGGATGCATAGGCGCGCGTCGGACGCTGTGCGCGCGCGCCTAAAAGCAACAACGCCGCCCCGGTTTCCCGGAGCGGCGTCCATTGTCGGACCGCGAGGCGATCCTTCGACCTTGAGTGGCGCTGGTTAAGCGCGAAGACCTCGGAAGGAGGTCCAGGTCGAGCGGGCTGCCTCTGGCGAGCGACGATGAGACACTGGATCACCTCCTTCCGGTTGTTGAAGACTGAGCAAAATGTAGGGTGCTTCGCCCCGGTTGCAAAGGCCGCGCTGCAGATGCGCGAGTGGGCGGCGCATTTATCGCCAGAACGGCCAGCCGAAACGCCGCCGCGGCTTGATCGGCGTCAAGGGCGTCTCGCTCCACGCCTTCACGCGCTCGGCGAGAAGGTCGAGCGGCAGCGCGCCCTGGCCGAGGACGGTGTCATGGAACGCCTTGATGTCGAAGTGCTCGCCGCGGGCCAGTTTCGCCTCCCCGCGCAGGCGCAGGATTTCCATCTGCCCGATCATGTACGCCGTCGCCTGGCCGGGCATGACGATATACCGGTCGATGTCTTTCTTCGCCTGCGCTTCGTCGCCGGGCTGGTTGGCGAGCACGTAGTCGATCGCCTGCTGGCGCGGCCATTTCTTGTGATGGAGCCCGGTGTCCACGACGAGGCGGATCGCGCGGCGCAGTTCGAGAACGAGCCGTCCGAAATCCGAATAGGGATCCGCGTAGGCGCCCATCTCCTTGGCGAGACGTTCGCAATAAAGGCCCCAGCCTTCCGAATACGCCGTGTAGCCGCCGAAGCGTCGGAAGCGCGGAACGCCCTCCAGCTCCTGCGCGATGGCGATCTGCATGTGGTGGCCGGGGATGCCTTCGTGATAGGCGAGCGCTTCGAGCTGATAGAGCGGCAGCGCCTTCATGTTGTGTGTGTTGGCGTAATAGATGCCGGGGCGCGACCCGTCCGGCGCCGGGCGGTTGTAGAATGCCAGGCCCGCGGATTGTTCGCGCCAGTCCTCCACGGCGCGCACTTCCAGCTGCGCCTTCGGCAGGCGGCCGAACCAGTCGGGCAGTTTCTGGCGCATCGCTTCGATGGCGGCGGCGGCCTTCTCGACGTAGGCGCGTTTGCCCTCCGGCGTATCGGCTTCGTAGAACTGCGGATCGGTCTCCATGAATTCGAAGAAGGCCTTCAGGTCGCCATCAAACTTCACGGCAGCCATGATCGCGCGCATCTCGCCGTGCAGGCGCGCGACCTGCGCAAGGCCGATCGCGTGGATCTCGTCGCCGGTGAGTTTCGTCGTGGTCTGCCGTTCGAGAAGGCTTGTGTAGTATGCTGCGCCATCTGGCAGACGCCACACGCCGTCGTCGGTTCCCGTGCGCCCCTTGTGGTCTTCGAGCATGGCGATGACGGCTTCATAGGCAGGGCGCACGCTGTCGCGCAGCGCGGCCTGCGCCTTCTGCAGCAACGCCACCTTCGCGGCCTCCGGCGCATCGAGTGCGCGCACCTTCTTCAGCGCATCGCCCCACAGCGGGCTTTGAGGTCCAGTCGGCGTCACCTCGGGCTTCAGGAGCGCCGCGAGCTGCGTGTCGGAGATCGCGGTCGCGCCGAACGGTGCGCCGGTGATGATGTTTCGCGCGCCGGGGATGGAATAATCGTAGACGAACGCAGGCATGAGAACGCCGGCCTCCGCCGACGCCTCGTTCAGCACGATCTGCTGGCGCATGTACGGCCCGAGGCCCTCAAGGCGGCTCACATAGGCTTCCGCGTCCGCGAGCGATTCCACCTTGTGCTGGTTCAACAGGAACGTGACCGCGCCCTGGTGCACGCCGTTCATCTGGTCGAAGCGGTAGCGCCAGCGCCGCCACTTGTGCGCTTCCTCCGCGCGCGCATGTTCGGCCTCGAAGAGGCGGAAGGAGAGAGCACCCTCCGGGGTCAGCAGGGCGGGGTCGAAGCGGGCCTTCATCTCGCCAATGCGCGCGGCGCCAATGGCGAGGTCCTGGTCCGCATGGCCATCGGAGACATCGTCCCAGCGGTCGTAGCCCCGCCGGTCGCCGAGGCTGGTGGCGAGTCGCGGCGACCGCACGATCCGCTCCTCGAAGACCTCCTCGAAGAACGCGTCGAGTTTGGCGGCATGGGCGGCTAGATCGGCCGCCCTGGGGTGACGCCAGCCGTCCAGCGCACACCCCGATACCGCCAACAGGCCCGCGCCAGCCAGAAACACATTGCGTCTCGTCGTCATCCCCGACTCCTGCCAATCGTCCATCCACAAGGTTTCATTAACCATGTCGCAGCTTTCTCGTCGACGGACGGGTGATTTATTGCGGGAGCGGAACGATGACGGGAGCCGAAGTGCTCGATATCGGCCGGGAGGCCATCTGGCTGACGGTCATCATGGCGGCGCCCTGCATGCTGGTCGGGCTTGCGGTGGGCTTCGGCGTGTCGCTGCTGCAGACGCTGACGCAAATCCAGGAACAGACGCTGGTCTACGTGCCCAAGATCCTGTCGATCTTCGTGGCGCTGCTGCTGTTCCTCCCGATCATGGGCGGATTGCTCGGGCGGTTCACACAGGACATCTTCATCAGGGTCGCGGCGTACTAGCGCGCGCCGATGACGCTCTGGGGCTATGATCTCTGGTCGGTGACGCTGGCCTTCGCCCGGATCGGCTCGCTGGTGATGCTGATGCCGGGGTTGGGTGAGGCGGCCGTGCCCGCGCGCGCGCGGCTCGGGTTCGCGCTGCTCCTATCCATCATCCTGGCGCCCTCGGTCGGCGATGCGCCGGGGGATGTTTGGGGCGCTTCGGGGGTTATCATCAGCGAAATCGCGGTCGGGATCGTGCTCGGCGGCGTCGCGCGCATTCTGATGACAGGGCTCGCCACGGCGGGACAGATATTCGGCCTTGAGACGGGGCTATCCTTCGCCCAGGTCGCTGACCCGACACAGACGCAGGCCGGACAGATCGTTGCAGTTTTTCTCGGCCTGATGGGCACTGTGCTCGTGTTCGCCACGAACCTGCACCACGTCTTCATCCGCGGTATCGCCGACAGCTACCAGGTGTTCGCCGTCGGCAAGCCTTTCCCGGTCGCGGATGCGGCGGACTTCGCGCTGGAGGCCTTCAGCGACGCGTTCCGCATCGGCCTGCAGATCGCCGCGCCTGTGGTGGTCGCAGGCTTTGTGTTCCGCATCGGCCTCGGCGTGCTCGCGCGGCTTGCGCCGTCGATCCAGGTGTTCTTCGTGGCGATGCCGCTCAATATTCTGGGCGGGTTCATCATTCTCACACTCGGATTATCGTCGGGCATGCTCGTGTGGCTCGATCGGCTGCAGTCCTTCGGCGCGGCAGGGTGGCGATAGTCCATGGCCGAGGGCGCGGAGGACGACGACAAGACAGAAGAGCCGACACAGAAGCGCATCGAGGATGCGCGCAAGCGCGGCGAGATCGTCTACAGCACGGAAGTCAGCACTGCGTTCTCGCTGTTTGCGGTGACGATGATTGTGGCGTTCATGGCTGCGCCCATGGCCGGCGAGATCGGCACGGCCATGCGCGGCGCGCTGTCCAACGCAGCGGTCCTCCCCAGCGACGGCCGTGCGCTGATGTCGCTCTACGCCGCAATCGGCCTGAAAATGCTCGGGATCGTCGGACTCGCGGCGCTCGCGCTGGTGGGCGCCGGGATCGCCGCGCGTTTCGTGCAGGACCAGCCGGTCTGGTCTGCCAAGCGCCTTGAGCCGAAACTCGATCGCCTCAATCCGTTCGAAGGCGCCAAGCGCGTGTTCGGTCAGCAGGCCGCGGGGGCGTTCGGCAAGACGGTGCTCAAGCTCGCGATCGTCGGCGTGGCCGTGGTCTGGTCGTTGTGGCCGCGCGACGGCACGCTGGCGTCCCTGCCGACGCTGGATGTGGGCGCGCTCGCCCCGTACATGCGCGAACGCGCGCTCAGCCTGCTCATAGGATGCACTGTCGCCGCGACCGGCATCGCCATCATCGACTACATCTTCGTCCGTCAGGCGCACTACAAGAAGCTGCGCATGACCCGCCATGAGATGAAGGAAGAATTCCGCCAGAGCGAGGGCGATCCGCACGTGCGCGCGAAGCTCCGCCAGATCCGCCAGGAGCGCGCCAAGAAACGCATGATGTCGGCAGTGCCCTCGGCGACCGTCATCATCACAAACCCGACGCACTACGCCGTCGCCCTGAAGTACGACCGCGAGGAAAGCCCCGCACCGATCTGCGTGGCGAAGGGCGTGAACGAGGTCGCACTGCGAATCAGGGAAGTCGCCGCGGAGCACGGCGTCGCCATCATCGAGGACCCGCCGCTCGCGCGCGCGCTCTACGCCACGGCCGACATCGACGAGACCATTCCTCGCGAGCACTTCGAGGCGGTGGCCAAGGTCATCGGCTACGTGCTTCGCCTCGCCGACCGGCGGCGGAGGTAAGGCGGTGTTCATCCTTGGCGCGACGAATCGGTCCAGACTGGCGCCGCGCACGCAGCAGGCACATCAATGACCGAAATCAGCAGTCCCCGACCAGCGACCGGAGGTCACGACGGCGCTTCACGCGTCGGAGCGGGCGCCGCACCGGGGCACGGACGCCACGGACTCGATGCGCCGCGTCTCCTGTTCTGGGTCGCGCTGGCGATGGGCCTGGCCTCCGCTGGCGTCGTGGTCGCGGCGGGTCAGTCGGCGGGGCGCGCGGGCGCGCTGCTGCTGATCGCCATGGCGGCGGCCGGCATGGTGTTTCTTGTCTGGCTGTCGCGGTCTCACGGTCAGGCGGCGGGTTTGTTTCCGGGAAAAGGCGTCGCGGACGCGGCGGCGATGAATTCGAGCGGCGGCGAACACGCACTGCTCGAGGCGCTCGAAGAACCCGCGTTGCTGACAGACAGGGCCGGCGCGCCGCTTGTCTCGAACGACGCGTACAAGGCGCTGGCCGACGCCACTGGCGCGCTGGGCGAAAGTGAACGTCCGCCGCTGATGGACCGCGTGTTCGGCCACGACCCCGTGCTCAACCCAGCGATGTTCCGGCTGTCGCGGTCGGCGTCCGCGCGCCAGAGCCGCCGCGAAGTGCTGCCGCCGACGCGCGTGGGCGGACGACCGACCATGGTGCGCTACGAGGCGAGTGTCAGTCCGGCGCCGAACGGACGCGTGCTGTGGCGTCTGCGCGAGATGACGGACGCCGACACTGCAAACGACGCGGAAGCGCGCGCGCTGTTCATCGAGGACAGCCCGGTCGGCTTTTTCGCGGCGCGGCCGGATGGCGCCATCGTCTACATGAACCGCGCGCTCCGCGCTTCGCTCGGCGTGGAGGACGGCGAAATCCTGCGCGTGCGCGACATCCTCAAGGAAGACGCCGGGCGCGTGCTGCGGCGGGACCGCAAGTCCGATGAGGCGCAACGCACGCCCGTGACGCTGAAGACCCGCGACGGCCGCGAAGTGCGCGCGACCGCCGTTTCCATCTGGCCCGGCGGCGAGGCCGATGGCGCGACCCGCACGTTCATCTTCTTCGAATCCGCGCTCGCGCCCGCGCAAGGCAATACCGCCGCAACGGCGAATGCGGTGGACAGCTTCTTCGCGAATGCGCCGTTCGGGGCCGCGCTTCTCGACGGAACCGACCCCGCACTTTCCGCCGTGCTCGACTCCAACGCCGCGCTCATGGACATCGCCCAGGGGCGTGCGACGCCGGGCATGGCGTTCAAGGACCTGTTCGACGCCTCGGACGGCCCGGTGGCGCTCGCGCAGCGTCTGCGCCAGGCGTCGCGTGAACCGGTCGAGCTGCAGCTGGCGACGAACCCGCCGCGCGCCGCGCATGTCTATCTCACGCCGGCCGATGACGGGCGCGGGCTCGCTTACGTCATCAACGTCACCGAGCAACGCGAACTTGAGCAGCGCCTCAGCCAGGCCGAAAAGATGCGCGAGATCGGCATGCTCGCCGGCGGCGTGGCGCACGACTTCAACAACCTGCTCATGGCGATGATGCAGAACTGCGACTATCTCCTGTCGCGCCACCCGGTCGGCGATCCCGACTATATGGACCTCTGCGAGATCAACCACCACGCCCTGCGTGCGAAGGAACTGTCCGAACGCCTGCGCGCCTACGCGCGCCAGCAGACGTTCAAGCGCGAGGTTGTCGAGGTCTCGGGCTTCGTCGCGCACATGCATGATCTCGTGCGTCGCCTGCTCGGCGAGACCATCGCCTTCGAGGTCAAGCATGGCCGGGACCTGCCGTTCATCAAGGCCGACAAGTCGCAACTTGAGCGGGTGCTCGTCAATCTCGCCACCAACGCCCGCGACGCGATGTTCGACGGCGGCAAACGCGGCAAGCTGACGATCACCACATCGGCGACCACGGCGGACGCCGCGCGCGAACTCGGGCACAATCCCATCGCTGACGGCGATTACGTGCTGGTCGAGGTGAGCGACACGGGCCAGGGCATCAAGCCGGAAGACCAGGCGCGCATCTTCCGCCCGTTCTTCTCCACCAAGGAAGCGGGACTCGGCACGGGCCTCGGTCTTGCGACTTCCTACGGCATCATCAAGCAGTCGGAAGGCTTCATCTTCTTCGACTCCGCGGTGGGCAAGGGCACGACATTCCGCATCTATTTGCCGGTCTATCAGCCGACGGCGGAAGAACTCGAGGACATGGCGCGTCGTGAACGCGATTCCGCGCGGCGCGCGCCCGTTGACCTCTCGGGACGCGGGCGCATTCTCCTGGTGGAGGACGAGGACAAGTTGCGCAGCTCCATCGCCCGCAATCTCGTGAAGTGCGGCTACGAGATCGACGAGGCCGAGGACGGCGAGGACGGGCTGGCGAAGCTTGAGGCCAATCCCGGCGGCTATGATTTGGTGATCTCCGACGTGACGATGCCGTTCATGACCGGCCCGGAAATGTTGAAGGCCGCGACCACCGACATGATCGGCGGCGCCAAGATCCTCTTCCTGTCCGGTTATGCGCCGGAGAGCTTCGGCAAGGTTCTCGAGAACTTCGAAGTCAGTTACATGGCCAAGCCCGTCGGCGTGCAGCAGCTCGCCCAGCGCGTGAAGGAGCTCATCGCGGCATGACGACGAAAATCCTTCTGGTGGAAGACGAAGATCCTCTGCGCGGCGCCATCGCGAAGACGCTGCGCGAGCGCGGCTACGAGGTCGACGAGGCCTGCGACGGCGAGGAGGGGCTTGAGAAGATCAACGCCGCGAAGGGCGCCTATGCGCTCGTCATCTGCGACGTGGCGATGCCCGTGCTCGATGGCCTCGCGATGCTGAAGGCGGCGGGCAAGGGACTGGGCAAGGCGCGCGTGCTGCTGATGAGCGGCTACGCGGTCGATGAGACTCCGGCGGAGCTTGCGGGGCGGACGGTCGCCTCGATCAAGAAGCCGATCCCGCACGCGCAGGTGGCCGACGAGGCAGGGGCGTTGCTGGCGGCGTGATGAAGGTCATGGGCGCTGACGGCGTTCAGTCCCCGCGGAGGCCCTGGTCGCGCACTTTCTGCAGCCATTCCACACGGTGCTTTTCGTCCTCGACGCCGCCGATCAGCGTCTCATGGATCGGGCCGATGCCGGCCATACCGAGAATGCCGGTCTCGAATCCCTTGACGCCATGGGCGCCGAACAGCAGGCGATAGGCCGCCGCGGGCATGCCCATCGTCACGATCACGCGCGCGCTTCGGCCCCTGAGCATCTGGCGCGGCCAGCCTTTGGCGTTTGCCTCTATGGCGAAGTTTGCGCGGGCGAAGTGCTCGAAGAACGCCTTCACCAGAGCCGGCATCGTGCCCAGCCAGAGCGGGTAGACGATCACGAGATGGTCCGCCTGCAGGACTGCCTGCTGCACCTGCCGGACGGGGTCCGGCGCGGGCGTGGCGAACGCCTCCGGATCGCGCAGGAAGGGGATGTCCATCGCCCCGATGTCGAAGCGTGTGACCGTGTGCCCGCCCTCGGCGGCGCCGTTCGCGTAAGCGTCCGCCAGCGCGTGGCAGAAATGGGCCGGATCGCTGTGCGGGTGGCCCTGAAGGATGCAGATCGTATGTTTCATCGCGCACCTCAGGACCAAGGAGCTCTTGAGTGCGGGACTTCGCATTGACGCGAGTCAATCGCTGGCGGATCGCGTCGCGCGTTTGGGGAGTGATCCTACATGCTGAATACCCCAAACCGAGTGGGGCGCCGGAAGGATGGACTTCGCTGCGTTCAATCCACCCTACTCGTTACTGCGGTCGAAACACGCCAGACGCTCAGAGACTCTATTCCCGGCAATTCCGATGAAAGCGCCTCTGCTATCTTGGTTTCTCGACAAGGAGATGACTCCGGGCTCGTTCGCTTGCTTTGAACGCGGCGTCAGTACCCAAAGGTCTGGGTATGAGGTGGTGACCATAGCGTAGCTCACCGTCAGCGGCTTGTCGGGCGTCCACATCATTGCGTCACCTGTTACCAATACCACCGCATTTCGCTCATCGGAAAAATCAATCCGATATGAGGCTCCGTGGGTGAACAGTTCGCCGTTGCGCCCTTGAGTAAGGCAATGCAGCGAGCGGGCGGGCGGTTCGGCCACAGCGTCGAGTTCGCAAATCCAAGTCAGCATTAGAAACACAAAAAATGCTCGCATCACCCTACATCCTGAAAACCCCAAACCGCGTCGGCTCGATCGGCGCGTTGAGCGCCGCCGCCAGGCTCAGCGCCACTATCCGGCGCGTCTGCGCCGGGTCGATCACGCCGTCGTCCCACAGGCGCGCGGTCGCGAAATAGGGCGAGCCTTCCTCTTCGTATTTCTGGCGGATGGGCGCCTTGAAGGCTTCTTCGTCTTCCGCGCTCCAGGTCTGGCCGCGCAGCTCCATGCCGTCGCGCTTCACGGTGGCGAGCACGCTTGCAGCCTGTTCGCCGCCCATCACGGAAATGCGCGCGTTCGGCCACATGTAGAGAAAACGCGGGCCATAGGCGCGCCCGCACATGCCGTAGTTGCCCGCGCCGTAGCTGCCGCCGATGACGACGGTGATCTTCGGCACCTTGGCGCATGACACCGCAGTCACAAGTTTGGCGCCGTCCTTGGCGATGCCGCCGGTCTCGTACTTGGAGCCGACCATGAATCCGGTGATGTTCTGCAGGAACAGCAACGGGATATTGCGCTGGCAGCAGAGCTCGACGAAATGCGCGCCCTTGAGCGCGCTCTCGGAAAACAGCACGCCATTGTTGGCGATGATCCCGACGGGAAAGCCCTCGATCTTCGCAAAACCCGTCACCAGTGTTTCACCGTAGAGCTTCTTGAATTCGCCGAACTGCGAGCCGTCGACGATGCGCGCGATCACCTCGCGCACGTCATAGGGCTGGCGAATGTCGTCGGGCACGACGCCGTAGATATCTTCGGCGTCGAACAGCGGCGCGCGGGCGGGATCGGGCTCGATCGCCAGCGTCTGCTTCGGCAGGTGGCTGACGATCTGGCGCGCCAGATGCAGTGCATGCTGGTCGTTGATGGCGTAGTGGTCGGCGACGCCCGAATGACGCGCATGCACATCCGCGCCGCCGAGGTCTTCAGCCGATATCACTTCGCCGGTCGCGGCCTTCACCAGCGGCGGGCCGCCTAGAAATATGGTCC
>CAZGYQ010000101.1:0-10074 GCA_964530695.1 uncultured Caulobacteraceae bacterium
GGGCGGCCGCGCCGGCGCGCCAGACCGGCGTCTAGCGCTACGCGTGCGCGGCGCGTTTCAGCGCCACCAGCGCCTGTTCATGCGGGCGTGAATCGCCCGAGGCGATCACCTGTCCGCCGCCCCATGCGGGCCCGCCGCGCCAGTTCGTGACCATCCCGCCCGCGCCTTCGATCACCGGGATCAGCGCGTGCACATCCCATGGCTTCAGGCCGCTCTCGATAACGAGGTCCATGCGCCCGTCCGCGAGCATTGCGTAGGCGTAGCAATCGCAGCCGTAACGCGCGAGGCGCGCGGCGCGGCGCACCATCTCGAAGCCGCCCGCCTCTGCGCCGTCGAACAGGAACGGATCGGTGGTGGAGATCGTGGCGTCCTTCAGGTGCGCGCAGGTGCGCGCGTTGAGAGGCTTGGTGACGCCGCGCGCGGTGACCTCCGCGCCGCCGGGAAAGCCGATGTAGCGTTCGTCGAGAAAGCCCTGGTCTATGATGCCGATCACGGGCCGCCCCTCGTAGGCCAGCGCGATGAGCGTGCCCCACAGCGGCAGGCCCGAGATGAAGGCGCGCGTGCCGTCGACGGGATCGAGCGTCCACGACCAGCCGTCCTGCGAAGGTGTGGCGCCGTATTCTTCACCGAGAACGCCATGTGCGGGGTGGTGTGCGGCGATCAGATCGCGCATGGCGCGTTCCGCCGCGCGGTCCGCTTCGGTGACGGGGTCGAAGTGTGCGCCGGGCTTGTCGTCGATGTCGATGCACTCGCGGAAGTGCGGCAGGATCGCCGCGCGTGCGGCATCCGCGAGCGTGTGCGCGAACGGGATGAAGGATCTCGTCTCGGCAGGGGTCATGGGCGATCCATACACCCGACTCAGCGCTTGCGAAACCGCCGCTAGCCGCGGCTCTCGGAGGGATCGCCGACGACATAACGCGGCCCCGCGCCGTGGCGGGCGGCGCGATCGCCGGGATTGTAGAGCGCGCACTTCTTCAGCGAGAGGCAGCCACAGCCTATGCACTCGTCGAGCTTGGCGCGCAGCCGCGTGAGGGTCTCGATGCGTGCGTCCAGCGTCTTGCGGAAGCTGCGGCTGATCGCGTCCCAGTCCTTCAGCGTCGGCGTGCGGCCGGCCGGCAGGCTTTTCAGCAGGACGCCGATCTCCTCGATCGTGAGGCCCATCTGCTGGGCGATGAGGATGAAGGACAGGCGACGTATGTCGGCGCGCAGGAAGCGGCGCTGGCCGCCATTCGAACGCATGGCGGAGACGAGCCCGCGCGCTTCGTAGAAGCGGATCGCCGACACGCTCAGTCCGGTGCGGGCGGCCAGCTCGCCGATGGGCAGGAGATCGCCGGGGCGGAGGCGTTGTGCGGGAACCTCGGACAAGGAGCTTGACCTCAAGTTAGGTTGAGAAAGTAGCCTGTCCGGGTCTTGAATTCAAACGCGGAAGGGACCATCCATGAAGGCCGTGCTCGAACATGTGAACGTGACAGTGAGCGATCCCGACCGGACTGCGGCGCTCATGTGCGACCTGTTCGGCTGGCGCGTCCGCTGGAAGGGGCCGGCCAAGAACGGCGGGCGCACCGTGCATGTGGGCGAAGATGATACCTATCTCGCCGTCTATGCGTGGCGTGACCGACCCGGCGATGCGACGGCCGGGAGCTACGAGGCAAGGGGCGGGCTCAATCATATCGGCGTCGTAGTCGACGACCTCGACGCCGTGGAGCAACGGGTCATCTCGGCCGGTTTCGAGCCGTTCTCCCACGCCGACTACGAACCGGGCAGACGCTTCTACTTCCGCGACGGCGACAACATCGAGTTCGAGATCGTCAGTTATGCGAAGGCTTGAAACGGCGATGGACAGATATCTCGGCTTTGGCGCGGTCGCCTGCGCCTTGGGCGGAGCCTTGCGCATCGTCGCGGCCTTCATTCCCTACGATCCGGAGGCGGCGTGGCTGGAGGCGCTCTACGCCGCGTGCGACCTCGGCATGATGTTCGGGTTGTTCGCCGTCTACATCGCTGCGGCGGAGCGGGTGGGGATCGCGGGTCTTGTCACGTTCGCCATCGCACTCGCCGCACTCGCGAGCATTGTCGGGCCGGATGCGTCGGCGTTCGGCGTCGACTTCTACCGCGCCGGCGCAACCGTGTTCGCCCTCGCGCTGGCGGCGTTCGCGGTGATGTTGCTTGTCGTGCGCACGTTCGTCATCGCGGGCGCCCTCTGGATCGCCTGTGGAGCGTTTGGCGTCGTCGCATCCGCGACGGGGAATGGCCCTGCCTTCCTCAGCGCCGGTCTTGCGTTGGGCGCCGGCTTCATCACCGCAGGCTTCGCGCTTATTCGAATTCCGCGTCCATGAGGTCACCCCCGCGCGACATGATCTCGTATTCGCGATCCTCCCCGCAAAGCAGTCGATACATGAACGCATCTTCGTCGAAGAACGATGGAATCATCAGTCGCGTGCGGAAGTATTGATCGGCGCCATCACGTTGGATCGTGGTGCGCATCCGCCAGTGACGTGAGGGGCGATCGTCCAGGCAATCAAAACAGACCCCCGGATACCGCTCCCAGCGAAACGGCTTGGAAAGAGGGTGATGGCGCTCGGGAATACGCACCCAGTAGAACGGGCATCCCTTGATGATGTCCACGCCATGGACGACAAACTCGTCGCCGATCTGTGCTGACCAGCGGGGCGGCCAGCGTCCAAAGTGTCGGCGAAACACGTCGCGATGAAAATTGGTGAGAAGTGTTTCGGACAGTTCGTTTGTCCGGCACAGAATTTTCAAAGTTAAGTTGGCGTCGCGCGCCGTATCTGGCCTCAAGAGTGTCCGAGGACTTGGAGACTCCACTGACGCGCTCGCTGTCGCCTGTCAAGACGAAACAGGCCCCGGCGTTTCCGCCGGAGCCCGCGATCGATCCCCGATCTTCGTTCAGCTCACGCCGCGTCGGTGCTTTCGTCCTGCAGGGCCTTTGCGAGGTCGAGCAGGCGGCGACGCGGACGTTCGCCGAGCTTGTAGTAGGCGCGGATGAGTTCGAGCGTTTCCTTCTGGGAGAGCACGTCGGCGGCGATCAGTTCGCGATCGTTGGCGACGTTCGCCGGCGCGCCGGCGGCTTCGGCCACCTGCGTCAGGCCTTCGAAGAAGTAGCCGACCGGGACGTTGAGCGAGACCGAAAGCTCATAGAGCCGGCTGGCCGTCACGCGGTTGGCGCCGCATTCGTATTTCTGGATCTGCTGGAAGCGGATGCCGATGCTTTCAGCCAGTTGTTGCTGGGTCAGGCCCAGAAGACGCCGACGGCGGCGCAGCCGCTTGCCGACGTGGAGGTCGATTTCGTTCGCCATCTTGTGCGCCTTCACACTTCGGCCGCTCCCCCGTCGGGCGCGGCTTCGTCTCGCAGGGGGCATTGCAACGGGCGTACCAGCCTTGTGGGCGTGCTTTCCGCCCTTGCCAAACCCTTTTGCGGGGGAATCCCGCGCCCGGCGCGCGCCGTGGCTGGAGAAAAGCGCTCGATTCCGGAACACCGCGCCGCCGGCGCATCCCCAACGGGGCAATGTAGGGGAACCGATTCCCGCGCCGTCACCGGCCCGTCCGCGCCCTTCGCGGCCTGCGCGTGATCCTCCCGCTTGCGGCGTGTCGCGATCCGGCACACCCGCACATGGTGAAGTCGCCGGAAACAGTACGCCGTGTAGCCAATCATCGGGCCGTTTGCGATGTTCGCCGCAGTTCGGGTCACACGATTCGGATGGGGTTGCCGGGGGGATGCATGCTGACTGTCGGGATCGTTGGCGCAGGTCCTGCGGGCCTGAGCGCGGCCCGCCTGCTTCATGAGACGGGCCGTGCCCGCGCCATCGTCTTCGAGAAGCAGGAACGCGTTGGCGGCAAGTCGTTCTCGACGCCTCGATATGGTGAAGTTCACGATATCGGCACCTGCTACTCGACGATGGCGCATGCCCTCACCAACCGCTGGATGCGCGATCTGAAGATCGGCCAGACGCCCATCGCCAGGCAGATGGTCGATGGCGCGCCGGTGATGCGCTACATCATGGGCGGGCGGCCGTTCACGACTGCCCGCGAGGCGCTGCGGTTCATGTCCGCCTGGAAGCGCCAGACCCGGGCGTTCGACGAAGCGCCCGAAGACCCCGCCGTGCGGGCCGCCGCCGCCATGCCCGTAGGCGACTGGCTCGACCAGCAGGGCTTGCCCTCCATGCGCCGCTACATGCAACGCGGCCTCACCAACATGGGGTACGGCTATCTCGACGAGACGCCGACCATTCAGGCGCTGCGCTGGTGCACGCCGTCGCTGCTGATCTCCGGCGCGCTGAAACAAGTGAAGGCGCCCGAGAACGGCTGGCAGAGCTTCTGGGAGCGCCTTTCACAATCGCTCGACGTGCGCCTGGGGCAGGGCGTGCTGGATGTGCGTCGCGGCAACGACGCGATCGACATCACCACGCCGGCTGGCGTCACCCGCGTGGACGCGCTGCTGATCGCCGCGCCGCTTGATGAACTGAAGGAGGCGATGTCTTTCACCGCCGCCGAGCAGCGCGTGCTCGACGCCGTGACATGGGGCCGCCTTGCTGCGACGCTGGCGTCGATCGCCGGCTGGCGGCGCAACGACGACATCGTCATCTACGAGGATGCGCTGCGTTCCGGCGCGGCGCCGGGCGCATTGCTGTCGTCGCGCGTCGCGGGCAAGGCTCCGCCGAAGAAGGACCGCCACGGCGCGCGGATGTTCATGTGCTTCCAGTATGGCGGCGAACTGTCATCGGTCGAGCTTGCGGATGCACTGCGGGCGGAAGTGTGCCGGCGGGGCGGCTATCTGGATCACGTGGCGGTGCAGAAGATATGGAAGTTCGCGCCACGCTATGACGCGCGGGCGCTGGAGGACGGCCTTGTCGCCCGCATGCGCGACATGCAGGGCGATCAGCGGACCTGGTACACGGGCGCGACATTTTCCTTTGAAGCGGTGTCGAACATTGTCGAGTTCAACAGGACGCTCGTGCCGCGCATGATCGAGGGGTTGGGGGCCTCAAGTCGATGAACCTCTTCCTGCGGGTCGTGATCGTCTGGATCAAGTCGTGGTTCAAGCCGCGGCTCGGATTGCTCGACGCCTACGTGACGAGGTTCGGCGTATGGTTCACCGACCAGGACATGCTGCGCCACGTAACCAACAGCCGGTTCTATTCGCTTGTGGATGTCTGCGTCATCGACTTCTTCCTGCGCTCGGGCGTCGTCAACATCCTCCGGCGCAACAGGTGGACGCCGCTCGTCGTCTACAAGGACATGAAGTTCCTTAAGGCGCTGCGCTTTCCGCAGAAGTTCATTGTGCGATCGCAGTTTCTCGGCTGGGACGATGACGCCGTGGTCGCGCAGCACGTCTTCGAGCGGGCGGGGACGGTGGTGGCGACCGGCTACACCGTGGCGCGTTTCATTGACAGCCGCGGCAGGGCGCTTGCGACCTCAGATATCGCCGAACAGTTCGGCGCGCCGTCGAAGCCGGCGTTGCCGGATCACGCGCTCGCGGCGCTGGCGAGGTCCAAGCGCGGCTCGGACTGATCCGCGTCGTTGGCCGGCTCAGGCGCATCCTGCGCCGCATAGATGCTCGCGCGATAGGGCAGCTTCACATAGGCGAACGTGCCGAGCGTCGGTTCGCTGAGAATCTTGAGGCTGGCGCGATGGCGCTGGACGACCTGGCTGACGATACGCAGGCCGAGGCCAATGCCATGGCTTCCCTGCAGGTCGTGGGCGTGTGCAACCAGCCCCCCGTCAAGCACATCCTGTATCCTGGCGAGGTGGTCCGGCGCGAAGCCGGAGCCGAAGTCCCACACGCAGATCTCGACCTGGCCATCATGCGCCTTGCGCACGTCGATGCCGACATCCTTGTCGTCGGGCGTGTTCTCGAGCGCATTGACGATGAGGTGCATGAGCGAGCGTTTGAGCGCGCGTTCGTCGCAGACCAGGTCTCCGATCTCCTCATAGATGTTGACCTGCAGATTCGCGGTCCGGCGTTTGCCGAAGCGCGCCGCGGCGGCCTTGGCGCTCCATTCCACGATCGAGCGCAGGTTAGCGAAGGCGAACCGGTATTCGTAAGATTGGGAGTCGATGGTCGAGATGTCGGCGATGTCGCTCACGGTTTCAAGGACGCGCACGGCGTGCGAGGCGATCTCGGCACGGCGTTCATCGTTCGCGGAAGCCCCGGAGCCGAGATAGGCGACCACTTCCTCCATCGGCGCGCGCAAGGTAACGCCGACCTGCTCGATGAATGCGGACTTCGCGCGACTGGCCTCTTCCGCGCTGAGACGGGCGGCCTGGATCTGGTCCTCGCGCTGCTTGAGGTCGGTGATGTCCGTGTGCACGCTGACAAAGCCGCCGCGGCTCGTGGGCAGCAGTTTCGAGACGACCCAACGGCCCGCATCGACGGCGCGAACGCTGCCCTCGGCGCTGTCGCCGGCGACAACGCGAACATCGGGAAACCATTCGTTGAAACGGGTGTTGGCGGCGATCAGTCTCATGCCGGCGTCGAAGTGCCCGATGGCGTCGCTGGTGGCCTCGATCGCGTCCGCGAGGTCGGCCTGCACGCCGCGCATGGCGCCGGCAGAGCGGATCAGATCGATCATGTGGCGATGGCTGCGTTCTGCGCCCTTGATGAGCGCAAAACAGAGCACGGCGAGCAGCGAGAGGATCACCCAGTGGATCGGCTGGCCTTCCCACGCGAGGCGCAGGCAGAGCGGCGTGAGGATCGAAATCAGCATCGCGCGCGAGACGGTTGGTATCGGCGCTAGGAGACTGACGACGCCGGCGGCCATCCCGCCAAGCACGACGGTCACGATGGTCTGCGAAAAGAAATCGCCGGACCGCCAGAAAAACAGGGCCGTCAGCCCCCACAGGAGACCGATGACGGCCGAGGAAATTTCCGCGCGACGCAATCCCTTGCCGGAGACGGTGATCGGCACGGGTCGGTTGCGCAGGTTGAGCCACGACATGATCTGCAGCGCGGAGCTGGCGATCATTGTCGCGAGCCACACGCCGGCGAACAGCGCGTTGGGACCAAACAGGAAGAGCGAGGAGACGAGAAGCGCGTTGAGCGCGTTCACGATCGCCATGACAGGCAGCTGCTGCGTAAGCAGGAGCGTCTGCTGTCGCCTCAGTTCGGCATGAAGGGTCTCTTCGTCGTCCGCCGCGTTCATGACCTGTCCGTACACCCCTTTCTGGGATGTGATGTGCTTCGGCTGGTGGGGGCCGAACGCCGACGTTACCTACGGTGACCTAAAATTTGGTGACTTTGCGCGCGGCCACAACGCTTTTGTCAGGGAGTGATTCGACAGGGTAAACAGCGCGTTAGGGAGAGGCCCTCTATGTCTCGAGCACATACGCGCCAGGCGCCGCGCCAAGGCCTTGCCTGGGCGTCGGCGGAGGCGCGACGCGATCACGCGAACCATGGGCGTCGAGCCAGGCGATCCATGAGGGCCACCAGGAGCCGTTGCGCCGCGCGCACTGGCGCACCCATTCGTCGGGGTCTTCGTAGTCGGTCGTCGAGCCGATGACATTGAGCCAGTGATAGGCGCCCGGCTTGCCCGGCGGCGTGACGATGCCGGCGTTGTGGCCGCCGCCGGTGAGCGCAAACGTCGTCTGCGCGCCGACAAACAGCGCCGTCTTGTGCACCGACCGCCACGGCGCGATGTGGTCGCGCTCTGCGCCGACCGCGAAGACCGGCATGGTGATGTCCTTCAGGTAGACGCCGCGTCCGCCGGCCTCAAGCAGTCCGTCCGCAAGGCGGTTTTCCATGAACAGCTCGCGCAGGTATTCCGAATGCATGCGCGCGGGCATGCGGGTGGGATCTGCGAGCCAGAATTCGAGATCGGCGCCGTCGTGGCGCTGGCCGAGCATGTAACGCTCCACGAGCCGCGCCCACACCATCTCGTTGGCGCGCAGGACGTAGAAGGCGCTGCTCATCTGGCGCGCATCGAGATAGCCCTGGCGGGTCATGATGTCTTCGAGGGCTGCAATCTGACTTTCGCCGATGAACATCATCAGCTCGCCCGCCTCGCTGAAGTCGGTCTGCGCGGCAAGCAGCGTGAGCGTGGCGAGGCGCTCGTCGCCGTCGCGCGCCATCGCGGCGGCGGCGGTCGCGAGCACGGTGCCGCCGAGGCAATACCCGGTGGCGTGGATTCTCTCGCCGGGAACGATCGCCGAGACCTCGTCGATCGCCGCCATCACGCCGCTGACGCGATAGTCTTCGAACGAGATGTCGCGCATGTCGGCGTCGGGATTTTTCCACGATACGCAAAAGACCGTGAAGCCCTGGTCCACGAGATAGCGGACGAGAGAATCCCCGGGCGTCAGATCGAGGATGTAGTATTTCATTATCCATGCGGGCACGAGCAGGATCGGTTCGCGCCGCACCTGCGCCGTGGTCGGCGCGTACCGGATGAGTTCCATCAGTGCGTTGCGAAACACCACCTCGCCGGGTGTTGTCGCGATCGTCTCGCCGAGTTTGAATTTGTCGAGATCGGCAAGCTTCTCGCCGCGAGCGATCCGGGTGAGATCATCGAGGAATATCCGCGCGCCCTCGGCGAAGTTGCGGCCGCCCGAACGTATGGCGGCGTTCCAGACGACGGGATTGGTCAACGGAAAGTTGACGGGCGCGGCGGCGTTGAGCGCTTGCCTGACAATGAAGTCCATGCGGCGCGCATGATGTTCGCGCATGCCCCGCAATGGATGGGAGGCGTCGCGCCACCAGGCTTCGCGCGCGAGGTGGGCCTGCGCCAGCGCGTCGAAGGGCGGGGTGTTCCAAGCCGCGTCGCGGAAGCGCCGGTCTCCAGGCTCGGCCTCGAAGGGCGCGTTGAGCGCCCGTTCCGGATGGGGATCGACGGCGTAGACTGCGGCGGCCTGCGCCTTCTTCCAGGCGTCGCCCGCCATTGCGGCGGCGCGCCACGGCGAAATGGCGAGGTGGAAGGACCAGTCCGCCCACGCTTGCAGGCCCGCATAGGGCGAGACGCCGTTGGTGAGCGGGGAGAGCGCCGCGCGCATGGCGCTGTCGCGTGCGTCGGCGACCGCGTAGGCTGTTGGCGTGGAGCCGGCGGCGTCTGGTCCGGGCGCGACCATCATCTGCGCGGCCGGAGTGCGCATCGCTGGAAGCGTGACGGTGGAGCCGTCGTTACAGGGATGCAAGGCGGCCTCGTTCATGAGCCCTCTCCTGACTGATATTCCTCAAGATCGCGTTGATGCAACGCAAGCGGCGCCAGAGTCGGCGGACTCTCGCGTGCACCAGACACCGTAGTGCGCGTCTGAAGACGCGCGGTCCCTTCGACGGCGCCTGTCATGAGGTGTCCGGAGCGTGGGCGCCCTCGCCCACGTCCGCTGTCGACAGGTTTGCGGCGGCGGGGGCGGCGCCGCTCCGGGTGAGAACCAGTCTTCCTGTCACAGTGGATTTCGGCACGCGGGCCATGGCGCGATCGACGACCTTGTCGAGATCATCCAGAGCGCTTCGCATCGCCGCGAAACTCTTCAGCGCGATCCCGCGCGTGTAGAGCCGCACCATGTCGAGGCGCTTGCTTGCATACCGGAATCCGCGCGGCGTCGACGGCGGACGCATCCAGCGTCGACGTCGATCCTGCTTTTTGAATCGCATCCGCTGGCACATCATCATGAAGATGAGCTGGCGCAGTTCCCGCCGTGCTTCGATGCGCATTTCTCTTAGCGCGATACGCCCTTCGCTAAACCCGATCGCCTCCACCAGCCAGACAGCGATCTCCAGCAGCCAGAGCTTCAGACTCTGGGCGTGCGCTTGAAGATCGGTGCGTGTGATGGGGGAAAAGATCTGCATGGCTCCGTCGCCTTGTGAATGACGGAGCGATGATCCCACGGGCCGGAACCCGGTCGGATAGATTTGTTTCAGTCCCACACATTTCACCCGTTCCCGGAGCGTCGCAGCGCGGCGAGTCCGGGAGCCATTGTTCCCGCTAGCCGGGTGAAAAGCGTTGGCGCCTAAGGGTTTTCCACGTATCCCGCGCATATGGACCCCGGACTCGCCGTGCTGCGGCGATCCGGGGACAGGTGAGATCTATCCCCGCAATTCTGTGGGACCGCGCGGAATCTATCCCC
>CAZGYQ010000102.1:0-8733 GCA_964530695.1 uncultured Caulobacteraceae bacterium
GACAGACCGAGCGAAGCGAAGTCAGGGTGAGGGCCGGTGAGACGCCAAGCCCCGTCGTCTTCAAGCCCCGTCGTCTAACGGGCCCTCACCCTTCGCTCACTTCGTTCGCTTCTCCCTCTCCCGCCAGCGGGAGAGGGACTATTGGGAGCCTGACTTGACCATCGCGCACGACGCCACGCGCCACGCCACCGCCGGCGACTATGTCGCGCTGATGAAGCCGCGGGTGATGTCGCTTGTCGTGTTCACGGCGCTGGCGGGATGGTTCGCGGCGCCCGGCGTCAACGATCCGGTGCTCGTGTTCGCCAGCGTGCTCGCCATCGCCGCCGGCGCGGGCGCGGCCGGCGCGCTGAACATGTGGTACGACGCCGACATCGACGCGAAGATGAGCCGCACGCGCACGCGGCCCGTGCCGTCTGGCCGCGTGGCGGCGTCCGAGGCGCTGGCGACGGGGATCGTCATTTCGGTGCTGTCGGTGGTGCTGATGGCGCTTGCGGGCGGCGCGCTCGCGGCGGGGCTGCTGGCCTTCACGATCTTCTTCTACGCCGTCGTCTACACGATGGGCCTGAAACGGCGCACGTCGCAGAACATCGTCATCGGCGGCTTGTCGGGCGCGCTGCCGCCGGCCATCGCGTGGGCCGCCAAGACCGGCGGGCTCGGGCTCGATCCCGCGCTCCTTGTGCTGATCATCTTCATGTGGACGCCGGCGCACTTCTGGGCGCTGTGCCTCTATCAGCGCGGCGACTACGCGGCGGCCGGCATTCCGATGCTGCCCGTGACGCACGGCGCGAAAGCCACGCGCCAACAGATCCTCATCTACGCGCTGCTGCTGGCGCCGCTCGGCCTCGCGCCTGTGGCCACCGGCCTCGGCGGCTGGATCTACGCGGTCGTCGCCGGCCTCGGCGGGCTCATGTTTGTGACGCTGGCGGTGCGCGTGGCGCGCTCGCGCGCGGGTGATGCAGAGGGCGAGGGCGGTGCGGTCTATGATGCGCGCGCGGAGAACCGCCCGGCGCTGCACCTCTTCGCGTTCTCGATCCTCTATCTCTTCGCGCTGTTCGGCGCGCTGCTCGCCGAGCATGCGTTCGGTCTGCATTTTCCGGTCGGCGCATGACGCCCGGCGAGGACAAGGCGCGCAACCGGCGCAACATCATGCTGGCGCTGGCGATCGCCGCCCTGGTGCTGCTGGTCTTCCTCGTCACCCTCGTGAAGATGAAGGCGGGCGTCATGGAGCGTTCGTTCTGAGATGACCGCGCCCCGATCCCCCAAGCCGCGCAACTGGGTCGCCCTGACGGCGTCGCTGTGCGTCGGCGTCGTCGCCGCGATGCTCACGCTCGCGCTGAACGCCGCGCCGCTCTATGCGGCGTTCTGCAAGGTGACCGGCTACGGCGGCGCGACGCAGACCGCCACCAAGGCGCCCGGCAAGGTGCTCGACCGCACGATCGAGGTGCGCTTCGACGCCAACGTCCCGCCCGATACCCCGCTGCTGTTCAAGGCCAGCCAGACGAGCGAGACCCTGCGCATCGGCGAGACGGGGCTGGCCTTCTTCACGGTCACGAACACGTCCGACAAGCCGGTGACAGCCATCGCCAGCTACAACGTCACCCCGCACACGACCGGGGTCTATTTCCAGAAGCTGCAGTGCTTCTGCTTCAACGATACCGTCTTCCAGCCCGGCCAGACCGCCCAGCTCCCGGTGATCTATTTCGTGGATCCCGAGATCGTCGAAAATCGCGACACCCGGTCGGTCCAGACGATCACGCTCAGCTACACCTACTACCAGAAGGACGGCGGGTAGGACCTGAAAGCCAAACCGACGCAACTGCGTCATTTGTCCCGGCGCTTGGCGGGGCGGGCGACGCGGGCTAAAGCAACCCCAACCCTTGCAGGACACGGACGAGACACGATGGCATCCCACGGCGACGTCAAGCACGACTACCACCTTGTGGACCCGAGCCCCTGGCCGTTCGTCGGCTCGGTCTCGCTCTTCCTGCTGGCGGTCGGCGCGGTGGTGCTCATGAAGGGCATCGAGGTCGAGGGCGCCCTGAAGGGCCTTCTCGCGCACGGCTCGCCCGCCATCTTCGGCGTCGGCGCCATCGGCATCCTGGCCACCATGGCCGGCTGGTGGGGCGACGTGATCAAGGAAGGCCAGAAGGGCCACCACACCCCGGTCGTCGACATCCACCTGCGCTACGGGATGATCCTCTTCATCGCGTCGGAGGTGATGTTCTTCGTGGCGTGGTTCTGGGCCTACTTCGAACTGGCGATCTTCCACGGCGTGCGCGCCGACTGGATCATCCAGGGCGATGCGGAAGTCATGAAGGCGTGGGCGCACTGGCCGCCGCCGAACGTCGAGACCTTCGACCCCTTCCACCTGCCGCTGATGAACACGCTGATCCTGCTGCTGTCGGGCACCACGGTGACGTGGGCGCACCATGCGCTGCAGAAGGGCGATCGCAACGGCGCCATGTGGGGCCTCATCCTGACGATCGCGCTGGGCTCGCTGTTCACCTACGTGCAGTTCGGCCTGGAATATCCCGAAGCCGGCTTCATGTACGGCAATCAGGGCGACGTCACGACCGCCAACCTCTACGGCTCGACCTTCTTCATGGCGACGGGCTTCCACGGCGCGCACGTGATCATCGGCACCATCTTCCTGACCGTGTGCCTGATCCGCCTGCTCGCCGGCCAGTTCACGCCGCAAAAGCACTTCGGCTTCGAGGCGGCAGCCTGGTACTGGCACTTCGTCGACGTGGTGTGGCTCTTCCTCTTCGCGTTCGTCTACGTGACGCCGAAGCTGGCGATGGAAGGCTGATGCGATGAGCGCGGACGTCGGCGCGGCCCTGCGCGCGGGCGTTCTCGGCCGCTGCCCGAAGTGCGGGCGGGGCAAGCTCTACGCGAAGTATCTGCGCATCGCCGACAAGTGCGGCGCCTGCGGCGCTGACTTCACCATGGCCGACAGCGGCGACGGCCCGACGGTGTTCGTGATCCTCGTCGTCGGTGCGCTCGCGGTGCCGTTCGTGCTGGTCCTGCAACTCGCCTTCGGGCTGCCGCTCTGGATCGTCGCCACGGCGGGGCTCGTGTTCACGGCCGGTCTCTCCTTCGTGCTGCTGCCGGTGTTCAAGGGCGCGCTGTTCTCGCTCCAGTGGGCCCACGGCGCGCGCGAGGGGCGGCTGGACAAGTGACGGGCGCCAAACCGCCGTCCTTCCCCGTGAGGGGAAGGTGGCCGCGCGAAGCGCGGACGGATGGGGCGGCGGCTCATCGTCGAGGGCGAGCTTACCGCCCCATCAGTCACGGCTGCGCCGCGACAGCTTCCCCTCGCGGGGAAGCAGGGCGACACAGCGCGGTCATTGCCTGATGCGTGTGCGACTGAAGCCGCTGCCCGTCATGACCGTTGTCGCGGCGGCGGCGTTTGCGCTGCTGGTCACGTTCGGCGGCTGGCAATGGGGGCGCTACCAGGAAAAGCGGCTGCTGGCGGCCGCGCCCGTGGACGAGATCGTGCTCAGTCCGTTCACGCCGATCAACAACGCCGTCCAGCTCGTCTACGGCGTGCGCGACGGCGCGCCGGGCTGGCGGGTGTTCACCCCAGTGCGCTCCGGCGACCAGATCGTGTTCGTGGACGTGGCGCATGCGCCGGGGGCGTCCCCGCCGGACTGGCGCCTCATCGAACCGCCGTCGGCGCTCGCCAGCGCGCGCGCGGTGACCGGGATCGCGATGAAACCCCGCGCCCGCAGCGCGTTCGCCGCGGAAGGAAATCCTGAAACCCACGTCTGGTACCAGGTCGATCTGCCGGCGATGGCCGCTGCGTCCGGCCTCGAAGGGGCCGCGCCCTACTATGTCGCCATGCCGTACGTGACCGCCGCCGGCCGCGCCGAGCCGAACCCCTTCGCCGGCGCCGGCGCGCGCGATCCGCTGCCGCCGGAGCGCCATCTCGGTTACGCCATTACATGGTGGGGGTTGGCGGCGGCGCTTGTCGGCGTTTACTTGGCGTTTCACGCCCGTGCGGGGCGCCTCGTCGTCACACGCTGAAAGTCTAGATGCGCTACGTCTCAACCCGCGGGGAAGCGCCGCCGGTCTCGTTCCTGGAAGCGATCCTGAAGGGTCTCGCGCCGGATGGCGGATTGTACGTGCCGGAAAGCTGGCCCGCGCTTCGGCCCTATTTGCGCGAGAACCGCGGCGCGATGGGCCACGCCGGCGCGGCGGCTGAAGCGCTTTATCTCTTCGCCGAGGAAGATCTCAGTTTCGCGGGCGCCGCGGCGCTGGCGACCGAGGCCTACGGACCGGAGTCGCGCTTCGCGCATCCGGCGGTGGCGCCGCTGAAGCAGCTCGACGGGCGCACATGGCTGATGGAGCTCTTCCACGGGCCGTCGCTGGCGTTCAAGGACGTGGCGATGCAGCTCATCGGCGCGCTCTACGCCGAAGCGCTGGCGCGCAGCGGCGAACGCCTCACCGTGGCATGCGCGACCTCCGGCGATACCGGCGGCGCTGCGGTCGAGGCGCTGAAGGGCGCGGACGCCGTCGATCTCTTCGTGATGCTGCCGCAGGGCCGCGTGTCGGAAGTGCAGCGGCGCTTCATGACCGCGTCCGGCGCGGCGAACGTCCACCCCATCCTCATCGACGGCGACTTCGACGATTGCCAGGCGATCCTGAAAGCGCTGTTCGCCGACAAGGATTTCGCGCAACGCGCTGCGCTGTCCGGCGTCAACTCGATCTCATGGGCGCGCATCGTCGCGCAGGCGGCCTACTTCATCACCGCGGCCTACACGCTCGGCGGCGACGGTCCGGTGAATTTCGTCGTGCCCACAGGCAATTTCGGCGATGCGTTCGCGGGTTATGTTGCAAAGCGGATGGGCGCGCCGGTGGGCCGCATCCTGCTCGCCACCAATACGAACGACATTCTCGCGCGCGCCATCGCCACGGGCCGCTACGAACGCGCCGCGCACTCCAGCGCCACCATCTCGCCGGCCATGGACATCCAGGTCGCCAGCAATTTCGAGCGCCTCATGTTTGAAGCGACCGGCCGCGACGCCGACACGACACGCGCGCTCTACGCGGCGTTCGCGCAATCCGGCGGCTTCGACATTCCCGCGCCCGCGCTTGCCGCCATGCGCGGGATCTTCTCCGCCGTCGCCGTCAACGACGACGAAACCCGCGCAGCCATGCGCGCCGTGCACCAGCGCACCGGCGATCTCCTGTGCCCGCACTCCGCCATCGCTGCGGCCGCCGCCATGAAGGGCGCCAACGGCTGGGCGCCCGACGGCCCGGTCGTGCTGCTCGCCACCGCGCATCCCGCGAAGTTCCCCGACACGGTGGAAGCGGCGACGGGCATCACGCCGCCGCTGCCCGGCCATTGCGCCACGCTCTACGACCGCCCCGAAAAGGCCGATGCGCTGGCGAACGACGCAGAGGCGGTGAAGGCATACGTCCGTGAAAGGACGCGCGCATGGCGGTGAGCGAGATGGAACTCATCACGCTAGATAATGGCGTGCGCCTCGCGCTCGATCCCATGCCGGGACTGGAGACGGCCGCGCTCGGCGTCTGGGTGCGCGTGGGCGCGCGACAGGAAACGCCCGAACAGAACGGCATCGCGCATCTGTTCGAGCACATGGCCTTCAAGGGCGCCGGTGGGCGCGATGCGAAGGCGTTCGCCGAAGCCATCGAGAATGTCGGCGGCTATCTCAACGCTGGCACCGGCTACGAACGCACATCGTACACCGCGCGCATCACGAAGGAGCACGCGCCCTTCGCGCTCGACATGGTCGCTGACATGATCCTCGATCCGCACTGGGACGCGAAGGATCTGGAGAAGGAGAAGGGCGTCGTCGCGCAGGAACGTGGCGAGGCGTACGACCAGCCGGATGACCGGGTGTTTGAAGTGCATCAGGCGACGGTGTTTGCGGGCCAGTCGCTCGGGCGTCCGATCCTCGGTCTTGAAGAGACGGTCGGCGCGGTCACCGTCGATGCGCTGCGCGCGTTCCGCGACGCCTACACGACGCCCGACAACATCGTGATCTGCGTCGCCGGCGGCTATGATCGCGACGCCATGGTCGATGGCGCGACGAAACGCTTTGGCGATCTCGCGAAACGCGCCGCGCCTGCGGATGAGGACGCCGCTCCCACGCGCGGCGACAGCGGCGAGCAGCGCAAGCTCGAACAGGCGCACCTCGTGTTCTCCACCGCCGGCCCGAAGGCGGGCGCCGATGAAGCGGCGGCGGCTTGGATCATGTCGGAGATCTTCGGCGGCGGCATGGCCTCGCGCCTCTTCCAGGAAGTGCGCGAGACGCGCGGCCTCGTCTATGCGATCCATTCCTTCATGGACACCTACGAGGATGCGGGCCGCATCGGCGTCTACGCGGGATGCGAAGCGAAAAGGGGCAAGGAAGTCGCAGGCTGCGTCGTCGACGCGCTCGCGGCGCTGGCGAAAGACGGCCCGACGCAATCGGAAATCGCGCGCGCGAAAGCTGTCGTCTCCGCACAGTTGCTGATGGGCGCCGAGGCGCCGCTGGCGCGGGCGGAATCGCGCGCCGCGCAGGTCTTCCTGCGCCATCGTCTCGTGCCGTTCGCCGAACTGCGCGCGCGCATCGAGGCGGTGACGGCCGATCACGTGCGCGACATTGCGCGCGCGTGCCTCGCAGGGCCCGCGGCGGCGACCGTGGTCGGGCCGAAGGCGGGGCTCGCGGCGGCGGGCGCGTTCACGGCGAAGATGGGCTGATGGCGTTCCTGAAATCCGACGACGGCCTGCGCCGCATTGACGGCAAGGGCGTCTATCTGCGCCATCCGGAACCGCGCGACTATCAGGAATGGTCCGAGCTGCGCGAGGCGAGCCGCGCCTTCCTCACGCCATGGGAGCCGACCTGGCCGGACGACGATCTCTCGCGCGGTTCATTTCGCTACAAGCTGCGCCGCTACACCGAAGACGCGCGCGACGGCCGCGCCTACGCCTTCTTTCTCTTCAACGCCGAGGACAACGCGCTCGTCGGCGGCGCAACGCTGAGCCGCGTGCAGCGCGGCGTCGCGCTCTCGTGTTCGCTCGGCTACTGGGTCGGCGCGCCGCACCAGCGTCGCGGCTACACGAGCGCCGGCGTCCGCGCGCTGGCGCGCTACGCGTTCGACGATCTGGCGCTCCACCGCGTCGAGGCCGCATGTCAGCCAGATAACGAGCCGTCGCGCTCGCTCCTGAAGAAGGTGGGCTTCACCGAAGAGGGCTTCGCGCGCGCCTATCTGCGCATCAACGGCGACTGGCGCGACCACGTGCTGTTCGGCCTGGTGTCGGGCGATCCAGTCCGGTGATGGGAGCGCGGGCCTTCAGGTCCGCATGGATTTGCGCCACCGTCGCGGGCCTGAAGGCCCGCGCTCCCGTCTTCCTCTGGCTGTCCTCGCCAAACGGCGCCAGACTCGCCGCCATGTCAGACCACGCCCATCCCGACGCCCTGTTCCGCGACCTGGAGGTTGCGCTGGACACCGATGCTTTCGAGCCGGCGTTCCAGCCGGTGGCGCATCTGTCCGACGGCGCGATCGCGGGATTTGAATCGCTCGCCCGCTGGCGGCGCGCGCCGGAAGTGCTGATCGAGCCCGCGCACTTCATGGAAGAAGCCATGGCGCGCGATCTCGTCGGGCGCATTTCGCAACGCATCATGCGCGTCGCGTGCGCGACGATGGCGCGGTGGCGCGCGGACGGCGTCGATGGCGTCTTCTTTTCGGTGAACGTCGCGGGCCGCGATCTTGAGCGCGCGGACTTCGTCGACGAAGTGTTCGGCGTGATCGCGGCGGCCGGCATTCCCGCGACCTCGATCAAGATCGAAGTCACCGAACAGCAGGTGCTGCATGATCCCGCGCTCGTGGGCCGCCAGCTCGAACGCCTGCGCGAGGCGGGGGTGAAAATCCTGTTCGACGATTTCGGCTCGGGCTTTTCCTCCTTCACCTGGCTCACGCGCCTGCCGGCGGATGCGCTCAAGTTCGACCAGACCATCATCGGCCCGATCACGGCGCGCGGGAGCCACTACAAGATCGTCTCGGCGATGATCGCGCTGGCGCATGACCTGGGCCTGGAGACCATCGCCGAGGGCGTGGAGACCGAGGCGCAACGCGACCTGCTCGCCGCCCTCGGCTGCGACTTCGCGCAAGGTCACCTCTACGCCCGCGCGCTGGGCGAGGCGGGGGCGCGGGCGATGATCGGGCGGAAGACCTAGATGGCGACGCCCGGCCCGGAGCCAGTACGCCGCATTGCGTCGCGCGGCGGCGGGCTCCACAAGCGCCGCCAGCCATGACCGCCGCCGCGACAACTCCCGAAAAGAAGACAGGCGGGGCGCTGCTGGCGCTGTTTCTGGTCGTCTTTGTATCCATGACCGGCTTCGGCGTGCTGGTGCCGATCACGCCGTTCTTCGGGCTGCATCTGGGGGCGGACGCCGGACAGATCACGATTGCGATGGGCGTCTATTCGCTTGGCCAGCTCATCGCCGCGCCGCTGTGGGGCCGGATTTCCGACAAGTACGGGCGCAAGCCCGTGCTCTTCTCCACGCTGGTGCTCACGGCGGTTGGCTATCTGTTGCTGGCGCGCGTTGAGACCATCTTCGCGTTTGGCTTCGTGCGCTTCGCCACGGGGCTCGCGGCGGGCAATGTGGGCGCCGCATTCGCGTCCGCCACCGACATTTCGACGCCGCAGAACCGCGCGCGCGCCATGGGCGTCGTCGGCGCGGGCTTCGGGCTCGGCTTCATCGTCGGTCCCGCGATCGGCGGGCT
>CAZGYQ010000102.1:8743-9430 GCA_964530695.1 uncultured Caulobacteraceae bacterium
ATTGCGGGACAAGATCCCGACGCCGCCGATTTCGCGCGCGTGTGCTTCGTCTCGTTTGCGTTCGCGGCGACAGCGGCGCTCGCGGCGATGTTCCTGCTGCCGGAAACGCGTCCGCAGGACCTGCCGCCGCGAAAGTCGGGACAGACGCGCGCACTGTTCTCACGCGCGGTGTTGGTGCAGCTGGTCACTGCGACCCTCCTCGGTGTGACGGCGCAGGCGGCGCTTGAGACATCGTTCGGTCTGTGGGCCGACAAGCAACTCGGCTGGGGGCCGCCGGAAATCGGCATCAACCTTGGCGTCATCGGCCTGATCGCGGCGATGCTGCAGGGGGTGGGAGCGGGACCTCTCGCCAAGCGCGTCGGCGAGAACAGGCTGCTGCTTTCAGGATATGCGATCTACACCGTGGGCTTCACTCTGCTGGCGCTGGCGAATGAGGCGACACTGGCGATCATCGCGGTGTGCCTGCTCGGCGTTGGCGCGGGGCTCATCGGGCCGAGCGCGCAGTCGCTCATCAGCCAGCAGGCAGGTGCGGACGAACGCGGCGCGGTGCTCGGCTTCCAGCAGTCGGCGTCGTCGCTGGGGCGGGTGATCGGGCCGATGATGGCGGGGCCGCTGTTCCACCACTTCGGCCACGCCTCGCCCTACATCTTCGCAAGCGCGCTGTGCGCCGGCGCGCTGGCGTTCGCG
>CAZGYQ010000103.1:0-9159 GCA_964530695.1 uncultured Caulobacteraceae bacterium
CGACCGAGAGCGCCGGGCGCGCCGGCATCCTGCCGGCCCAGTGTCTCACCTTGGAGGCGCCGGCGCCAGTTTCGCGACCGGGCCGGCTGGATGCCGGCGCTCCCGGGGCGCTCCTGGGGCGCTCCCGCGCGAATGAGCGGTGCGTTCAGGGCCGCTCGAACAATACGCTCAGGTCCTCCAGCGCGGACGGTGAAATCGCCGCGTGACGGGACGCCGTGACAACGGCCCGCCCCAGATAGGCCCAGTACAGAAACGTCGCGCGGTCGCGCGCGGCGGCGCCGGGCAGGCCGCGTTCAGAGAGCAGCCTTGCAATATAGGCGATGCGGCTGGCGTCGTTGGCTGCGACCGCTCTTGCGACGCTGTGGTCCTCCGCAGCCCATGCGCGCACGGCCTGATCCAGGTGACTGCGTTTGCCGCCCAGCGCACGCTGCAGCAGATCGGTCAACCGGTCGCCACCGGCCTTGCGCGCGTCAAGTTCGCGAATGACCTCGTCGGTCGCGCGCGCCCGCCAGATCGCCAGGATCTGCGCCTTGAAGTCGGCGATGTCGCGGAAGTGCCAGTAGAAGCTGCCGCGTGAAACCTTGAGCCGCGCGGCGATGCGCGCGGCCTTCAGCCCATCGGGGCCTTCCCTGGAGAGCGTCTGGAGCCCTTCCTTGAGCCAGTCGGACTGTTTGAGGCGATCACGCATTGTCGCACCATACACGCATGTCTTGAAGTGTCTGGAGGTTATCGGCCAGCATTTGCGTACGGAGGCGTCACACCATGATCTGGCAAGATATAGCGTTGGCGTCGGCGGGCGTTGTCGGGGGTGTGACGGCGGTGGTGCACGGCGTGCTCACGCAACGGCTCATGGTGGAGCCGGTCGCCGCGTTGACCGAAGGTCGCGTCTCCAGGCCGGTTGCGCGGCTCGTGCCTTTGCTTCTGCAGTTCAGCACGTTCAACTGGCTCGTCGGCGCGCTTGCGCTCGTCCTGGCGGCGTTCTGGGCGCCGCCGGCGGCCAAGCTCGCGGTAGGTTGGTTGGTCGGATCCTCGTATCTGTTCGGCGCAGTCGGGAATTTCTGGGGCGCCGGGAGACGTCATCCGGGATGGATGCTGTTGTCGGTCGCGCTTCTGCTGATCGGAGCCGGCCTTTACGGCGGCTGACCGGCTCCTGATCGTGTTGTCCCGTGACGCCGCCGCCGGGGCGGTGCTCATTAGTTCTGGCGCGCCGCCGCCTTTCACCCCTCACATCGACTTCTTCAGCGGCTCCAGATCCGCGAAGTTCGCATCGCGCTTTTGGGTCTTCGCCGCGAACGCTTCGGCCATGTGCGCCGGCGAGAACATGCCGACCTGCCACACCGCGATATAGTCGAGCGCGTCGTTGATGGTGTGGTCGCGCGCGTAGTTGATCATCACCTTCGAGCCCGCCACGGCGAGCGGCGCCTTCGACGCGATCTCGCGCGCGGTTTCCATGACGGCCGCAAGCATCGTCTCGTGATCCTTGTAGACCTCGTTGACGAGACCGATGTCCTTCGCGCGCTGCGCGGGGAGGCGCCGGCCCGTGTAGGCGAGCTCGCGCACCCAGCCTTCGGGGATGAGCTTGCACAGGCGCGGGAAGGTGCCGACGTCGGCGGTCATGCCGATGTTGATTTCCTGGATGACGAAGAAGGCGTCCTCCGTGCAGTAGCGCATGTCGCACGCGCTCGTCATGTCGACGGCGCCGCCGACGCAGCCGCCCTGGATCGCCGCCAGCACCGGCACGCGCGCCTGATCGAGCCGCGCGAACACGTCCTGCAGCACATGCACGTAGCGCCGGAACGCCTCGCCCGCCGTGTGGCGGTCGGCGGTCTTCGCCTGCTGTCCGCCATTGGTCACCGCGTTCGGACCCTCGGTGAAGACGGCGAGGTCCATGCCGGAGCAGAAGTGCTTGCCGGTCGACGAAATGACGATCGCGCGGGCGCGGGCATTGTCGTTGATGTCGTCGATGATCTCGGGGAGTTCGCGCCAGAAGGCGCGGTTCATGGAATTGAGCGCGCCTGGGCGGTTCAGCCTGATATGGGCCACGTGGTCTTCGATGGTTACGTCGAAGCAGGTGTATGGCATGTGGGTCCTCCCGTCGCTCCGGCGCTCCCGGGCGGCTAACATGGATCTGCAGCGGGAGTGAAACATGCGACGTAGCGTCATGGCCATGGTCGTTCTGGCGGCGCTCGCGCCAATTTTCGCCTGCGCGTCTGCGTCGGCGCAGCAGGACCGCCAGAACGTGATCGCCGGCATCCTCAAGGGGATCAGCCGGTCCGTGACCACATCGGCCGTCTCCCAGCGCGACGCCGCCGCCGGCCTGCGCGAGGCGCTGCAGGGGTCGGTGGTGCAGGTCACCACGCGGCTTGGGCAGGCGGACGGCTTCTTCCGCGATCCGAAGGTCCACATTCCGTTGCCCGGCACGCTCGCGAGCGCCCAGCGCGGCCTGCGTCCGCTCGGCATGGCGGGGCCTCTCGACGACCTCGAACTGAAGATGAACCGCGCCGCCGAAGCCGCCATGCCGCAGGCGAAGGCCCTCTTCCTCGACGCCGTGCGCTCGATCACCTTCGCCGATGCGCTCTCCATCGTGCGCGGCGGGGACGATGCGGCCACGCGCTACCTGCGCGAGAAATCCCAGACGCGGCTCGCCGAACTCCTCCAGCCCCACATGCAGAGTGCGCTGCAGCAGTCGGGCGCGTTCGCGGCGCTTGATCGGGCGGTGGCGCGCAGTCCGGTCAACGCCGGCGTTGCGGTGCGAAATCTCCGCGCGGACATGGTCAACTTCGCGGTGCAGAAGACGCTCGACGGCGCGTTCGGCTACATCGCGGAGGAGGAGCGCGCGATCCGCCACGACCCGGCCAGGCGCACGAGCGACCTGCTGCGGCGGGTGTTCGGCCAGCGCTGAGCGCCGGTCGGCTTGATCACATTACCTGGACGGTTAGACTCCCGTCATGGAAAGCGAGTCGCCGGCGTTTCGACGGGTGTCGTTCGAATTGAAGGCCGGCCGTATGGCGGGGCTTGCGTGGGGCGACGCCTCGCGTCCGCCGGACATCCTCTTCCTGCACGCCACCGGCTTCAACGCGCGCGCCTATTCCACGCTGCTCGCGCCGTTAGGCGAGCGATTTCATGTGCTTGCGGTGGACATGCGCGGCCACGGGCAGACGCTGCTGCCCGCGCACACCTTCGGCTACGGCTCCTGGAACCGCCACCGCGACGACATCATCGAGCTGATCGACGGGCACATCCGCACGCCAATGACGCTGGCGGGGCACTCCATGGGCGCCACGGTCTCTCTGCTTGTGGCGGGGCGGCGCCCGGATCTCGCGCGTGGCGTGGCGCTGATCGATCCGGTCATCGCGTCGTCTGGCGCCTACAGTTTCGCGCAACTGCCGGGCGCGCCGATCTGGTCGAGCATCATGTTCCCGATCGCCCGCGGCGCCGCGCGGCGGCGTTCGACGTTCGCGAGCAAGGAAGCCGCCATCGAGGCGCTCACGGGGCGGGGGGTGTTCAAGTCCTTCAAGCCGGAACAGATCGCCGACTATGTGGGCGACGGCTTTCGCGAGACGGTGGACGGCGTGAAGCTCGCGTGCACGCCCGCTTACGAAGCGCGCACGTTCTCCGCGCAACGCCATGACCCGTGGCGCGCGCTGCCGAAGGCGCCGGCGCCGCTGGTGATCCTGCGCGCAGGAGTACGCTCGACGACGCCGCCGTCCGCCGCCGCGCGCATCGCCGAAATTCGTCCCGACGCGCGCATCGCCACCGTCGACGGCGCCTCGCACATGCTGCCGATGGAACGCCCCGACCGCGCGCGCGCCGCCATCGAGACCGCCGCGCTGATGGCCAACCCGACGTACCGGGATCTGGTGTAGATTTTGGCGGCGTTGAAAGTCCTGCTGGAGGACTGACCAAAACCGGTCCTTGAGCAGCCACTCGCTCGCGGACGACCGCAAGGCTGGAATTCGCCGAAGACCGACATCAGAAATACGAAGGTATCGAGCAAGGGAGCGCGCCGCCTCCGGCGGCGCATAGACTATCGCGTCAAGCGCTACAGGGGGGGCGCGGCCGGAGGCCGCGCGCTCCGGTCTTCACCGTCGGCGGATGTCTGTTTCGGGCCAATCCCGCTCTGATGGCCAAAATCTTGCGAACGGCGGGTCCTCTCAGGACTTGCCGTTCCACCAGGGGACGCAAACCAGCGCGCCCGGCCAACTTCAGACCGAAACACGACCTAGATTTTCATGCCCTTGACGATGCGCGCCTGCATCGCCTTGCGCTGCGCTTCGGGGATGGCGATCGTCTTGCGCGTGGCGAGATCGAACGTCACCGCGACTGCTTCCGCCGTGCACCAGGCGTGTCCCGTCACCGGATCGAACAGCCAGTGGATGATGCGGTTGGTCTTCTCGCCCACTTCGGCGACGCCGGAACGCACTTCCAGAAGATCGCCCACGCGCGGCCAGCGGCGCGGCGCGATGCGGTATTCGAGCACGGCGCCGCCCGCGACCTTCGCCACGCCGTCGCTTTCCGCCGCGACCTTCGCCATCTCGACGCGCCAGTCGGCGAGCAGGTTTGGAACTGCGTCCGACACGCGACCGAGGAAAAACTCCATCCGCATCCGCCCGAACGCGTCGCACTGGTCGGCGGTCACCGCGAGACGCCCGACGACCTGCGCGCCGATGCTGTCAGCGAACGCGACCGTGGGATCGCTCGGCGTAAGGGTCATGTCGATGGAGCGCGGGGTTCCGTGCGCGGACGGCGTGCACAGCAGCGCCTGCGCATAGTCGCGTGTCCGTTGCGACCACGGGAAGCGCCGTTCCGAGACCGGCTCGATATGCGCGACACGCGTGGTGAACGCGGCGGCCGGCGCGCCATCGCCGTGCAGCAGCTCCTGGTAGACCACGGCCTCGTCCTCACCGATCGACACGAGACCGCCGCGCATCGACAGCGGCGCGCCGTGACGGGCCTCCTTCAGGAAACGCACATGCATGTCGAGCGGCACGAGCGTGGCGGTCGCGCGTTCCTTGAAGGCGCCGGGCGCGCCCATCGCGGCGGCGAGATGCGCCAGCCCCTCCATCGCGCGCGACGCGAAGAAGCGCACGTTCATGTGGAAATTCTCGTCGCACTCCCACGTGTTCACCGAACCGCGGTAGAGCTCGAGCGGGAGCGGCGCATCCGTCGTCGTCTTGCGGCTCATGCGGCGGCGCTGCACTTGGCGCATCGCCCGTGCGCCTCGATCATCGTGCGCGCGATGATGAAGCCGTCGCGCGCGGCGGCTTCCGCGACATCCACCAGCGCGTGCCCGGCGTCGAATTCTTCCGCGCCGTTGCACGTGTCGCAGATGAGAAAGATCGTCGCGCGCGCGCACGCGCCGACCTCGCACGCGACGAAGGCGTTGAGGGACTCCACGCGGTGCGCAAGGCCGAGCCGCGTAAGGAATTCGAGTGCGCGATAGATCGTCGGCGGTTTCGCCGCCGCGCCCGCTTCGGATTTGAGCCCGTCGAGCAGGTCGTAGGCTTTCGCCGGGCCGCCCGCGTCGAGCAGCAGTTCGAGCACGCGACGGCGTAGCGGCGTGAAGGTTTCGCCCGCGTCCGCGCAGAGCGTTTCCGCGCGCGCGAGATGGGCGGCGCGATCGATGCCGTGGCCGACCGTGGGGCCGTCATGCGCCGACGTCTGGCCGGGCCTTGCGGGCGGATGCGCGTGGGAGGGGCTCATCCATGCATGATCGCAAGGTTTGAGAGGCGTGGAAAGGCGCAGCGGCGCGCGCGGGTTCGGGCGGTCCTTTGGCGCGTTCCGCGAATTCATCGTGAATGGAACTTTACAGGAACAAAATTAGGCGCCATATTGGAACATAGACGGAACAAAGAGCTGGCCGAACGCGCCGGAACGGGAGATCGACATGCAGGAAGCAGTGTTCAAGGGCGCCAGCGGCAAGCTCTACCGGTTCTCGGCCCTGCGCCCCGACGGCGCGTTCCCGAGCGGCCCGGCGGTGTACGCCTTCGCCCGTCCGGGATCGGGCGCGGGCTACGGCTGCCGCAACTGGACGCCGGTGTTCATGTCGCGCACGGCGAACCTGGCGGTCCGCATGGCGGGCCACGAACGGTGGGACGAAGCCCGCCGCCTGGGCGCCACCCACGTGATGATCCTGGCCTTCAACGAACGCAGCGAACGCGAGACGGCGGAGCATGATCTCGTCGCGGCGCTGCGCCCGGTGATGAACGACGCCGCGCCCGCCGCCGCCGAGGATGCGCCGGTCGGTCCGGGGCAGGTGGTGCACTTCTTCCCGCCGATCCGCGTGCGCGCCGCTTCGTGAGCGGCGCGGCGAGGGGGTCAAAAGCCCAGCTGGCGCGCCGCGAGATCGCGCATGATCTCTTCCGATCCGCCGCCGATCGCGTTCACGCGCACCTCGCGGTAGACCCGCTCGATGCGTCCGCCGCGCATATAGGCCGCGCCGCCGAGGATCTGGCTCGCCTCGCGGGCGCAGAACTCGAGCGTCTCCGTCGCCTGCACCTTGAGCAGCGCGAGATCGACAACCGGCGTCTCGCCGTTCTGCACGCGCCACGCACAGAGATCGAGCCAGGCGGTTGAGGCGCGCACGCGCTGCACCATCTGCGCGATCTTGTGGCGGATGACCTGGTGATCGGCGAGCCGCTTGCCGAAGGTGCGCCGCTCGCGGGCCCATTCGGCGGCGTCCTCGATGCACGCGCGCGATGACGCCAGCGCCCCGGACGCCATGCCGAGGCGTTCGCCGTTGAAGTTCATCATCACGCCGGCGAAGCCGTTGTTCTCCACGCCGATCAGGTTCTCGTGCGGCACTTCCACGGCGTCGAAGTAGAGCGCGGCGGTGTCGGACGCCCACCAGCCCTGTTTCTTCAGCGGCGTGCGGGTGACTCCCTTCGCGTTGAGGTCGATGAGCAGCAGCGACACGCCGCCCGCGCCGGGACCGCCGGTCCGCACCGCGACCGTCGCGTGGTGGGAGGTCATGCCGCCGGTGATGAACATCTTCGCGCCGTCGACGACGTAATGGTCGCAGCGCCGTTCCGCGCGGGTCTGGAGATTGGCGACGTCGGAGCCGCCGGACGGTTCGGTGATGGCGAGGCTGATCTGCTTCTCGCCGCGCAGCACCGGCGGGGCGATCGCGGCCTTCATCTCCTCGGAGCCGATGGCGAGGATCGGCGGCAGGCCGATGCCGTGGATCATCAGCGCCGCGGAGACGCCCCCGGCGCCCGAGCGTGCCAGCTCCTCGGACGTGACGATGCCGTGGAAACGGTCGACGCCCTCGGTCCAGCCGCCGTATTTCTCCGGATACCCCGCGCCGAGCAGGCCGAAGCTGCCCGCCTTCAGGAACACCTCGCGCGGCACGAAGCCCGCCTCGTCCCACGCATCGACGTTGGGGGCGATCTCGCGGTCGATGAACTTGCGCAGCTCGCGCCGCCAGGCGTGGTGGCTCTCGGTGAAGAACGGCGAGGGCGGGCGCAGCGAGTCGAAGTCGAGCGCGCTTTGGCGCCTGTCGTTGGTCATGACGTTTCCCTCGGGCGTTTTTCCCGTTGGCGCCATGCTCATCCCAACCAGAGGCGCGCGCAATGGCGCCGCAAGGTCAGCTTAACGGATCCGGCTCAGCACGGCCCCCTCAACAAGGCCCCATATATTCCGCGAGCGTGCTGGAGGTCATCGGCCCCGTCGGGCTCGGCGGATCGGAGCTGATGGAGGTTTCCACCGTGTAGCGGCTGTTGAAGTCGCCCACCGCGCGGGTGACGATGGTGTTCGTGCCGGTGGCGGCTTCGCAGACGGCGCGGGTGACGACGGCCTCGCCCTCGCGGGCGGTGTCGTTGGCGGTGCAGTTCGAGGCGCCGCTGGCCTGGGCATAGCCCTTCATGTCGTCGATCATCTGTTGCGTGACGCAGATGGCGACGGACTGCTTCGTCGGCATGCCGGCGATGTCCATCGTCATTTTCCACTTGCCGACCTTCGGCTTCGGCATGGCGTCCGCTGTCGCCGCCGGCGCATCGCCCGCGTTCTGTCCCGCCTTGTCTGCCGCTGGCGAGCACGCGGCGAGCGCCATCACGACGCACGCCATCACACCCAGACGCATGAAATCCTCCCGCATTTCAACTGGTTCCCGCCAGCAGTCTGCGGCAAGGCCGCGCCCTTGTCTTGTGATTTTGTCCGTCGCCGGCGCGGCGCGCTACTTCTTCTTCTCGCCGAGCAGGGGGGCGGCGGTCTTGGCGGGCTTCTTGTCCTTCTTCGGCTTCTTGGCTTCCTTGTTGCTGCGCATCTGACCCTTGGCCATGTCGAATCTCCCTGGCTGCCTGCGCGACAGTATAGAACCCACGCGGCGAAATTGGGGAAGGGGCGCGCGGCGTCAAATGCGCCCGTGCGGGGTCTACCCGCAGATCTTCGCCAGCGCCTGCGCCAGGGAAACGGCCCGCGCGCGCGTCATGCCGCGCACCTCGAGCGTGCGCACGCCCGTCTCTGTCTCGACGACGATCACGCCGGTCGTGCGCGCACGCCCCGCAAAGCCCGCCGCGAGCGCGCGGCGCGGAAAGCCGTCGAGCGCCGCCGCCGGCCCGCGATGGGCGAGGAGGTAGGAGACCTCGAGATTGGCGTAGCGGTCGTGGGCGTCGCGCACCTCCGTGCGCTTGCCGAACAGCGCGTCCGCCTCGTCGAACAGCAGCACCGCATCGCGCGCCGTCGCCGTGGCGCCGTCGAACACGAGTTCGAGGTTCTTTTCCGTCTCGCCGATATAGCGCGAGGAGACCGCGCCGAGATCGCGCGCGGCCCGTGCATCCAGCGCCGGGCAGACCCGCGCCTCCGCGACAGAGGGCGCGGCGAGAAGGGCGAGGAGCGCGCGTTTCATGGCGCGATCCTACGCGCGGGGAGCGCCGGAGGGAAAGCGGTCGCGGGGAAGGGCGGACCAATCGCCGATGGCGGAGCGCAGGACCGCGGGCCTATGGCCCGCACCCTCGCTCGAAGCATGAGCCCAGTGTGCGTTCGCCCCGCCACCGCGCGCGCACCCCGCGCGACCTCCGCTGCGCTCCGGCCACCCTCCCATCGAGGGGAGGGAGGGAGTCTCGCGCGCCACGCACCGCTGTTTAAAGCCGGGCTCCTCTCCCTCCCCTCGATGGGGAGGGTGGCGCGACGCAGTCGCGACGGGCGGGGGGGGCCCGGGGG
>CAZGYQ010000104.1:0-9075 GCA_964530695.1 uncultured Caulobacteraceae bacterium
GCGGGGAAACAGGCGCAGCGTGGCGGCGGTGACGAGGCCGAGCGAACCTTCAGCGCCGATGAACAGCTGCTTCAGGTCGTAGCCGGTATTGTCCTTCCGCAGCGAACGCAGGCCGTGGAATATCTGACCGTCCGGCAGCACGGCCTCGATGCCGAGCACGAGATCGCGCATCATGCCGAAGCGCAGCACGTGGACGCCGCCTGCGTTTGTCGAGATGAGTCCGCCGATCGTCGCCGAGCCCTGACTGCCGAGGCTGAGTGGGAAGCGCCTGCCCGCGGCCCTCGCGGCGTCGTGCACGTTGGCGAGAATGGCGCCTGCTTCGACCGTGATGACGTCGGCGGTCGTGTCGATCGCGCGGATGCGGTTCATCCGCTTCAGTGAAATCAGCACTTCGCCCTGCGGGGTCTGGCCGCCGACCAGACCGGTGTTGCCGCCCTGCGGCGTGATCGCGACGCCGGCATCGGCGCAGCGGCGCACCATCAGCGACGCCTCTTCGAGCGAAGCCGGCGCGAGCAGGAACGGCGTGGCGCCCATGCTGCGGTTGCGCCATTCCTCCAGGTGCGGCGCGATGTCCGCCGGGCTCGTGACGACAGCGGCGGGGGGAAGGGCGGAGCGGAGTTGTTCGAGCAGTGCAGCGGTGCTGGTCATGCGCACATCCTAGCGCGGCGCGGCGGCCCGCGACAGCCGGTCGTTGATCGCCTCGCCGAGTCCCGTTCGCGGTATCGGCGCCACCGCGATGCAATCGGCGCCGGCCGCATCGAGTGCGCGCAGGTGCGCGAAAAGGTTCGCCGCCGCTTCCGTGAGATCGCCCCGGCGTGAGAGGTTCAACGCCTCCGGCGCAGCAGTGTCGCCGAAAGCGAGATAGAGTTCGCCCTCCCGCGCTTCGGCCGCATCAAGCCGCAGCCGCGCGCGCGGCGCGTAGTGGCTGGCCAGCATCCCCGGCGACGACGGCGCAGCATCCTGTCGAGGATCGGCAAGAGGGCCGACGATGGCTTCCAGAGTTTCTCGAGCGATCGCGCCTGGCCGCAGCAGCACAACATGGCCGTCATCGTCAACGGACACAACGCTGGACTCAACGCCCATCCCGCACGGACCGGCGTCGAGCACCAGAGCGACCGCGTCCCCGAGGTCTTCGGCGGCGTGCTGCGCGAGTGTCGGCGAAAGGCGGCCGGACCGGTTCGCACTCGGCGCGGCGAGCGGGCGTCCCACAGCGGAAATCAACGCTTGCGCGACCGGATGGGCCGGCGCGCGCAGGGCGACGCTCGCCAGTCCGGCGCAGGTGAGTTCCGCGATGGGGCTGTTCGTGCGCCGGCGCGCGACGATCGTCAGCGCGCCGGGCCAGAAAGCCTCGGCGAGGCGGATGGCGGCCGGCGGCAGCACGGCGTGGGTCAGTGCGTCTTCAAGCCCGCGGACATGCGAGATCAGCGGATTGAATTGCGGGCGGCCCTTCGAGGCATAGATGCGCGCGACCGCGTTCGGATTGGTCGCGTCGCCAGCGAGGCCATAGACCGTCTCGGTCGGCATGATGACGAGTTCGCCGCGCAGAAGCGCTGCGGCCGCGCGGTCGATGGCGTTCGAATCCGCACGGACGATGTCGCCGGTCACCGCGCGCGCGCCGCCTTGACGACGAGGTTCACGGCCACGGCCTTGGCGACCTGCGTTCCGCCGGGATCGAACTGTACGCCGAGACCAAGGCGGGTGCGATCCAGGCTGATCGAGGCGCGCATGTCGGCCTGCGCGCCGGTGATGGTGAGCGTGAACGGGAGGGTGAGCGGGATCGCGCGGCCCTTTACGCTCAGCGTGCCGATAGCTTCGTAGCGGTTTGGGCCGGTGCTGCGGAAGGAGGAGGTCTGGAACACGACCTGCGGATTGCGCGCCGTGTCGAACCAGTCGCCTTCGCGCAAGGTGGCGTCGCGCGAGCCGTCACCGCTGCTGACCGACGCGGGTTCCACGATCACGCGCGCGCTTGAACCGGCGAGATTGGCGGGATCGAACCGGATAGCGGCGCTCCAGCGGCTGAATGACCCGCGAAATCCCGTTCCGTCCATGGATCCGGCGAAGCCGATCGACGATGCGCGCTGATCGACTATCCAAGCGGGGGCGGCGACGACCGGGGCGGCTTTCGTGACCGCCGGCTGGGCCCCTTTCGGGGCAGGTTGCGCCAGCGCCGGGGCGACCACGAGCGCGAGCAGGGCGACGGTCCAGCGTTTCATCGGGCCTTCCGGAGCGGTTTCAGGAATGGGAGCATTCGCGTCAATACGTCGTCCCGGTCGATCAGATGGTGTTTCAGGGCTGCGGCGACATGAAGGCCGCCGAGAACAATGACGCCCCAGGCAAGCTTCGAGTGCGCGAACTCCAAATTGATCCCAATAGCCTTGCGCGCCGCCTCGCTCTGCGAGGCGATTGCGCCGATATGCGGGACATCGAACAGCCCGAACCAGCTGGTCGCCACGGGGAAGAACCGCTCGAACGTGACCGAGTATCCCGCCGAGGTGTAAACCCATCCGCTGACCGGCAGGGCGATCATGAGAAAATAGAACGCCCAGTGTGTCGCGCTCGCGACGACCTTTTCCCATGCGGGCATCGCCTGCGGCAGCGGCGGCGCCTTGTGCATGAGCCGCCAGAGCAGGCGTACGATGCTCAATGCGAGGATCGTCAGGCCGATGGACTTGTGCAGCTGGAACGCCTGGCCGGCCTGCCCGCGCGTCGCCGGAACGAGAACGGCGTCGCTCATCCACCAGCCCAGCGGGATCATCGACAGGATCGCGATCGCGATCACCCAGTGAAGGGCGACCGCGACGGCCGTGTAACGCGTGCTCGACGTGAGTTCGAGGGACATGGCGCTACTGCCTGATGAATTCGGCGTGGATTTCGAGCTCGACGAGTTCGCTCACGAATCCGTCTGCGAGCGGATTCGAAAGCGAGGCATTGAAGTCCTTGCGATTGAACGTGCCGCGCGCGGAGAAGCCGAGCACGTGCTTGCCGCGGAACTGCACGAAGCGGCCGCCCTCGAAGGACGTTTCGAGCGTCACCGGTTTGGTGACGCCGTTCAGCGTGAGATCGCCGGTGATCGTTCCGGTCGTCGGGCCTGTCACCGCGACGCTGCGTGACACGAACTTGATCTCCGGGTTCGCTTCCGAACCGAACGCCTGCGTGGCGATCTCGCGGTCGAAAGCGCGCTCGCCGGAGTTGTTGAGGACGCCGGTGTTGACCGAGGCGGCCGCGATCGTGGCGGAGATGGTGGAGGCGGCCGGGGTCTGCGGGTTGAAGTCCAGGGTCCCGGCGATCGTGTCGAAGCGGGCGGCGAACACGCCCACGCCGCCGTGACGGATCTTCCAGGTGACGCTCGCGTGGCGGGAGTCGAGCGCGTAGGCGCCGGCGGGCTGCTCCGCGGCGACCCGTGACGACTGGTCTGAATAGGGAACCTGGGTCGGGACATAGGCGCCGGGGGGGACGGGGGTCGGGGCCGCCGCGGTTGTGGTGGCGCAGGCGGCGAGCAGGCCGGCGGCGGCGATGGCGATGAGGTGGCTGCGCATTCGAGGCTCCCGATAAAGTTCGAGGGGTCGTCTAGCACGCCCCGCGGGTCGGACGAGGCAGCCATTGGGAAAGTCACTGTTTACTCCAGGTTGACCCGGTCCGGGGCTGATGTCGCGCGGGGCGGCCGGAGGTATGGTCGGTCCTGGAGGAGTTCCGATGCCGTACGCCGCGCCGATCGAAGACATCCGTTTCGCCCTCGAGTCCTGCGCCGGGCTATGGCGCGTAAAGGCTGGCGGGAGGTTCGAGGACCTGGATGAGGATATTCTGGCGGCGATTCTTGCGGGCGTCGGGGCGCTTTCGGGCGAGGCGCTGGCGCCGCTGAACGCCTCCGGCGACCGCGAAGGCGCTCGGTTTATCGACGGCAAGGTGATCGTCCCGGCAGGCTTCCGGGACGCCTATGCCCAGTTCGCGGAAGCCGGCTGGCAAGGCATCGTCGCACATTCCGCACATGGCGGGCAGGGCATGCCGCGCGCTGTGGCGCTGGCGGCGTACGAGACGATCCACGCGGCGAACATGGCGTTCGGACTGGCTCCGATGCTGACTCTGGGCGCCATCGAGGCGCTCGAGGCGCACGGGTCCGACGACCAGAAGCGCATCTATCTGCCGAAGCTCGTCAGCGGCGCCTGGTCCGGTACGATGAACCTGACCGAACCGCAGGCGGGCTCCGATGTCGGCGCCCTGCAATCGCGCGCCGCGCCCGCTGGCGACGGGTCGTTTCGCATCACCGGCCAGAAGATCTTCATCACCTGGGGCGACCACGACCTGGCCGAGAACATCGTCCATCTGGTGCTGGCGCGTCTCCCGGATGCGCCCGCGGGGTCGAAGGGCGTCTCGCTTTTTCTCGTGCCGAAGTTTCTGCCAGAGGCAGGCGGAACGTCGGGGGCGGCCAACGCGGTGCGTTGCATCGGCGTCGAACGCAAGATGGGCATTCACGGTTCGCCGACGTGCACGATGGAGTACGAGGGCGCGACAGGCTGGTTGATCGGCGGCGAGAACGAGGGCCTCGCCATGATGTTCACGATGATGAACTCGGCGCGCATCAACGTCGCGCTGCAGGGCGTCGCGGTTAGCGAGGCCGCCTACCAGAAGACGGTCGCATATGCGCATGAACGGTTGCAGGGCCGCGGCGAAGGCGCTCCGGCGAAGGGCGCGTCGCCGATTGCGATGCACGCGGACGTGCGGCGGATGCTGTTGACGATGCGAGCGCTGATCCAGGCAGGTCGCGCGATCTGCTATACGGCGGGCGTCGAGGCGGACCTTGCCGAAAGCGGCGCCGACGACGGCGTGCGCGCGGCCGCACGTGCGCGCGCCGACCTGCTTGTACCGATCGCGAAAGCCTGGTGCACCGATCGAGGCGTGGAGGTCGCGAGCATTGGCGTGCAGGTGCACGGCGGCATGGGTTTCGTCGAGGACGGCGGCGCGGCGCAATTTTATCGCGATGCGCGGATTGCGCCGATCTACGAGGGCACCAACGGGATCCAGGCCATCGACCTGATCGGCCGCAAGGTGGCGGGAGACGGCGGCGGCGCCATGCGGCTGCTCGTGTCGGAAGCGCGCGATGTCGCCGCACGATGCGCGGACTCCGGGCGACCACGGCTCGCGCGGATCGGCGCCCGTCTGGCGGCCGCGGCCGACGCGCTGGATGAGGCGACGGCATGGATGCTGACCGCGTACTCTGGCGCGCGTCGGGACGCGCTGGCTGGCGCCGACGCCTATCTGCGGCTCGCCGGAGATGTCGCAGGCGCGACATTCACCGCTCGCGGCCTGCTCATCGCCGAGGCGGCGGTCGTGGAGACGCAGGAAACGCCTGCCTTGTTCTTCGCAGAGACCATTCTCGCATTGGCGCCGTCGCGCCTCGCCGCCATCACGCTTGGCGCCGATGTCCTGTTTGACGCCGGCCTCGGGGATGCGGGCGCCTGATCATCCGAACAGGCCACGCTTTTTTTTCCGTTCGCGGGTGACGAGATCGACCATCGCGTTCATCAGCGCGGCCGGTGCGGCGATTTCCTGCAAGGCGGCGGCATAGGGTTTCAGCGGCGGCGGCTTGTACGGCTTTTTCCGGAGGCTTGGCGCAACGGTTCGCAGGGCTACGGATGTGTGCAGCGTTTGCTCGGCGACGTCGCGGCCGACCGCTTCACGGCTGTCGGTAATTTGTCGCCAGCGGCCGGACCAGTTGACCGGGTTGAGGGTCTTGGGGAACTTCGGACGCGTGATGGGCTGCGAGGGATCCAGGTAAAGCGGCAGCTGGGTCTGCGTCAGCGGGGAGTGCGGTGCGCGATCGAACGCAAGTCCCGCGCGCTCGGCGCCCTCGACCACCCACGCGAGCGGAAAGCTGGAGAGGGTCGTCGGATTGCCGCCGCCCACATCTCCATGTGCGCCGACGAACCAGCGTTGCTGGTAGGCGTCCGCCGGTCCCCCGTTCTCTCGCGAACGCGCATTGAGCTTTTCGAGGTTGGTCCAGAAGGTCGGCGGGAACGCGGAGCGGCGCTCGTCTATCGCCAAGGCATGACGCGCGGCTTTCACGTGGCCGCCAAGGTCGAGATTGTGAAACGCGTATTTCCTGTTGCCCCAGTCCGAGAGGGGACCGAGCGCGGACGGCAATCCGCGCTGCCCTACGGTGTCAAAAATGCCAAGGTAGGCGATTTCCGGACGGTAGTCGCGCCGGTTCGCGCCCACCGCGTCGCCCACCTGCTTGCCGTAGGCGGTGCGGAATTCAACAGCGCGGCCGCTGTCGGCCTTGATGTCGCCGTCGCGGTACATCTCGAAAGCTTCGCCCGCCTTGTCGGCATAGATGCGGCTCAATATCCCGCACTTGCCGATAAGAGCCGCAAGGCTTCGCGCGGAGAATGCGCCGCGACTGAAGCCGAAAATGTAGATCTGGTCGCCGGGCTCGTAGTTGAACGCCAGCCGAAGGTATGTGTCCAGGATCGCATCCTCGAGACCGTCGCCGAACACGCCGCCGACGAATGCCCCTAGGGAAGCGGCCAACCCGCTGATCTGGGACTGCCGGCCTTGAAGGGCGTCCAGCGTTGAGCCCACGCCCGGCGTGTAGATGACGATCTGCGAGGTATCGCCGACGTGCAGCGAAACGCTGCGCGAGATGACGTTGATGTTGGTCGGACGGTCCTGACGCAGCTTTTGCCACGTCCCATCCATGCAGATGGCGATGCGCTTCATGCGCGTTCCCCTTCAAAGCTATCCCGACCGTACCCTAGCGCGACCGCTCGTCGAAGGCGACGGCCGCCTTTGGCGGTCCAGCGCCCTCCGCCTTTACCCCGCCGCCGCTTGGCGTCATCGTCTCCAAAAGGACGGAGCCCGCGATGACCGCCATGGATGGACTTGAAGATGCCGCGGCCGAGACGCTCGTGCGTCCACGGCTGGAATACCCTTTCGGCGAGCCTCAGGGGGTAGGCGAGACGCGCGAGGTTGCGGCAGGCGTCCTGTGGGTGCGCATGCCGCTGCCCTTCACGCTGCAGTGGATCAATCTCTGGTTGATCGAGGACGGCGACGGCTTCGCGCTCGTGGACACCGGCGTCGCCACGGAAGTGACCCGCGAACACTGGCGCTCGATCTTCGAGAACGTACTGCAGGGCAGGCCGATCACCCGCGTGATCTGCACGCACATGCACCCCGATCACATCGGGCTTGCGGGATGGATCACGCGCAAGTTCGGTTGCCGCCTCTGGATCAGCCGCCTTGAGTATGTCACCTGCCGGATGCTCGTGGCCGATACCGGTCGCGAGGCGCCGGAAGAGGGCGTGCGCTTCTATCGCGCGGCCGGCTGGGACGAGGATGCGCTCGATTCCTACCGTGTCCGGTTTGGCGGCTTCGGCAAGGCGGTGTCGCGCCTGCCTGACGCGTTTCGCCGGCTCTGCGACGAAGAGGTGATCGACATCGGCGGCAGGCCCTGGACGATCGTCACCGGCAACGGCCACTGTCCCGAGCATGTCTGCCTCTGGCAGAAGGACCTGAACGTCTTCATTTCCGGTGACCAGATCCTGCCGCGCATCTCTTCGAACGTGTCGGTTTTCCCGACCGAGCCGGATGGCGATCCGCTGACGGACTGGATTTCAAGCTGTGAAAAGATCCACGCCACGGTGACGGGAAACCCGCTTGTCCTGCCGTCGCACAACGAGCCGTTCTTCGGTCTGGAAGCGCGGGCGCGCCATCTCGTCGATGGACACGAGCGGACGCTCGCGCGCGTTGAAAAGCGTCTGGCGCAGGGGGAAAAACGCGCCGTCGACCTGTTCGGGGCCCTGTTTGCGCGCACGATCGGCCCCGATCTCCTCGGCATGGCCACGGGCGAGACGATCGCGCACCTGAACTGCCTGATCTCCCGCGGCAAGGCGAAGGTGCGCGTCTCGGAGGACGGCGTCGCCTACTACAGCGCGCCTGCGTAGCGTAGCCTTGGGCGTCGCTCCGCCTCCGCCGAACGCGCGAGCGTCATGGCCACGAAGGCGGCAAGACCCGCGAACGCGTCCGGAATGATCAGGACGAGCGCGAGAACGCGCGCCTGCGATCCCAGATAGGCCATGGTGTCGAATGGTTGCGGTTCGCCGAGCCGCCATTCCGCCAGCCGTCGCAGCGCCCAGTCGGCAAGCGCGATCGCGGCGATGAACGCGGCGGCGGCGGTGGCGACCGGTGGCGCGCCGAGCCGGAACAGCAGCGCCGCCGAAAGGGGCGCCCAGCGGTAGGCGATCGCCAGCCAGAGCGGCTCTGAAAGTCCCTGGGTTTCCCGGGACCGGCCGATTTCGGCGCCCGCTCGCCAGACCAGAAGGCCGCCGACCACCCCCTGAACGCCGAAGACCGCGCCGGCTGCCGCGACCGCGGCGAGCGCCAGGAGCGGCCGGGCGTCAGGTCTGATGCTCCGTTCGGAACTCTGGCGCGCCAGGAACAGATGGACGACGCCGCACGAGAGGATGATGGCCGTTGCGGCGGGCGCGATGAGCGCCATGAGGCCCGCCGCGACCGCGATCCCCAGAAGTTCGATATCCCCGCCTCCGACGTCCCGGTTCATCCGTGCTTTTCCTCTTGACCGAAGACACAAATCGCCAATCGGGGTGAATTCGGCGTAAACGACGTTCCGGTTCGGCTGCTTGTCGGGCCCGGGGCGTTCCGCTACGCGGGCCCCCTTCGCCAGACATCCCGCAGACTTGGGCGCACAAGACATGACCCTCGCATTCATTTTTCCCGGTCAGGGCAGCCAGGCCATCGGCATGGGCAAGTCGCTTGCGGACGCCTTCGCGGCCGCACGTCAGGTCTTCGAGGAGGTCGATGAGGCGCTTGGCGAGAAGCTCTCGCGTCTCATGTGGCAGGGCGAGGAGGTCGATCTGACCCTGACTGCAAACACCCAGCCCGCGCTCATGGCTGTCAGCCTCGCGGCGATGCGCGCGCTGGAAGCGGAGTTCGGCGTGAAGGTCACGGCCGCGTCGTGCGTCGCTGGTCATTCGCTCGGCGAGTACTCGGCGCTGACCGCGGCCGGCGCATTCAGGGTCGCCGCCGCCCCGCGACTCCTGCGCAAGCGCGGCGAGGCGATGC
>CAZGYQ010000105.1:0-8712 GCA_964530695.1 uncultured Caulobacteraceae bacterium
GAACGCCCCGCCGATCTCTGCGCCCGACGGCCCGATGTTCACATTGGCGATGCCGCAGTCGCTGCCGGCCTCGGAGACGAACCGCTCCGCCTCGCGCAGGTCGTTGGTGAAGATCGACGAGGAGAGCCCCGCGCTGACGGCGTTGTTGAGCGCGATGGCCTCGTCGAGATCGCGATAGCGCATCACATAGAGGATCGGCGCGAAGGTCTCACGCAGCATCGGACCTTCGTGCGATTTCATCTCGACGATGGCGGGCTCCGCATAGAAGCCTTCCGCACCGCCGGCGACCTCACGGCGTGCGCCGCCGCTCACCTGCGCCCCAAGTCCGCGCGCATCGCCGAGCGCGCGCTCCATGCCGTGCCACGCGCCCGCGTCGATCAAAGGCCCGACGAGAACGCCCGCCGTGCGCGGATCGCCGATGGTCACGCCCGCATAGACTTTCCGCAGGCGTGGCAGGAGCTGGTCATAGACACTCTCGTGCACGAAGAGACGCCGCAGCGTCGTGCACCGCTGGCCCGCCGTTCCCATCGCGGCGAACGCGATGGCGCGGAGCGCGAGATCGAGGCTGGCGCTCGGCGCCACGATCATCGCGTTGTTGCCGCCGAGTTCGAGAATGGCCTTTGCAAAACGCGCGGCGAGCTTTTGGCCCACATCGCGGCCCATCGCCGTCGAGCCCGTGGCGGAGAGGACCGGCACGCGATCGTCGGAAACAAGCGCGGCGCCGATCTCGCGCCCGCCGATCAGCACCTGCGAGAGCCCTGCCGGCGCATCGCCGAACCGCGCCACGGCGCGCGCGAAGACCGCCTGCACGCCAAGCGCCGTGAGCGGCGTCTTTTCCGAAGGCTTCCACAGCACGGGATCGCCGCAGACGAGCGCGAGCGCCGCGTTCCAACTCCACACCGCCACCGGGAAGTTGAAGGCGCTGATGATCCCGCACGGGCCCGCCGCCCGCCAGCTTTCCATCATGCGATGCTCGGGGCGTTCGGTGGCGATGGTCAGGCCGTAGAGCTGGCGCGAGAGACCGACGGCGAAGTCGCAGATGTCGATCATCTCCTGCACCTCGCCCAGCGCCTCGGAGACGATCTTGCCCGCCTCCAGCGTGACGAGATCGGCGAGATGCGCTTTCGACGCCCGAAGCTCCTCGCCGAACAGGCGCACGAGTTCGCCCCGGCGCGGCGCGGGCGTGAGCCGCCAGTCCCGGAAGGCTTTGACGGCGGCGGCGGCGGCCTCATCGACTTCCCCCGCGGTGCTCTCGCGGACCGCGCCGATCAGCGCGCCGTCGATGGGGGAATGGGCGGCGAGCGTTCCGCCCGTATAGGCGGCGGGATCGACGCCGAGCGCGGCGAGCGCCTCGCGCGTCTGGCGAACGGTGCTGGAGGCAGGCATGGGAGCTCCGGAAAAGGGAAACGGTGTGTAGCCCGACCTTGTGGAACCGAGAACACTTGCCGATCAGGCCGGTCGCACTCACTTAGCCTCCGTGGCCAGCCATCCCGATTCCCCCGAGCGCGGACCGCCCTACGCCGCCTTCCGCGCCTTCGAGGCGGCGGCCCGGCATGCGAGCTTCGCCAAGGCTGCCGACGAACTGGGAGTGAGCCCCGCCGCCGTCAGCCAGCAGATCCAGTCGCTGGAAGCCTATGCGGGCCAACCGCTCTTCCGCCGCCTTGGGCGCGGCGTGGAGCTGACAGATGTGGGCAAGGCCGCCTTCCGGCACGCGGCCGAAGGCCTTGGCGCGCTGTCGGAAGCGGCCCGAGTCATGCGCCTGCCGCTGCGCAGCCAGCGGGTCTCGGTCTCGGCCGCGCCCTCGTTCGCGATGAAATGGCTCGCGCCGAGGCTGGAGCGCTTCAAGGAGCTGCACCCCGATGTGGAGGTCTGGATTTCGGCGGACATGGCGGTGGTCGACTTCGCCGTCGCCGACGTCGACATCGCCATCCGCTACGGGCCGGGCGGCTATCGGGACGCCAATGCCGAACGCCTGATGGCCGAAAGCGTGCTCGCGATCTGCAGCCCGCAACTTCTGGAAGGCGAGGCGGGCCTGAAGAAGGCCGAGGATCTCGCCCGTTTCGCGCTGCTGCACGACGAGAGCCCCGACCAGGATCCCTCGTGCCCTTCGTGGGAAATGTGGCTGATGGCGCGCGGCGTCGAGGGTGTGGATGCGCGCAAGGGATTGCGCCTCAATCCGTCGAGCCTCGTCATCGAGGCCGCGATCGCCGGCAAGGGCGTGGGCCTCGCCAAGCGCCAGCTCGCGGCGGCGGATCTCGCCCTCGGCCGGCTTGTGGCGCCCTTCGGCGACGCCGGCACGCCGATCAACTTCGCCTACTGGATGGTCTGGCCGCGCGGCCGCACGCTGACGCCGGCTCTGAAGTCCTTCATGGAATGGATGCGCATGGAAGCGCGCGAGGGCGAGATGGATTTCGGGGCGGGGATTTGAAACCGTCGCAGGCGTGGTTGAAGCACTGGGCTCTGTCGCTGCTATTTCCGATTTCCACCTTGCTTGTGTTTCTAGCTATCAACAGCGCCTCACTTCCGCGTTTCGGTCCCGACTGGCGTTACGCGTTTGGCGGTCCCGTCAGCGCACTCGCCATGCTTGTGTCATTCGGCAACCTCAGAACTTCATTGCCGTCGTGGGAAGGTCTCGCGAGCAGCTATCTGGTAGGCGCGATTGCTTGCGCGCTGGTTGTCCTCGCGCTTGGGGGTGCCCGCCGGCAAGACAAAATGGGTAACGACTAGCCGACGGTTGGCGCTCACAACCACTCCGGGACCGGCAGCCCCTTCGACTCCAGAAACGCGCGATTGAACATCTTGCTCTGATACCGGCTGCCGTAGTCGCACAGGATCGTGACGATCGTTTTGCCCGGCCCGAGTTCGCGCGCGAGCCGCATGGCGCCGGCGATGTTGATGCCGCTGGAGCCGCCCAGACAAAGTCCTTCCTCGCGCACGAGGCCGAACACGATCCCGAGCGCCTCCGCGTCCTCGATCCGCCACGCGCGATCGACCTTCACGCCTTCGAGGTTCGCCGTCACGCGGCCTTGCCCGATGCCTTCGGTGATCGACGTGCCTTCGGCTTTCAGCTCCCCGTGCGCGTACCAGTTGTAGAGCGCAGCGCCGCCCGGATCGGCGAGGCCGATCTGCATGTTTTCATTCTTCGACTTGAGGTAGTTCGAGATCCCGCCGAGCGTACCGCCCGAGCCTACCGCGCAGGCGAAGCCGTCCACCTGGCCGTCCGTCTGCTTCCAGATTTCGGGACCCGTGGTTTCCTCGTGCGCGCGGCGGTTGGCGGTGTTGTCGAACTGCTGGGCCCAGAAGCCGCCTCTCTCTTCAGCCAACCGACCAGAAAACTTCACGTAGTGGTTGGGATCGCTCGCGGGGACGGCGTCGACCTCGACGAGTTCGGCGCCGAGAAGTTTCACCGCGTCCTTCTTCTCCTGCGCCTGCGTGCGCGGCATCACGATCACCGAACGGTAGCCGAGCGCATTGCCGACCATCGCCAGCCCGATGCCCGTGTTGCCCGCCGTGCCTTCCACGATCGTCCCGCCCGGCTTCAGGAGCCCGCGCCGTTCCGCGTCACGGATGATGCCGAGCGCCGCGCGGTCCTTCACCGACTGGCCGGGATTGAGAAACTCCGCCTTGCCAAGGATCTCGCAGCCGGTCTCTTCCGACGCCCGTTTCAGACGGATGAGCGGCGTGTTGCCGATGGCGTCGATGACCGAAGCGAAGGCCATGGCAGTCAGCTCACCCCGAGTTTCTTCTGCAGGTCCGACGAACTCGTCGTGTACTGAAAGCGCAGCTTCTTGTCGGGATAGATGTAACGGAACGCCTGCTGGGCCATCAGCGCGCCCTCATGGAAGCCCGAGAGGATCAGCTTCAGCTTGCCGGGATACCAGTTGATGTCGCCGATGGCGAAAATGGTCGGCGTCGAGGTCTCGAACTTCTCGGTGTCCACGGGGATGAGGTTTTCGTGGAGATTGAGGCCGAACTCCGCAACCGGCCCGAGCTTCATGGTGAGGCCGTAGAATGCGAGCAGCGTGTCGGCGGGAATGTCCTCCGCCACGTCCTTGCCCTCGACGCGGATGCTTTCAAGCTTTGGCGCCGTGCCGTTCAGCGCCTTCAGGTCGCCGATGACGAGCCGCATCTTGCCGGCCGCCACCAGCTCCCGCATCCGCGCGACGGAGTGCGGCGCGGCGCGGAAGTCGTCGCGGCGATGGACGAGCGTCACGCTCTCGGCGACACCGTTCAAGGCGATCGTCCAGTCGAGCGCGCTGTCGCCGCCGCCGGCGATGAGGAGCTTCTTGCCGCGGAAGCGCTCCATCTTCTTCACCGCGTAGAAGACACTCTCGTCCTCGAAGGCTTCGAGGTCCTTGAGCGGCGGCTTCTTCGGCTGGAACGAGCCGCCGCCCGCCGCGATGATCACCACCGGCGCGCGGATCACGGTCCCATCTTCTGTGGTCAGGGTCCACTTGCCGTCCTCGCCCTTTTCGAGCGCGGTCGCCATCTGGGAGAAATGGAAGGTCGGATTGAAAGGCGCGATCTGCTCGAGCAGCCGGTCCGTCAGCTCCTGGCCCGAGATAATCGGCCAGGCCGGAATGTCGTAGATGGGCTTTTCCGGATAGAGCTCGGCGCACTGGCCGCCCGGCCGGTCGAGCACGTCCACGAGGTGCGCCTTGATGTCGAGGAGCCCCAGTTCGAAGACCGCAAAGAGCCCTACCGGCCCCGCGCCGATGATGATGGCGTCGGTCTCGTGGCGCCCGCCCGGCGGCGTCGCATGGTAAAGCGCCGTGCCGGCGATTGTCGGGGCGGGGGTCGTGTGGCCATCCATCTTGTTCTCCAGAGCGCTGGAACCGGTAAAGCCCATGGCCTATCCATGCGACAAGCCCCGCTTGAGCCACAGGTAAGGGCCGGGGCCTGCGTCCGGAACCGTCCCGACCATAGGTTCAGGCCGTCGCCTTGCCCCAGATCGACCGGGCCCCAGACGGACAGGAACCGCGCACGCATGTACCGCTACGATGCCGTCGACCAGCGTATCGTGGATGAACGCGTCGCCCAGTTCCGCGATCAGACCGCCCGCTTCCTCGCCGGACGGTTGAGCGAGGACGAATACCGCCCGCTGCGCCTCCAGAACGGCCTCTACATCCAGCGCCACGCGCCGATGCTGCGCATCGCCATCCCTTACGGTCTCTTGTCCACGCGCCAGCTGCGGATGATCGCCGACATCTCGCGCCGGTACGACAAGAGCTACGCCCACTTCACCACGCGCCAGAACGTCCAGCTCAACTGGCCCGCGCTCGAGCGCGTCCCCGACATCCTCGCCGATCTCGCCACCGTCGAGATGCACGCCATCCAGACGAGCGGCAGCTGCATCCGCAACGTGACCACCGATCACCTCGCTGGCGTCGCCGCCGACGAGATCGTCGATCCGCGCCCCTACGCGGAAATGATGCGGCAGTGGTCCACGCTGCATCCCGAGTTCGGCTACCTGCCGCGCAAGTTCAAGATCGCCTACAACGGCGCCAGGGATGATCGCGCGGCGTCCGCCGTCCACGATCTTGCGTTCGATGTCTACAAGGGCGCGGACGGTGAAGTGCTGCTGCGCGTGAAGGTCGGCGGCGGGCTCGGGCGCACGCCGCGCATCGCCATCGCCATACGCGAGGATCTGCCCTGGCGGCACATGCTCACCTACACCGAAGCGATCATGCGCGCCTACAACCGCTTCGGCCGGCGCGACAATCTCTACAAGTCGCGCATCAAGATTCTTGTGGAGGCCATTGGCGCGGACAAGTTCGCCGAGGAGGTCGAGAGCGACTTCATCCATCTCGTGGATGGCCCATCAACGCTAACCGAGGAAGAGCGCGCGCGCGTTGCAGCGTGCTTCACCGACCCGCCCTATCTGCCGGACGTCGAGGCGGACGCGGACCTGTCAGACTTGCGCGTGAAGCACCGCCGCTTCGACGCATGGCTGCGCCGCAACGTGACCGCGCACAAGCGCGCCGGCTACGCCGCAGTGACGCTGTCGCTGAAGCGCGTAGGCCCTGCGCCCGGCGATGCGACGGCAGCTGAGATCGACGCCGCGGCCGACCTCGCGGACCGTTACGCCTTCGGCGAGATCCGCGTGTCGCACCACCAGAACCTCATTCTCGCCGACGTGGCGCGCCGCGACCTCTTCGCCCTGTGGCAGGATGCAGACGCGGCGGGCCTCGCACAGCCGAACATCGGGCTGGCGACGGACATCATCGCATGCCCCGGCGGCGACTTCTGCTCGCTCGCCAACGCCCGCTCCATCCCGCTCTCGCTCGCAATCCAGAATGAACTGGAAGATCGCCAGGAAGAGATCGGCGAACTGGCGATCAAGATTTCCGGCTGCATCAATGCGTGCGGTCACCATCACGTCGGCCACATTGGCGTCATCGGCGTCGACAAGAACGGCGAGGAATGGTTCCAGGTGCTCGTCGGCGGCCGCTCGGACGCCAACGTGAGGATCGGCGAAATCCTCGGCAAGGCGGTCAAGGCGGAGGAAATCCCCGCGCTCGTCTCGCGGCTAATCGATCTCTATCTCGCGGAGCGCGCGAGCGGCGAGCGCTTCATCGACACTGTTGCGCGCATCGGCGTCCCGGCCTTCAAGGCTGCGGCCTATCCCGAAGCGAAGGCCGCGGCATGAGCGTGCTGATCAAGCTCGACGCCAAGGGCGCTCCTTTCATCGCGGCAGGCGAGGCGAGCGCGCCCGTCGCCCTCGAGACCAAGGCGCCAGCCAGTACCGCGCACGGGCGGGGCGATGCACGCATCGCCACCTACGTGAAAAAGCCTGGCGAGCAGAAGGCCGAGAAGGACTGGCGCGCGGACGGCTTCGTTCCGCTCGCCGACTGGATCGGCGGTGAACGCAATCAGCCCCCGGTGCTGTTCGCTGGCGACGATCCTCTGTCGCTCGACGGCCACCTCGCCGGTGTCGTGGTGATCGCCGTCGACTTCCCCAAGTTCAGCGACGGGCGCGGATTGTCCACCGCAGCACTGCTGCGCCGCCGCCTCGGCTATGCCGGCGAACTTCGCGCCGTAGGAGATGTAGCGCGAGACCAGCTCTTCCAGATGGCGCGCTGCGGCTTCGATGCTTTCCAGCTGCGCGCCGGCCAGGACGCCGAGGACGCGCTGCGCGCCTTCACCGATTTCGGCGAGGTGTACCAGTCCGCCACGGACGGTCACGCGCCGATCTTCCGCCGCCGCGCGGAAGCGGTCGCCGCCGCCGAACGCAAGGCCAAAAAGCAATGACCGGAACCGTCTATCTCGTGGGCGCCGGGCCGGGCGCGGCCGATCTCCTCACGCTACGCGCCGCGCGTCTGCTCGCTGCCGCCGACATCGTGCTCCACGATGCGCTCGTCGATCCCGAAACGCTGGCGATGGCGACCAGGGCGCGGCTGCTGAACGTCGGCAAGCGCGCCCATCGCCCCTCGACGGACCAGAGTTTCATCAACCGCCTTCTTGTGCGTGCAGCACAGCGTCACGGCGTCGTCGTGCGCCTGAAGGGCGGCGACCCCATGTTGTTCGGTCGCGGGCAGGAAGAGATCGACGCCTGCCGCGCGGCGAATGTCGCCGTGGTAGTGGTGCCGGGTGTCAGCGCGGGCTTCGCCGCCGCCGCCGGGATCATGGCCTCCCTCACGCACCGCAGGATCGCGCGCTCCGTTGTGTTCGTGACGCCCGCCGTAGCGAAGGGCCTTGATACCGACGAGCGCTGGGCGGACGCCGCCGCCGCCGCCGACACCGCCGTCATCTACATGGGCAAGCGCGACGCAGAGCGCGTCCGCAGCGCCCTCGCGGCGCGCGGCGTCCCGCTGGCGCGACCGGCCGTCGTTGTTGAAAGCGCCTCCCTCGGAAACGGCCGCGCCTTCGGCGGCGCGCTCGACGATCTCGATCTCCTCGCCGGCGCCGCCGGCGATGGGCCCGCCTTGCTGCTCATCGGCGAAGCCTTCGCACGCGCCGCCGCCGAACACCGTCTGTCGGAACTTCCCGACGCACAAACCGCCGCCGCGAGTTGAGACTCATGATTCCAATTACGCTTGACCCCGCCCAGACCGACATCGCCGTCATCGGCAAGGGCCCGCTTGCGCTGCGCCGCTTCCGCCAGTTGCGCGACCTCGGCGGCGACCCGCTGCTGTTCTGCGAAACGCCGGATGCGGATCTCGCGAATGAAGCGGGCGCGCGCCTGCGTCGCCGTCACCCTTCGCGCAAGGATCTGCGGGACCTGCAGGTGGTGTGGGTTGCGGGCCTCGACGAAGCGCAGTCCGCCGAGATCGCCGCCGACGCCCGCGCCGAAAAGACGCTGGTGAACGTCGAGGACGTGCTGGCCTTCTGCGACTTCCACACGCCCGCGATCGTCCGCCGCGGCGACCTGCTGCTCACAGCCTCAACGGGCGGCGCATCCCCGGCCGCCGCGCGCTTCGCCCGCGAGACGCTGGAAGCGGCGTTCCCGGAAGGCTGGGACGAAGCGCTCGTCGAACTCGCCGACGCCCGCCGCCGCGCCCGCGCCAACGGCGGCGCGCCCGCCGCCATCAGCGCGGAGGCGCAAGCCATCCTCGCCCGTCGCGGCCTGATCCCGGGCGCGCCGTCCACCCATTGAGAGCGAAAATCAGCTCAAGCCCGCGAGCTTGCGTAGTTCGATGATCGATCCGCGACCTAGCTGTGGAGTCTGAGCGGGTTGTTCACGGGAGCTGAGTGCGGAAAGCTGGCGGTTGC
>CAZGYQ010000106.1:0-8682 GCA_964530695.1 uncultured Caulobacteraceae bacterium
GCCCCATGCGCGTCTGAAGACGCGCGGTCCTGTTCTCCCACGCCCGGTAAAAAATCATCGACGCATCAACACAATGCTGCTACGCACCACTCCGTCGTCGCACGTCTGCGGCGGCTCAATGAGGCAAAGAATGTCGACCGGAACATATCATCGCACCGCTTGCGGTCTGCCATCACGGCAGGTCGGCGCGCGCGCGCGTGGAGGAACGGTCGGCTAGACGCTTCGCATAACGAAGGTCGGCCGGATTGGCCGTCACCCTCCCGGGCAGATGCTCGCGGAGGGTTTTTCATTTCCGGCGAATGGAACAGGTATCAGAGTGATGTGATGACATACGAAGTGATCCGCGCGCACGGGCGCGAGGTGAAGGCCTGGATTTCCGGGGTGCCCGTGGAGGCGTCCGCCATCGAGCAGCTGCGCAACACCGCAGCGCTCGACATCGTGTGGCCGCACGTGGCCGCGATGCCCGACGTGCATTTCGGTCGCGGCGCGACCGTGGGCTCGGTCATTCCGACCAAAGGCGCGATCATTCCAGCCGCCGTCGGCGTCGACATCGGCTGCGGGATGATGGCGCAGGAAACCTCGCTCACGGCGAAGGATCTGCCGGACACGCTGCTGCCGCTGCGCTCGGAACTGGAACGCAAGATCCCGGTCGGCAACGGTCCGGGCGGCGACTGGAAAAGCGACCGGCGTCCGGGCCGTGCGGATCAGCGCCTGCGCAATGCGGGAAAGGTCGGCACGCTCGCGGATCGTCTCGACCGCATCCTCGAGAAGCACCCGAAGATTCGCGGCGACAAGCTGGCGAACCAGATGGGCACGCTCGGCGGCGGCAACCACTTCGTCGAGATCTGTCTCGATGAACGCGATGTCGTGTGGGTGATGCTGCACTCAGGCTCGCGCGGCACCGGCAACATGATGGGCAACTACTTCATCGAGCGGGCGCGCGAATCCATCTTGCGGAAGGGCGTCAGCCTGCAGGACCGCGACCTCGCCTACTTCGTCGAAGGCGAGGACGACGACTTCGCCGATTACGTCGAAGCGGTGATGTGGGCGCAGGATTATGCGCGCGCCAACCGCGAGACGATGATGGCGTCGGCGCTCGAGGCCATGCACGGCGTCCTGCCGGCGTTCAATCTCGGCAAGACGGCGGTGAACTGCCACCACAACTACGTGGAGCCCGAGGACCACTTCGGCGAGCGTGTGTGGGTGACGCGCAAGGGGGCGGTGCGGGCTCGCGTTGGCGATCTCGGGATCATCCCGGGATCGATGGGCGCGAAGTCGTTCATCGTGCGCGGCCTCGGCAACGTGGATGCGCTCTGCTCGTGCTCGCACGGCGCGGGGCGGACCATGTCGCGCAGCGAGGCCAAGCGCCGCTTCACCGTCGAGGATCACCTTGCGGCGACGGAGGGCGTCGAGTGCCGCAAGGACGTGGGCGTGATCGACGAGACGCCGATGGCCTACAAGGACATCGACGCCGTCATGGCCGCGCAGGCGGACCTTGTGTCCATCGTGCACACGCTGAAGCAGGTGGTGTGCGTGAAAGGCTAGGGCGGGAGGCCCGGGTCGTCTGGAAAGGCGAGCCGGGTCGCCTCGTGTCTGGCGGCGTGGTAACCCGTCCGGCGTCTGGATCGATCAACAGGGGGCCGCCATGGCCGGAGTTCGCGGTTTCTGGGTGCGCGCGGCGCTCGTTCTCTCCCTGCTGGCGCCGGCATGGTTCGCCGCGGCGGCGCTGGGCACGAAATTCGGCCTGATCGACTGGCGCTTTGGCCTCGGCGTGATGACCTTCAAGTTCGGGCCGCTGCTGCTGATCGGGGCGCTGGGCTTCGCCGTCATCGGCCTGCTGCTGGCGCTGAACGTGGCGCCACGGCGCGGCCGCCTGATCGCGCTCATCGCGGTGCTCATTCCCGCAGCTGGTCTCGGCTACGCGCTCTACGTGAAAAACGCCGTCGCCGACATCCCGCCGATCCACGACGTGTCGACCGATCTCGTCGATCCGCCGGGATTTTCAAAGGACGTGGTGGATGCGCGTGCGAAAGTTCCCGGCGGCAACCCGCTCGACCTCATGACCGCGACCATCCCGCAATCGCCGAACTTCCCCGCCTACGGCGGCAAGGCGGTGCGCGAGGTGCACGCAGAGGCCTACGGCGACCTCAAGTCGATGGTGTCGGACGTGGCGCCGACGGACATTTTCCAGATCGTCCTCGACGCGGCAAAGGCGCAAGGCTGGACGGTCACGAAGAGCGACGCAGCCGCGGGCGTCATCGAGGCGCAGTCGCAGAGCTTCTGGTTCGGGTTCATCGACGACATAGCCGTCCGCATCCGTCCACTCTCGGATGGCACAGGCTCCGTGATCGACGTGCGTTCGGTGTCACGGGTGGGCCTCAGCGATCTCGGCATGAACGCAAAGCGCGTGCGCGCCTTCCAGGGTGATCTCAACACGCGTCTCAACGAGGCCGCGACCGGTTGAATGTCCGCGCTGCGCATCCCAGATGGAAAGCGGCCGCGGACCTGACTGAAGTGCTTGCCTAGCGATCCTTTGGGCCTAACGATCCTTCGGGTCGAGCGCGTCGCGCAATCCGTCGCCGACGAAGTTGAAACAGATCAGCGTCGCAAACATCGCCACCGCTGGCCACACGATCATCCACGGCGCGGTGTCCATGTTGTTGGCCCCGTCGGCGATCAGCTTCCCGAGCGACGTCAGCGGCTCCTGCACGCCGAGGCCGAGGAAGGAGAGAAAGCTCTCCAGCAGGATCACGCGGGCCACGTTGAGCGTGGCGAACACCACCACCGGTCCCATCAGGTTCGGCACGATGTGGCGGAAGATGATCGCCGCCCCCGACGCGCCGCCGGCCTTGGCGGCCTCGACGAACTCCTTCTGCCGCAGCGAGATCGTCTGCCCGCGCACGATCCGCGACATGGTCAGCCACTCGACCGCGCCGATGGCGATGAAGATGAGCCAGATGTTCGAGCCGAACACGACCATCAGCAGGATGACGAAAAAGATGAACGGGATCGAATAGAGCGCATCGACGATCCGCATCATGAAACTGTCGACGCCGCCGCCCACGTAGCCCGCCGTCGCGCCCCAGATCACGCCGATGGCGAGCGAAACGGCCGTGGCGACAAAACCCACCGCCATTGAAATGCCGAGGCCGAACAGGATGCGCGCGAGCATGTCGCGACCCTCCGTGTCCGTGCCAAGGATGAAACCGGCGTCGAGCGATGGCGCGAGACCCACCTTGTCGCGAAAGAGCATGTCGACCGGATGCAGGCCGAGCAGTCCGGGAAAACCGAAGTTGAGCAGGCCGACTGCGCCCATGACGGTGAACATCGCGAGCGCCGCCATGCCGACGACGGCGGCAGGATTGCGCATGAGACGCCGGCGCGCATCATCCCAGAGCGAACGACCCTTCGCGGGTCTTGGCGCAAATGCGTTGGCGGCCAGTTCCGTCATCGCTCAGCTCCGCCGCGCACGAGGGTCGAGGACGGTGTAGAGAACGTCGGACATCATGTTGAAGAACATGATCAGCGCTGCGTAAAGAATGACGACCCCCATCACCAGCGTGTAGTCGCGCTGCAGCGCGCCATCGGTGAACAGCTTGCCGATGCCCGGCAGCTGAAAGACTTTTTCTATCACGAAGCTGCCGATCAGCACCGCCGAGATCGCAGGGCCGAGATAGCTCACCACAGGCAGCATCGCCACCGGCAGGGCGTGACGCCAGACGACCTGCGACTCCGGGAGGCCCTTCGCCCGCGCTGTGCGGATGGCGTTCGACCGCATCGCCTCGATCATGCTGGCGCGGATCAATCGGGAGATAATCGCCACCTGCGGCAAGGCCAGCGCGATGACCGGCAGGATCAGGTGGCTGACAGTGTACTGATCGCGGTAGAGCCCCGAGGTCGGAAGCCACTCAAGCTGCACCCCGAAGACCAGAGAAAAGAGCGGCGCAAGGACAAGGGGCGGAAGACATACCCCCGCAACCGCGAAGCTCATCGCGACGTAGTCTTCAGGCCGGTTCTGCCGCAGCGCCGCCCACACGCCGAGGCTGCAGCCGACGAGGAGTGCAAGCGCCATGGCGGCGCCGCCGATGATGAGACTGGTGGGAAGGCCTTCCGCGATGATGTCGGCGACGTCCTTGTCCTTGTATTTCATGGAAGGTCCGAGATCGCCGTGAAGCAGGCGCACAACATAGAGCCGGAACTGTTCGGCAAGGGGTTTGTCGAGATCGTAGGCGGCCAGCAGGCGCTGTTCGATTTCGGCGGTGACCTGGCGTTCGGAACTGAAGGGAGAACCGGGCGCGGCGCGCATCAGGAAAAAGGCGGCCGCAATGATCACGAACATCGTCGGGATCGCGATCAGCAGACGTCGAACGATCTGAACGAGCATGCGATCCTTCCGGCCGTTGGCGGGTTCGGTCTAGTTCTCAGACGGGCCGACCTTTTCCGGCGGAGCGATCCGTGTCAACGACGCGGCCTCGATGGAGGAGACGATGACCGACTTTCGGCGCGTGACGGACGACTTCTTCGTCGCTCCCCAGATCGAGGAGGCGGACGTGGCTGCTGCAGCGGCAGCCGGATTCAGGACGCTGGTGAACAACCGGCCCGACGGCGAGCAGGACAGACAGCTGCCAAGCGCCGATTCGGAGCGGGCGGCGCAGACGTGCGGGCTCCACTTCTTTGCGATCCCGGTCGCGGGCGATCCGTCGCCGGCGGCTGTCGCGGCGCTGGAGGAGGTGTTGGAGGCAGCGCCCAGGCCGGTGCTCGCCTATTGCCGATCTGGCACGCGATCCGTAAGACTTTGGGCGATGGCGAGCGTCAAGTCGGGCGCCATGTCGCCAGACACCGCAATCGAGGCCGCGCGCGGCGCGGGATACGACTTGGGGCCGATGGCGGCGATGCTGCGGGCGCTTCGGGGCGCGTGAGCCTCAGACGCCCACGCCGGCAAGCGCCAGCCCAAGGCGGCCAATGGCTATCGCGAACACGGCCAGCACGGCGGTGCGGCACCGGTCGGTCACAAAAAGCAGCAAGTCGAGGGCCAACGCGAGCATTCTTCCGCGGAATGCAATCCGCGCGCCGCTGCGGTGGACGAAGCGGCCTCGCCCGCGTATTCCGCCCACGTCGTTAATGGCGCGGAACTTCATGGCGGACATAAACTGGATCAGCGATTTCGATTGGGAGTGGGGACGCCTCCGGGTCAAAAAGACCGGAGCGATCGTTCCATTCTCGAAGGCCATCTGCGGCGACGTGCTGACATGGTTTGAGTTTTACTTCGCCGTCAGACGGGCGCCGCGTGAGCCGGGAGCACGCTTCTCCATCGCTTTTGCGCCGGACCGGCCCAGGCCGTGGTATCTGATCTGGCCGGTCCTCCGGCTCGCTGGCGCGCGCTTCACGGACGACGCCGCGCGCGCAGACGTCGTGATGCAGTTTGAGGACGTGACGCGGCCGGCCCCTGTCGCGCCGCCGACGCATGCACGCGGACGACTGGTCAACTTCGGATGCAATGACGTGTCCAAGAGCCGGGTGGCGGCCGCGTTCGAGAAGGCGTTCGGCTATTCGCTCGCCGTCGATCCGGCGACGCACGTTGGCGAAGCCGTCGAAAAATCGGAAGAGAACGGCGCTCACGATGGCCGCGTTGTTACTTGTCCGACATCCGCCAGGGCCGGTTGTGTGTATCAGCGTGTGGTCGACAACCGTATCGCCGGGCGCTCCGAACTCGTCGAGGACATCCGTACGCCCACGGTCGGCGGCCGCCCCCCTGTCGTCTTCCTGAAGCGCCGACGGGTTGCGGAGCGTTTCGCCAATGCGAACGTCGAAGTTGTGGCCGCCCGTCCCGAAGACGTCTACTCACAAGCCGAGCTCAGTTCGATAGCTGAGTTCACGCGGCTTCTCGGCCTTGACTGGGGCGGGCTCGACGTGCTCCGGGACGCCAAAGAGGGGCGACTATACATCGTCGACGCCAACAAGACGGACATGGGACCGCCGATCGCGCTTCCCCTGGCCGAAAAGATTGACGCCACCCGGGTCCTGGCGCGCGCCTTCCGTGCGTTCGTGACTGGCGCGGCGCAAACCGACCGAGGACACTGAATGGCCGTGAAGATCCCCTTCGTACGCGAAATGACGTTCGAGTATGGCGTGCCCCAGCAGGTCAGCCCGCTCATTCGCCGCATCGTCGCGAACAACCCTGGCTCGTTCACCTATATGGGCACTGGGGTGTATGTGATCGGGCGCGGCGAGGTTGCGGTCATCGATCCGGGGCCGGATGAGCGGACGCATGTCGACGGTCTGATCGCCGCGCTGGCAGGCGAAACCGTGACGCACATCTTCGTGACGCACGGCCACATGGATCACTCGCCCGCCGCACGTCCGCTGGCGGAAGCGACCGGCGCCAAGATCTACGCCTGCGGCGAGCCCGTCATTCCGACGGATTCAGAGGTGCGCATGGAAGCGGGCGATGACCTCTCGTTCCGTCCCGACGTAGAGATCGAGGACGGGGAGATCTTCAGGGGCAAGGGCTGGACGATCGAGGCGGTTTCGACGCCGGGCCACACCTCGCACCATATGGCCTATGCCTTGAAGGAAGAGAACGCGCTTTTCCCCGGCGATCACATCATGGGCTGGTCGACGACGGTCATCAGTCCGCCGGACGGTGACATGAACGACTATTTCGAAAGCCTCGTGAAGGTGCGCGACCGCAACTACTATGCGCTCTGGCCGACGCACGGCCCGCCGATCACGCAAGACGTGCGCGGATTCGTACAGGCCTATCTCGATCACCGGGTCGCCCGCGAGGGACAGATCGTCGAACAGCTGCGTCAGGGGCGCAACACGATACGCGCCATGGTGCCGGTGATGTACGCCGAAGTGGACAAGAAACTTCATCCCGCAGCGTGCCACTCGGTGCTCGCGCACATGGTGCGTCTTGTTAAGATCGGGCGCGTCGAATGCATCGGCGCGCCTTGCATAGATTCCATCTACGCGCTCGCGAAAGCGTCCTAGAGTATGCGTCTTGATCAAGCCATTTTCGGCGCCCAGGTCCGTCCGTCCTTTAGCAGGGCGTTGGCGAGTATGACGAGTTTTCGCATGACGGCGACGATGGCGACCTTGGCGGGTTTGCCGGCAGCGACGAGGCGCTCATAGACGGATACTCTAGCGCCGTCGCTATTGCGCGCGTCGCACCCGCAACGCGCGGCCGCCGGCCTCCACGGACATCAGGAAACTGCCGAGCGCCGCCTTGCGGATGGTGACATTGGCGCCCGCCTTGGCGTGGCGATTGTCCGCAGTGTCGATCACGACCCATATCTGCCCGTTTTCCATGATGAACGAGGGGCGTCCATCAAAACGGCCAGCTCGAGCGATTTTCATCGCCTGGGAGTTCAGGTCATCCCGTTGGGCCGCGCCTTCCGGCGAGCGCGAAGACGGCGCCAAGCCTAGCTGAGGAAGGCTCGGCAAGTGAAATCCGAACGACTCCCGCTGTATCTGACGCGCACGCGCCGCATCGACCGCTGTGAATTGTCCACTAGTCTCCGCGGCCTTCAGGGCGGCGATCTCGGCGTCGAAACATGCAAGGCGCGCCTGCGGTTCTGCCACCTCTGCGCATGCGTACACCTTGGCCATGACCCCGGGGGGGCGGAAGCCTGGAGACGAAGGCGACTGCTGGGCGTTCGCGGTTCCGGCGCCCACGAGCAGCGCGGCCAGTGACAAAAACAACGGACGCATGGGCCCCTCCCTGAAATCGTCGGCGCACTCTAGTGTGTCCCGGCTGGATGTCAGCCCATGCCCGCAGCGGCTGGTGGAGAACGCGCGATGACCTGGACGAACCGGCGGACCGTGATTTGCGCAGGCGGCGCGGCCGCGTTGACGGCGGGTTGCGGCGGCTCGGTGGTCGGCCTCGATGTGGAGCGGCGCATCCTCGACATCGGCAACCAGGCCGAACCCTTGTCGCTCGACCCGCACAAGGCGTCGGGGCAGTGGGAAAACCGGATCATCGGCGAGATGTTCACCGGCCTGACAACCGAAGATGCCGAGGCCAAACCGGTCCCCGGCATGGCGGAGCGATGGGAGGTCAGCGAGGACGGCTTGACGTGGACGTTCTACTTGCGCCGCGCGCAATGGTCGGACGGCATGCCCTGCACCGCCTACGATTTCGAGTACGCTTTCCGCCGGATTCTCGATCCGAACACCATCGCCGAGTATGCGCAGGTCACCTACGCGATCAGGAACGCTCAGAAGGCCAAGGAGGGCGCGGTCCCCGTCGAGGAAATCGGCGTGCGCGCGCTCGACGAGCGGACGCTCGAGATGACGCTTGAGCACCCGGCGCCGTACCTGCCTGGCCTATTGAAGCATTATACGCACTTTCCGGTGCCCAAGCACGTCGTGGAAAAGTATGGCGACGACTGGGTGAAGCCCGCGAACATCCAGGTCAATGGGCCGTTCAGGCTGGAGAAGTGGTGGTCAAACTACGTCGTCCACCTCGTCAAGAACCCGCGCTTCTTCGACGCCCGCAACGTCGCCTTCAACGAGCTCTATTTCTACCCGACCTACAACGATGACGCCGCCGTCAGGCGCGTGATGCGCCGTGAACTCGGCTGGAGCAGCAATTTTTCAGGCAAGAAGCAGGCGCTCTACGAGAAGGAGCTGCCCGGCTTCGTTCGGGTCGCGCCATTCATGCTGCTGCAGTACTTTTCG
>CAZGYQ010000107.1:0-8600 GCA_964530695.1 uncultured Caulobacteraceae bacterium
TCGACGAAGCCGACCGCATGCTCGACATGGGCTTCATCCCGGACATCGAGCGCATCTTCAAGATGACGCCGTTCACGCGTCAGACGCTTTTTTTCTCCGCAACCATGCCGCCGGAAATCCAGCGCCTGACGGACCAGTTCCTGTCGGGCGCGGTAAAGGTCGAAGTCTCCAGGCCCGCCTCTACTGCATCGACGATCACCGCGCGCGTCGTGCCGATACCTAGCGGCGATCCGCGCACGCGCCGGGCAGCATTGCGCGCGGTGCTTCAATCTCTGCCGATCAAGAACGGCATCATCTTCTGCAACCGCAAGACGGACGTGGATGTCGTCGCCAAATCGCTTGCTCGGCACGGCTTCGACGCAGCGCCGATCCATGGCGATCTCGACCAGTCGCTGCGCACGAAGACTCTCGACCGCTTCCGCGCCGGCGACCTGAAGCTGCTGGTGGCGTCGGACGTCGCCGCCCGCGGGCTCGACATCCCGGACGTCGGCCACGTGTTCAACTTCGAGCCGCCGCGTCATGCCGAAGATTACGTCCACCGTATCGGCCGGACCGGCCGCGCCGGGCGTTCGGGCGAGGCGTATACACTCGTCGGACCGGAAGACGGCCGCACCATCGGACCGATCGAGAAACTCATCGGACAGAAGATCGAGCCGGTGACGATTGCAGGCGTTCCGACGGAACGTCTCGGCGACGTCGGCGATACCGGCGGTCGTGGACGTCGTGCGGAAGAGTTGCGCCGCGAACGGAGTTCACGAAAAGACCGGTTCCGGAAGCGCGATCCCGAGCGTCCGATGGCTTCGACCGAACCGGTCGAGCAGGTCGAAGCAGGCGAGGCAGACGGCGTCGTAGCAGCTGAGCGGCCCGCGCGCCGGGAACGCCGCCCTCGCCCGGAGCGCGCACCGCGGGAGGATCAACCGACGCGCGAGACCGCACGGGACGGCCGACCGACCCCGGAGACGTCCGAGGCGCGCGAGCCGCGCGAAGGCCGCCGTCCCCGCGAATCAACTGAACCCCGCCCGCGCCAACGCGACAACGGCGATCGCGCGCCCGTGCTCGGCTTCGGCGACGCGATGCCCGCCTTCCTCACCCGCAGCGCGCCGCGCCGCGAGCCGACGGAGAGCTGACTACTTCTTCGTACGCGCAGCGACCTGCCTACGGAATGCATCGCCATATGGCGGGCGCATCATCGCGAGCAGTTCGCTCTTGATCTGCTTGTAGACCGCCTTCTTGTGCGAAAACTCAAGGAAGCCGTCACGGCCGTGATAGGCGCCCATGCCGGCCGGGCCGACGCCGCCGAACGGCAGGTCTTCCTGCGCCACGTGGAAGATCACGTCGTTGACAGTGACGCCGCCGGAAGTGGTGCCGTTCAATACCTTTTCCTGCTCCGCCTCGTCCTCGCCGAAGAAGTACAGGCCAAGCGGACGCGGGTGCGCGTTCACATAGGCCACCGCATCGTCGATGCCCTTGTAGGTTTTTACCGGCATCACGGGCCCGAAGATTTCGTCCTGCATAATCTTCATGTCATCGGTGGCGTCGAGCACCAGCGTTGGCGGAATTCGACGGTGCTCCTGCTGGCTGAAATCCTCGTTGGCAGGATTGATCTCGACCACCGTGGCGCCCTTCGCCTTCGCATCGTCCACGAGGCCGCGGATGCGGTCGTAGTGCCGCTGGTTGATGATGGACGTATAGTCGGGATTGTCCTTGAGGGTCGGATACATCTTGGCGACAGCGCCGGTCGCAGCCTGGACGAACGCGTTGCGCTGGTCTTCGGCGACCATCACATAGTCGGGCGCAAGGCAGATCTGTCCGGCGTTCAGGGTTTTTCCTGCCATGATCCGCGCAGCGGATTTCGCCATGTCCGCGGACTTGCCGACGAACACCGGGCTCTTGCCGCCGAGTTCGAGCGTCAGCGGCGTGAGGTTTTCCGCGGCTGCCCGCATGACGTGGTAGGCGATCGAAGTGCCGCCCGTGAACACGAGGTGATCGAACGCAAGGCCCGCGAACGCGCCGCCGACGTCCGGCCCGCCGGTGATCACCGCGATCTCCTCTTCGTCGAAGTAAAGATCGAACAGACGCAGTATCGCATCCGAGGTGGCGGGCGTCAGCTCGCTCGGCTTGATCATGGCGCGATTGCCGGCTGCGAGGACACCCGCCAGCGGCGCGAAAGTGAGATTGACCGGGAAGTTCCAGGGGCTGATCACGCCAATTACGCCCTTCGGCTGAAAGCGCACTTCCGCCTTGGCCCCGAGCATGTTGAGCGGCGCCTCCACCTTGCGCTTGTCGGTCCGCATCCACTTGCCGAGATTGTCCCGCGCATACTTCAAAGGCCCAATGGAGCTGGCGATGTCGGTCAGTCGGCTCGTATCCTTCGAGCGCGCACCGAAATCGGAGTTGAGGGCCTCCACGAATTCCTCGCCGTGATCGACCAGAAGCGCGATGCAACGGTTCAACCGGTCGACACGAATCGCCTGCGACGGCGCGCCCTCTCGGACATGAGCCGCCTTTTGGCGGGCCAGTACTTCACCCATACGCCGCTTGGCGTCTTCGCCGGCCACACTGGTCATTGCGTTCATCGGACACCCTCCTGGACAGAAATGCAGCCATTTCCCGCCACGTTAGGCCGGTCGGCTGGCTGACCGCAATTGGATCCAGCGCTTCCGCTAGGGCATTTGGCCTATTTTTGTTTACCTCTCATGCACCATCGGCAGCCTAAAGTCCGCGCAGCATCAATAGTCCGGTAGGACCCTTCGCCGTGACCAACTGCCTGTCGACCCTGCAAATCCCTGAGGCGTTGGCGCTTGGGCATGACACGATCAACACCATGGGAACGCACGAGGTCAGGCCCTCTGCGCAAAATTATGAGGTCTGGCTTGCCTACAGGCTGGGCTCGCTCTCCGAGCTTCGCCAGGAAATCGATGCGCGAATCGCCAAAGGCGAGGTGTTCACCGACGAAACAAACCGGCAGCTGCACGACAAATATTTCTCAAACGCCCGGCTGACGGCGCAAATGGTCGAAACAGGCGAGCGAATCGCCCGTGAACTGAACAGCGTCATCGCCACCATCAGTTCGGCTGGCGAACATGCGTCGGACTATGGCGCCGAGCTGGACTCGGCCGCAAAGCGTCTCGAGCATGACGCCGGCGTCGATGTCCTGCGCGAGGTGATATCGGGGATCGCGAACGCAACACTCAAGATGTCCGAGCAGAACCGCGAGTTGAGTTCGCAACTTCAGAAATCGAGCGCCGAGATGGACGGCATGCGACGCACGCTCCGCCAGGTGCGAGCGGAAGCGATGACGGACAGCCTGACTGGCCTCGCCAACCGGAAACTTTTCGATGAAACCTTGCGGTCCCGGTTGCGCGAGTCGACAGTCGAGCGCACGCCGCTGTGCCTGCTGATGTGCGATATCGACCACTTCAAGCGCTTCAACGACACATGGGGACACCAGACGGGCGACCAGATCATCCGCTTTGTCGCAACGACCCTGCAACGCTTCACCCCGCCCGGTGGACTGGCCGCCAGATACGGCGGCGAGGAATTCGCACTGGTCATGCCGCGCATTTCGCTTGGCCCCGCCCGGGCGCTTGCTGAGCGAATCCGCCAGATGATTGAGTCCAAGTCCCTGGTCCGCAAGTCGACCGGAGAGGATCTTGGTCGCATCACGGTGTCCTCCGGACTTGCGCAAGCGCGCCTCGACGAGACGCCCACGTCGCTCATCGAACGGACCGACGCCTGCCTCTATGTCTCCAAGCGGACCGGTCGCAATCGCGTAACGACCGAAGCCGACCAGGCAGCGCTTGACGCTGCGTGACGACTAGGCCCTCGGCGCGGGGCGCCCTACTCTCCTGGCAATTGAGGAGACTGTCATGCCATTGGTCCGTTACGCGCTAGAAGATGGCGTGGCCATCGTCACGATGGCTGACCCCGCGACAATGAACGCCGCCGGCGTGGACATGGCCGAGGAACTCACCACAGCGTTCAAACGGGCGGCTGTCGAAGCCCGCGCGGCGATTTTAACCGGCGAAGGCCGCGGCTTCTGTTCCGGCGCCAATCTCTCCGGCGGCGGACCGCTCGCGCGAAAATCCGACGAGCCGCTTGACGCCGGCGCTGCGCTTGAGAGCACCTACAATCCGCTGGTAACGTTGTTGCGGGATCTGCCTATTCCCTTCGTAACCGCCGTCAACGGCGCGGCCGCCGGCGTCGGTTGTTCCTTTGCGCTGATGGGCGACCTCATCGTCGCTGGCGACAGCGCCTATTTCCTGCAAGCCTTCCGCCGGATCGGCCTCGTCCCGGATGGCGGCTCCACATATCTGCTGCCGCGCGCGGTCGGTCGCGCGCGCGCCATGGAAATGATGCTGCTCGGTGAAAAGGTGCCCGCGAAAACCGCTCTTGAGTGGGGCATGATCAATCGCTGCGTACCTGACGCCGAGCTGCTGACGGCCGCCAAGGCGCTCGCGAAGGAACTCGCCAACGGCCCGGCGTCAATCGCCATGATCCGCCGCATCGCCTGGGCGTCGCTCGACAACGACTGGAAGGAACAGCTCCACCTGGAGCGCCTCACCCAGCGCGACGCAGGACGCACGGCCGACTTCATCGAGGGTGTCACCGCCTTCGCACAGAAACGCCCGGCGAACTTCACGGGGCTCTGACGGTCTGGAACGCGTTCGGTTCGGGTCAGCTGCAGTCGCGCCGCAGTCTCACGCATCTTGCTGAGCGGGTGTGATCGTCACGCTTTCGCCGCAGCCGCACGCGTCCGTCTGGTTCGGGTTGCGGAACACGAACTTCGACGCAAGCTTCGTCGTTTCATGGTCGACCGTCGAGCCGATCAGGAACAGCACCGCGTTCGCCTTGATCAGGATCTTCACGTCCTTGTCTTCGACGATCTCGTCGAGAGGCTCCGGCGCGTCGGCGTACTCCATGACGTACTCCATCCCCGCGCAGCCGCCGTTTTTTACGCCGACACGCAGATAGGGCTTCTGTGACGTCGCCATGATCGCCTTCACGCGATCCGCAGCTGCGTCCGTCAGGGTCACGACTTTAGGTCTCGCGCGCGCCATTGCAGGTTCTCACAACATGTTCAGTTCGAGTTTCGCTTCGTCGCTCATGCGCGACGGCGTCCACGGCGGATCGAAGACGAGGTTCACCTTAGCCGACGTCACGCCCTCGACACGAAGCGCGGCTTCCTCCACCCATCCGGGCATTTCGCCAGCGACAGGGCATCCGGGCGCTGTGAGCGTCATCTCGATATCCACGTGCCGGTTGTCATCGACATCGACCTTGTAGATGAGCCCGAGCTCGTAGACGTCGACCGGAATTTCCGGGTCGAACACGGTCTTGAACTGCGCGATGAGTTCGTCGGTGAGGCGATCCAGTTCCGCCTTCGGAAGTGTGGTTTCGGTCTCGGTCATCGTCATGTCTCAGGCCAGCATCTTGCGCGCTTTCACGAGCGCATCGAGGAAAACGTCCACGTCTTCGGCAGTATTGTAGAGCGCCAAACTCGCGCGCGCCGTCGCCGCCACGGACAGACGCGCCATCAGGGGTTGCGCACAGTGATGGCCGGCGCGGATCGCGACGCCGTGGCGATCGACGATCTGCGCGACATCATGTGGGTGCGCGCCCTCGATATTGAAGGCCACTATCGCGCCCTTGTCCGGCGCATCGCCATACAACTTGATCCAGTTGAGTTCCCGCAGACCGGCCGTCAGACGATCCCGCAGGGTGTGTTCGTGCGCAGCGACGGCGGCGCGATCCAGTGAGGCGAGCCAGTCGATCGCGGCTTTCAGGCCGATGGCCTCGATGATCGGCGGCGTGCCCGCCTCGAAGCGATGCGGCGGCGTGTTGTAGGTGACGCGATCCTGCGTGACGGTTTCGATCATTTCACCGCCGCCCTCGAAGGGCGCGAGCGCCGCGAGACGCTCCGGCTTACCGTAGAGAACGCCGATCCCGGTGGGCCCATAGAGCTTGTGCGACGAGAACGCGTAGAAATCCGCGTCAAGAGCCTGGACGTCGACCGCACCATGCACGACGGCCTGACAACCGTCGAGCAGGACCGGAACGCGTTTCGTGTGCGCGATCCCGATCGCCTCCATCGCAGGCGTCACCGCGCCCAACACATTGGACATGTGCGTCAGGGCGAGCATCCTTGTGCGCGGCCCGATCAGCGCATCCAGCGCGCCAAGATCGATCTCGCCATCGTCGCTCACGTCGAGCCACTTCAGGACGGCGCCCTTGCGCTCGCGCAGGAAGTGCCACGGCACGATGTTGGAGTGATGCTCCATCACCGACAACACGATTTCGTCGCCTGCGCGGATGTCGAGGCCTGCGGCCACGATGTTGATCGCCGCGGTCGCGCCCTTGGTGAACACGATCGTCTCGGGCGAAGGCGCGTTGATGAAGCGCGCAACGGTTGCGCGCGCGGCCTCAAAGGCTTCGGTCGTCTCGTTCGCCAGCGCGTGGAGACCACGGTGCACGTTTGCATACGAGTGCCGCATGACGCCGGCCATCGCGTCGATCACAGCGTCTGGCTTCTGTGCAGACGCGGCGCTGTCGAGATAGACGAGCGTCTTCCCGTGTACCTGACGCGAAAGGATGGGGAACTGCGCGCGCGCCGCGCGGGCGTCAAAATTCATGGTGTCGCCCCAAGCCATGTGCGGATACGACCGAGAATTTCGTTATGCAGATTTTCGGGCAAGCCTGCGCCGATGGCCTCGACCAGAAAGGCCTCCACAAGCAGCGCCCGCGCCTCAGTCTCCGGAACGCCGCGTTGCCGGAGGTAGAAGAGCGCGTCTGCGTCCAGACCGCCGACAGTATTACCGTGCGCGCACTGAACGTTGTCGGCGTGGATCTCGAGCTCGGGTTTAGCGAAAACCTCCGCGCCGTCTTCGAGCAGGAGGGCGTGGTGATTCTGGCGTGCATCGGTGTGTTGCGCGTTCGGCGACACGAGGATCCGGCCCTGGAACACGCCGCGGCCCCGCGACCGCGCCGCCCCCTTTACCAGCTGCCGTGTGTCGCCGCCGGCGCAAGCGTGGTTCACCGTGCTCGTGAGATCGGCATGCGCGCCAACGCCGACTAGATAGACGCCGTTGAGTTCGACCGTCGCGCCCTCGCCGTCGACCGATACGTGGGTTTCGATCCGCGCCAGTCTCGCGCCTTCGGCGAGAACGAATTGCCGGAACGTTGCGCCGGCTGCGAGGCGCACGCGAATGGTGGACAACGGCACGCCGTTGCTGCGCGACTGGATGACGACGCGGGTCAGCGAGGCGCCTTCGCCGACGTCGACGGAGAACGCCCGCGCATCCAGTGCGGCGACCTCATACCGGTCGACCTCGAGCGCGGTCGCGCCGGGAGAAATGTTCAGCTCGGACACAACGCCCGCGAGGCGTTCGATGATATCGCCGCCCTCGCGGGCCGCCGGCAATGCGACCCCGCTCAGCGCCGCCGAGAGGTCTGAGTACTTCCATGCCTCGACGCGCCGCGTCGGCAACACGATTGGCGAAGGTCCGTTCATGCCGCGGCGAGGTATTTGTCGTACCCCTCCTCTTCGAGCGCGAGCGCGAGTTCCGGCCCGCCGGTATCGACGATGCGCCCGCCGACAAGCACATGCACCTTGTCGGGCCGGATGTAGTCGAGCAGGCGCTGGTAGTGGGTGATCACCAGCATCGCGCGATCCGGCGCGCGCAGGGCGTTCACGCCATCGGCGACAATGCGCAGCGCATCGATATCGAGGCCGGAATCGGTCTCGTCGAGAATGGCGAAGCGCGGTTCCAGAACCATCATCTGAAGGATCTCTAGGCGCTTCTTCTCGCCGCCGGAGAACCCTACATTGAGGGGGCGCTTGAGCATGTCCGCGCTGATGCGCAGTTCGTCGGCGCGCGCGCGCACACGCTTGAGAATTTCCGTTGCGCTCAGCTCCGTCTCGCCGCGGCCCTTGGCCTGCGCATTGAGCGCGGCCTTCAGGAACGTCATCGTAGGCACCCCCGGAATCTCGAGGGGGTACTGGAAGGAGAGGAACAGGCCGGCGGTCGCCCGTTCCTCCGGCGACATGGCGAGAAGATCGCGGCCGTCCAGCGTGACGCTTCCGCTGGTCGCATCGTACCCGTCACGCCCGGTGACGGCGTAGGACAACGTGGACTTGCCGGCCCCGTTCGGCCCCATAATCGCGTGCACTTCGCCGGCGGGCACACGTAGCGTCAGGCCCCGGAGAATTTCCGTCCCGCCGACGGATACGTGAAGATCGGATACAGACAGCACTAGCCCACGCTCCCCTCAAGACTGACGGCGACGAGCTTCTGCGCTTCGACCGCAAATTCCATCGGCAACTGCTGCAGGACGTCGCGCACGAAGCCGTTCACCAGGAGCGCAACCGCTTCCTCCTCGGGAATACCACGCTGGCGCATGTAGAAGAGCTGATCATCCGACAGCTTCGTCGTCGTCGCCTCATGTTCGAGCTTCGCGCTTGCATTGCGCGCCTCGACATACGGCACCGTGTGGGCGCCGCACTTGTCGCCGATGAGCAGCGAGTCACACTGGGTGAAATTGCGAGCGTTCGCGGCCTTGGCGTGGATCGACACGAGGCCACGGTAGGTATTCTGCGCGCG
>CAZGYQ010000108.1:0-8366 GCA_964530695.1 uncultured Caulobacteraceae bacterium
CGCCGCGCGGCATGCCGCAGATCGAAGTGACCTTCGACATCGACGCCAACGGCATCGTCTCAGTGTCCGCCAAGGACAAGGCGACGAACAAGGAACAGTCGATGCGCATCCAGCCGTCGGGCGGTCTCTCGGAGGCCGACATCCAGAAGATGGTCAAGGACGCCGAGGAGCACGCATCGGACGACAAGGCGCGCCGCGAACTGGTCGAGGCGAAGAACGCCGGCGAGGCGACAGTCCACAACGTGGAACGCCAGCTCGCGGAAAACGGCGACAAGATCTCCGCCACCGACAAGACCGGCATCGAGCAGGCCATCCAGGCGCTGAAGGATGTGCTGCCCGGCGACAACATGAGCGATATCGCCGCCAAGACGCAGGCCCTCGTGCAGGCGTCGATGAAGATCGGCGAGGCCATGTACGCGGCGCAGAAGGACGGCGGCGGCGACGACGATTCCTCGCCGAACGAGCCCGGCGTCGTCGACGCCGAGTTCGAGGAAGTCGACGGCCAGAACAAGAAGAGCGCCTGACAAGGTTAGGCCCCGGCGCAAGCCGGGGCCGTATTCTGGCGGGCAGAACGCATGACGTCGCGCGACTACTACGAAATCCTCGGCGTGCAGCGGAACGCGGAAGCGGCGGCGATCAAGTCCGCCTACCGCAAGCTCGCCATGCAATATCACCCGGACCAGAACCCGGGCGACAAGGCGGCCGAGGAGAAGTTCAAGGAAATCAACGAGGCGTACGCCGCGCTCTCGGACCCCGAAAAGCGCGCGCAGTATGACCGCTTCGGCAAGGCCGCGTTCGAGGGCGCGCAGGGCGGCGGCGGATACCAGGACTTCTCCGACATCTTCAACGAGGTGTTCGGCGATGCGTTCGGCGATCTCTTCGGCGGACGCCAGGGCGGCGGGCGCCGTCCCAACGGCCCCGAACGCGGCGGCGACCTGCGCTACGACATCGAGATCACGCTGGAGCAGGCGTTTTCGGGGCTCGAACGCGAGATCGTCGTGCCGCGCGAAATGTCGTGCGAGGTCTGCACGGGCACCGGCGCGGAGCCCGGCACGCATCCGGAAACCTGCAGCACCTGCGCAGGCTCAGGCCAGGTGCGCGCGTCGCAGGGCATGTTCCGCGTGGTGCGCACGTGTCACGCCTGCGGCGGGCGCGGGACGATGGTGCGCAATCCGTGCAAGGCCTGCGGCGGTCGCGGACGGGTGAAGCGCGAGCGCACGCTTTCGGTGAAAATTCCAGCCGGCGTCGAGGACGGCACGCGCATAAGGCTCTCCGGCGAGGGCGACATGGGCGGCCGCGGCGGCCCGCCCGGGGATCTCTACCTCTTCCTCTCGGTACGCGCGCACAAGCTGTTCGAACGCGACGGGATGGAGCTCTTCTGCCGCATCCCGGTGCCGATGACGAAGGCGGCCCTCGGCGGCGACATCGAGGTGCCGACCATCGACGGCGGCAAACAGAGCCTCACCATCGTCTCCGGCGCCCAGACCGGCCGGCGCTTCCGTCTCAAGCATCAGGGGATGCCGCGCCTGCAGGGCCGCGCCAACGATCGCGGCGACCTCCACGTCGAGATCTTCGTCGAGACGCCGATGAACCTCACGTCCAAGCAGAAGAAGCTGCTGCATGAGTTCGCCGCCGAATCCGGTGTCGAGACCGATCCCCAGACGCACGGCTTCTTCGACATGATGAAGCGCTTTTTCGAGGGTGGAGGCGAGACTCCCGGACGGTGACGGGGCATAACTTCAGGCCAATCAATGATGTGGCGTGGATGACAGCAAGTCGTTCGCCCGTCGGGGGAAGTCTTGGAGTACCTTGTTCTCGGCCTCGTCGGTCTCGGCATCTACACCGGAGGGCTTGTCCTTGGTGTTCTGGCCTTCCTGCGTCTTGAACGTTACCGCAAGGCGCTGATCGAACAGCAGGCGCGCATTGATGCGCTTGAGGCCGCGCTCGCTGGGCATGGCCCCCTGCCCCAGGCCCTGCCCCAGCCTGCTGTTCGACCGACCGCGCCAGCGCTCCCGTCGCAGCCGCGCGATGTCGCGCACGCGGCCATGCCCGCGCGCGCCATCGAGCCGATCTTTCCGGTGCCTCCGGTCCCCGCCGCGAGAACGCCGAAAGGCGCGCCCGCCGCGCAGCCGGAACCGCTCGATCTCGGGACATGGGTGCTCTGGGGCGCGGGCGCGGCGATCGCGCTCGCCGTCATCGTGTTCCTGAACAACGCCTACAACCAGGGCTACTTCAATCAGGCGTCGCAGCTGTTGCTCGGCTACGTGATGGCCGCCGGCCTCATCGCTGGCTCCGAAGTCCTGCGCCGCCGGGTGACCACGCATCCGCCGCAGGACCTTCAATCCCGCCACACGCCGAAGATCCTCGCGGCGGCCGGCCTCGTGTGCGCCTACGGCATCACCTTCGTGGGCTTCTCGCGTCTGGCGCTGCTGCCGCCGCCCGCCGCGATCGGCCTCATGGGCGCGTGCGCTCTGGCGACGTTCGCGTTGTCGCTGTGGCACGGCCGCCTGACCGCGTGGCTCGGCGTGCTGGGCGGTTTTGCGGCGCCCGCGCTTGTGGGATCGTCGGACACGCCCGCGACCGCGATCTTCGCCTATCTTTTCGCCATCTGCGCGGGGGCGTTCGCCCTGTCGCGCCACAAGCGCTGGTTCGGCATCGGCTGGGGAGCCGCCGCCGCGGCGATCGGCTGGTCGGCGTGGTGGACGTTCGGCTGGTTTGCGCCGTCGGGCGTTTCCCCTGCTTCCGGCTATCTCGTCGCGATCGCGGTTCTCGGCGCCGCCTACGCGTGGGATGACGCGGGCGCGGTGAAACGCCTGCCCGTTCCTGCGACGCACGCCGTGTGGATCGGCCTGACGACGATCGCCGGAACAGGCGCCGCGCTCGTCTGGCTTTTCGCCAATGCGCACGGTTTCGGGGCGCCGGCGGTCTTCGCACTCGTCGCGTCCTGCGGCCTTGCGGCAGGCGCGGCCGCCTGGCGCGCGGGCCTGACGCCCGCCCCGCTCCTCCTTGGCGTCTGCGCGGCGGCCGCGCTCGCGCTCTGGCCGGAAATCGACACCTCAAGCGCTGCGCGCGCCTACGCCGGTTACGCCGGCGCGCTGGGCTTTGTCGCGAGCGTCGGCGGCTGGACCATGATGGCCCGGAACCCGGCGCCGGGCGCAGGCGCGCTGGTCGCGGCCTTCCTGCCGGCTCTCGCCCTGTTCATCGCGCACGCACGCCTCGGCGGCGCCATCGACCAGCCGCTCGGCTGGGGCTTCGCCGCGCTGGCGCTCGCCGCCTTCAACGCGGTTGCGCTCGATCGGATCGCGCATGCTGTCGGCGGCGCGTCGAAGGCGCCGCTGGCGACGGGCGCTTTCGCGCTGGCTGCGGCGGCCTGCGCGGCGATGGCCGGCGTGTTCGCGCTTGATCAGGTGCGTCTCGCGGCGGGCGTGGCGGTTCTGCTCATCCCGCTCGCGTGGCTCGACAAGCGCCTGGCCCTGCCGCCCGCGCGGGTTGCGGCGATCCTTCTCGCCGTGGTGACGGCGATCCTGCTTTCGCCGTTCGTCCTTGCGCTGGCGCCGGTGGAGCCAACGCCCTTCCTCAACTCGCTGGCCCCGACATTCATTGTCGCGATCGCGTCCGTCTGGGTCGGCGCACGGCTCTTTGCGGGCGGACCCGCCGGCTACCTCGGACAGGTGACTGTCGCGCTGCGCATCACGCTGGTCGCGCTGGCGCTGGCGTTCCTGTGGGCGGAAATCCGTCATCTCGCGAACGGCGGCGTGCTCAGCGCGCCTTACGCCTCGCTGTGGGAAGCGGGCGCACACACGAGCGTCTGGATGCTCATCGCGATCGCCGCCGCGTGGCGGTTCGGCGCGCAGGCGCGACCGCTGCTGCACTGGACCGAACGGCTCACATTCCTTGCCGCGCTCGTGCATTTCGCGCTCGCGGGGCTCATCCTTCTGGCGCCCTGGTGGGGCTCCGCCCCCGCAAGCGTCGATGGGCCGCCGCTCTTCAACACGCTTCTTCTCGCCTATGCCCTCCCCGCGGCGCTGTTTGCGGGATACGCGACGCTGCGCAGCCGCATGGGCTCATCGTTCGTGGCGCAGGCGGCCGGCGCCGCGTCGACCGTGGCGGGCGTAGCCTGGGCCGTGCTCGCCGTGCGCCACGCCTTTCATCCAGCGGCGGTCGCCAGCGCGCAGATCGGCCCGCCGGAGCATGCGGCCTATTCCGCCGTGCTGGCGCTCGCCGCGGTCGCCGCGCTCGCCATCGCCTATTTCCGTCAGGCGCCGACGCTGCGCTACGCGTCAGCGGCGCTGGCGACTGGCGCTTTCGCCAAGGCGCTGTTCGTCGATGCGACGCAGATTGACGGGCTCGTGAAGTACGCGGCGTACGCACTGCTCGCCGCGGCGGCGGCGGCGACGTTCATCGGCTTCCATCGCTACGTGTTTCCGCGTGGGCCGGCGCAGCCGACGACGGGAACGGGTTCATCGCAGGACGCCACTCTGCTACCACCGCGTCCATGACCATCAGGATCGCGATCGCCGGCGCCGCCGGCCGCATGGGAGCCGCGCTCGCCCACGCCGTGGCGCAGCGCACGGACATCGCCATCGTCGGCGCCAGCGCGCGCGCGGGATCGCCGATCCTCGGCGCCGAGATCGCGCCCGGCGTGACCATCGTCGACGATCCGGCGCGCGCCGCCAAGGACGCCGACGTCTGGATCGACTTCTCGACGCCGGACGCGACACAAGCCGCGCTCGCCGCGCTTGGTGGAACCAGCGTCCGCGCCGCCATCATCGGCACGACGGGAATGACGGCCGAAACCGACGCCGCGATCGCGGACGCCGGCAAGCGCCTGGCCATCGTGCGCTCCGGCAACTTCAGCCTCGGCGTGAACATCCTCGCGGGTCTCGTGCGCCAGACCGCCGAGCGCCTCGGTCCCGAATGGGACATCGAAATCGTCGAGGCGCACCATCGCCGCAAGGTCGATGCGCCGTCCGGCACGGCGCTGATGCTGGGAGAGGCCGCCGCCGTTGGGCGCGGCAAATCCCTGCATGACCTCAGGCTTGAGCCGCGCGAGGGCGTGACGGGTTCGCGGACGGAAGGCGGAATCGGGTTCGCGGTCGTGCGCGGCGGCGGCATCGTCGGCGAACACGAAGTGATCTTCGCCGCGGAATCGGAATCGCTGCGCTTCACGCACGTAGCCGGCGACCGTTCGCTGTTCGCGCAGGGCGCCGTGCACGCGGCGCTGTGGGCGGCGACGCAGAAGCCCGGCGTCTATTCGATGCAGGACGTGCTGGGGCTCTGACCCCGGGATCCGCCGTTTCGCGCACGCGCGATGGCGTCGCGCAGCGCGCGCGCGAGATCTCCCCGCTCAGGCGGCGACAGGAACGCGCCCACCAGCATCGCGCGATCTCCCGCAGCTATACGCACTGCATCCGGACGATCCTCCACCCGCGCCCACGCCGGGCTCACAACCCAGTGGCGCGCAGCGCCGTGTGCGGGCTGCCGCGTCACATGCAGCGCGTCGGCGCCGACGCGGACACGCTCGAACGCCCGCGACGCCCGGTAGTTCACGTGAAAGGCAAGGCAGAAAAGCGCGACGTCGAGCACCAGAAACCCCAGCACCGGCCACGCGCCGCGCAGCGTCCAGTAGACCGCCACCGCCGCATTCATCGACGAAAACACCCACAGCATGCGCACGAACGCCTTGCCCGAAAGCGAGCGATGGGGCGTAAGGACGGCGTCGATGTACGCAGGTCCCGTATCCTGCGGCGGCGTCGCGACGGTTTCCCAACGTGGGCTCATGAGGTGATGATGGCGCTTATTCCGGCGAGAGCAAGGCGCGACGATCGCAGGGCAGCGCAATGACGGCCCGGAAGCTCACCCGCGCGGCGGCGGCCGCGCTCTTTGCGCGTCTCGCCGAGGCGCGGCCGGAGCCGAAGACGGAACTCGACTATGTGAATCCGTTCACGCTGCTTGTCGCCGTCGCGCTCTCGGCGCAGGCGACGGACAAGGGCGTGAACCATGCGACCGGGCCGCTGTTCCAGATCGCCGACACGCCGCAGAAAATGCTCGCGCTCGGCGAGGAAGGCCTTTCGGACCGCATCAAGACCATCGGCCTGTGGCGCAACAAGGCGAACAACGTCATCGCGCTCTCGCGGCAGCTCATCGAGAAGCACGGCGGCGTGGTTCCCCATGATCGCGCCGCGCTCGAGGCCCTGCCCGGCGTCGGCCGCAAGACGGCGAACGTGGTGCTGGCGGAAGCCTTCGGCGAGGCGACCATCGCTGTCGACACGCACGTGTTCCGCGTCGCCAACCGCACGGGCCTCGCCGCTGGCAGGACGCCCGACGCCGTCGAGAAGCAACTGCTGAAAATCACGCCGCGCGAATATCTCCACGGCGCGCATCACTGGCTGATCCTGCACGGGCGTTATGTGTGCGTCGCGCGCACGCCGAAGTGCCTTGTGTGTCCGGTGAAGGACCTCTGCCTTTACAAGGAGAAGACCGGCGCTCAGCGCAAGGCGGCGAGGAGCGCGTCGGCGAAGAAGCCCGCCCCTTCCGGCGCGAAGGCGAAGAAGAGATAGGGCTCGATGGCTTCCAGCTCGATCAGCCGCGGGCGACCATCGGGGCCGTCGACGAGATCGATACGCGCATAGAGCAGGCCCTCGGGCGCCAGCGCCAGCACCTGTTCCGCGGCGGCGCGATCGGCCTGCGTCGCCGCGCTGCGTTCAAACCGCGCGCCATCGACATTTGCGTACCAGTTCCCCGCCGCCGGCCGTTTGCGGATCGCGTGCGCAGGCTTGCCGCCGAAATAGAACAGCGACCGTTCCCCCTCCGTCTCGATCGCCGGCAGGAACGGCTGGATCATCACCGCGTCGCGCGGCGCGAGCGCGAGATCCGATGCGCACCAGCCATTGCGTTTCAGGCGGATGGTGTCGCGGCTGCCGGCGCCGAGCTGCGGCTTGATGACAAGCTCCGCCGCCTCGAACGCATCGAACGCGCGGCCAACGATCGTCGCGTCCACCGTATCGGACCAGATCGTCGGGATGGTCGGCGCGCCCCTTGCGGCGAGTTCTTCGAGATAGGTCTTGCGCGCATTCCAGCGCAGCGCGGACGGCGCGTTGAACACGCGCAGGCCCCCGCGATCGAGCGCGTCGAGCCGGTCAAGAAACTCACCGGCGCGATCGGCATAGTCCCACGTCGAGCGCACGATCGCCGCGTCGAAGCCTTCCTCGCCGAGCGTCGGCGAATCCCAGCGGCGGATCTCCAGCGTGATCCCCTTCTCCGCCGCGACCGGCACGAGGATCGCGAAATCGGGCGCGTCCAGACCGGGCAGCTCGCCTTCGGGCACGAAGCCGCCGCGCCAGCTCGCGCTTGTGAGATAGGCGACGCGCAAGGTCATGCCGCCGGCCGCGCGCGCAGTTCCGCGAGGCATTCCCCGATGCTTGGCGCCCGGTCGCCGGTGCGGCGCGGGCCCGGCTCCACGAGCTTCAGCCGGTCATTGGCGAAGCCGAGCGTGAAGGCGCATCCGGGCGTCGTCCAGACCAGCAAGGCGCCGGCGCCGTCGCGGCGTTCCACGTCAGGCGCGCCGAACAGCGCGCGGGCCTGGGCGGTGGTGATCGCGTTCGCCGCCCCGGCGCTGGCCAGCGCGTTGGCCACATCGAGCCGCGCAGTCGGCGCCGTACGGCCATGCACGCGCGGACCGGCCGTCCCGGAGGAGATGGGGGCCGGGCCGGCGCTGGCGCAGGCCGCGAGAAGAATCGCGAGAATCGGTGCGAGGGTCTGTCGCATGGGGGCGGACCATGCCCGCCCCGTCCGGCGGGCGCAATTGCTTGCGCGAAGCCCCGCCGCACGCCAGAAGGCGCGGTCTTTGAAGGAAACCACATGACCCGAGCCGCCTACGACGTCGTCGCCGTCGGAAACGCCATTGTCGATGTCCTGGCCCAGGTCGACTACCCGTTCATCGAGCGCCACGGTCTCGTGCCGGCGTCGATGACGCTGATCGACGAGGAGCGTGCGATTGCGCTTACGGACCTCTTTCCCGCGAAGGTGATCGCGCCCGGCGGTTCGGCGGCGAACACGATGACGGGCGTGGCCAGCTTCGGCGGCCGCGCCGGCTACATGGGCAAGGTCGCCGACGACCAGCTCGGCGCCGAATTCACCAGCGCCTTCCGCGCCGACGGCGTCCGCTACGAGACCCCGCCCCGCCCGGGCCAGCCCGCGACCGCGCGTTGCCTCATCGCCGTCACGCCCGATGGCCAGCGCGCCATGAACACCTTCCTCGGCGCCTCGACGCTGCTGAACGTGGACGATGTGGACCGCGACCTGATCGAGAGCGCGTCGGTGCTGTTCCTGGAAGGCTACCTGTTCGACCGCGACGAGGCGAAGGC
>CAZGYQ010000109.1:0-8331 GCA_964530695.1 uncultured Caulobacteraceae bacterium
GGAAGTACCCGCGAAGCGGGGGATGGGGGCGAGGGTCGAACCCATCCTAATCATGCGCCGCCGCGAGCGCCTCGTCTGGGCGGATATCGCCGTCGTAAAGCGCGCGGCCGAGAATGGCGCCGTGGATCGCGCGACCGCGCCGTTCGCGCAGGGCGTGAATGTCGTTCACGTCGCGCACGCCGCCGGAGGCGATGACGGGAATGCTCACCGCGTCCGCCATGGCGCCGGTGAAGTCGACGTTGACGCCTTTCTTCAGTCCGTCGCGGCCGATGTCGGTGACGATCAGCGCGGCGATGCCGGCGCCTTCGAACTTCTTCGCGAGTTCGACGGCGTCGAGTTCGGTCTGTTCCGCCCAGCCGGCGACCGCGACGCGGCCTTCGCGTGCGTCGATGCCGACGGCGATGCGTTCGGGATATTTGCGCGCGGCCTCGCGCACGAAGGCGGGATCCCTGACGGCCGCTGTGCCGAGGATCACGCGCGTGGCGCCGGCGTCGATCCAGTAGGCGATGGATTCAAGATTGCGCACGCCGCCGCCGATCTGCACGGGAATGCGCACCGACGAAAGGATGCGCGCCACAGCGCCGGCGTTGGCGGTCTTGCCCGCGAATGCGCCGTCGAGATCGACAACGTGGATCCATTTGAAGCCCTGCTCCTCGAATGCGGCGGCCTGTGCGCCGGGATCGCGGTTGAAGACGGTCGCGCGGTCCATGCGGCCCTCGCGCAGACGCACGCACTGGCCGTCCTTCAGGTCGATGGCGGGAAAGAGGATCATGCGGGCCGCCATGCAAGGAATCGTGCGAGCAGGTCGAGGCCCGCCGTCTGGCTTTTCTCTGGGTGAAACTGGACGCCGATCATGTTGTTCCTCGCGATCGCGCAGGCGAATTGAACACCGTACTGCGACACGGCGGCGACAGCCTCGGGGGCGGCGGGTTCGACGACGTAGGAGTGCATGAACACCATATGGCGATGCGGGGCCAATCCGTCGAGGACTGGATGCGGCCGGACCGGCGTCACTTCGTTCCATCCCATGTGCGGAAGGCGTTCGGTGGTTTCCAGCTCGCGGCAGACGCCGTCGATCCAGCCGAGGCCCTTGTGTTCGCCGTGTTCGAGCCCCGTGGTCATCAGCAGCTGCATCCCGACGCAGATGCCAAGGAAGGGCGCGCGGCGTGTCTGCACCGCCTCGGTCATCGCCGCGAGAAGGGGGGCGTCGGTTTCCAGCGCGTGCATGCAGGCGGCGAAGGCGCCTTGCCCCGGCAGCACGATGGAGTCCGCGGCGGCGACGAAATCGGGATCGCGCGTGAGGCGGACGTCGCATGTGCGACCGCTCCGCTCCGCTGCCGCTGCAAGCGCGCGCTCCACGGAGCGCACGTTGCCGGAGCCGTAGTCGATCAGCGCGACGCGTTGTTTGGCGTCTTTGGGCACGGTCTCAGAGAACGCCTTTCGTGGAGGGCGTCGCACCTGCAAGCCGCGGATCGATCTCCGTGGCCGCGCGGGCGGCGCGGGCAAGCGCCTTGTAGCACGACTCCACGATGTGGTGCGTGTTCTCGCCGTAGAGGTTTTCCACGTGCAGGCAGGCGCCGGAGTGCATGGCGAACGCCTGGAACCACTCCTTGAACAACTCCGTATCCATCTCGCCGAGCTTCGGGCGTGGCAGCTCGACGCGCCAGATGAGGTACGGGCGGTTGGCGAAGTCGATGGCCGCGCGCGAGAGCGTCTCGTCCATCGGGATGTAGGCGTGGCCGAAGCGGCGGATGCCCTTGTGGTCGCCCAGCGCCTCCTTGAACGCCTGGCCCATGCAGATGCCCACGTCCTCGACGGTGTGGTGCATGTCGACGTGCAGGTCGCCCTTGGCCTCGACCGCGAGGTCGAACGCGCCGTGCCTGGCGAAGCTTTCAAGCATGTGGTCGAAGAAGCCGATGCCGGTGGCGATCCGCGCGGTCCCGTCACCGTCGAGCCCGAGGCTGACGGTGATGGAAGTTTCCTTCGTCGCGCGCGCTATCTTCGCCGTACGCATCTTCTTCACTCGGCCTAACAAGAAATGAACTGATCAACTGCAGTAAATCATACGCGTCTGCAATGATGACGGCAAGATTTAGGTCATCCTAAATCTTTGCACACCACAACGGCATGCAAGGCGCCGTCTCCTGGATGCGGAAACGGAAGGACGCCCACGCATCCGGGAAGTGCAGACGCCATGTCCGAGGGGCGACAGCCGATCGCAAGGGAGCGCAAGAGGCCGGGTCTCACCGCCCGGTTCGTGCTTGCCTTCTGCGGCCTGTTCCTCGTGTTCGGCTCCGGCGTCGTCTTCACCGTCTGGAACAACGACCGCGTGAACGCCGGCAGGCACGCAACCGACGTGCTGCGCCGGGAGGCGCGTGCGATCGCGGCGCAGATGGACCTCGCGGGGCGCGAGTCCCGGCAGATCGACACCGCCAATTCGCTCGAACTCGTGGTCAGCGATACGACGGCCGAACCGAGGGGGTTGCGCATCGTCGCCGCCGATCGCGTGCTCGCCGACCACGGCGCGCCGGCCTTCCGCGAAGCGATAGGGACATTCGCCCGGGGCGACGACGTCGGCGCGGACATCCTCGTCGTCGAGGCGCCGATGAAGGATGGCCGGGTGTATGTCGCGGCGGAGCGGCGGGCGCTTCAACACGCATCCATGGGCACGGCCGCGTTCGTCGCGAGTCTCTTTTTCGGCTTCGGCGCGCTTGCGGCGCTCATCGCCTGGTTCATGGCGCGCTCGATCTCCGAGCCGCTGCACCGCCTGACGGCTTTCGCCGAGGCGTTCGGCGAGAAATTTTCGGCCGACCCGATCGTGTGCAAGACCGGCGACGAGCTGGAGGCGCTTGGCCATGCCGTCAACCGGATGGGCGAGCGCATCCAGATGACGATCCGCCGGCTGCAGCGGATGGCCTACAGCGACAGCGCCACCGGCCTGCCCAATCACGAGCGCTTCACGCGTGACGTCACGGATTTTCTCACGTCCTGCCAGGGCGAAACCGGCGGACTCTTCGTGGTCCGGCTGGAGCGCCTGGACCGCATCTTCGACGCCGTCGGCCATGACGCCGGCGATGAACTGCTGACGCGGATCGTCAACCGCTTCGCCTCGGCGGTGCGCGCGATCGATCGCATGGTGCGCACCGAGCACTGCGTCGCGCAGCCGAGCCAGCTCGCGCGCCTGCGCGGCGGCGACTTCGCCATTCTCTCGTCAAGCTTCCGCGGCGCGGAAGATGCCGCGCGCTTCGCGCAGCTTCTGGCGTCCGCGCTCAACCAGCCTTTCGACTGGCGCGAACACAAGCTCGTGCTCGGCGCGGCCATCGGCGCGGCGATCCTGCCGCAGGACGGCGTCGACGCCGACACCGCGATTCGCCACGCCATGCTCGCATTGAGTGCTGCGCGCGGCGAGAACGGGCGCATGAAGTTCTTCACCAAGGCTTTGGATCGCGAAGCGCACGCGCAGCTCGCCTTCGAACGTGAAATGCGCGCCGCTCTCGAACGCAACGAATTCAAGGCCTATTTCCAGCCGAAGGTCGACCTGCTGTCAGGGCGGGTCCTCGGCGCTGAAGCGCTGGCGCGCTGGGTGAAGCCGGATCGCACCATGGTGTCGCCCGGCCGCTTCATCCCTGCGGCGGAAGAGAACGGCCTCATCGGGTCCATTTCGGAAATCATCCTGCGCGACGCCTGCTGGAAAGCGGCGGACTGGGCGCGCGAGGGCTTTCCGCTGTCGGTCGCGATCAACATCTCGCCGCTGCAGTTCGCCGATGAGCGCTTCACCGACAAGATCATGCGGGCGATGGCCGACGCCGGGCTGTCGCCGGACAGGGTGGAGCTTGAGATCACGGAATCGGTCGCGCTGGAGAATCCCGAGCGCGCGCTCAGGCTCCTCGATCCGCTGCGCAGCCTCGGCGTGAAGGTTTCGCTCGACGACTTCGGCTGCGGCCACTCCTCGCTTGCGTCCCTGACGCGGCTGCCGTTCGACATCATCAAGATCGACCAGCAGTTCGTGCGCGCGCTGGCCAAGGATCGCCACGCCCCGGCGATCATCGAGATGATCCTCGCGATGGCGGCGTCGCTTGACTACAAGGTCGTCGCCGAAGGCATCGAGACCGAGCAGGAAGCAGACTTCCTGCGCCGCCGCGGCTGCCAGATCGGGCAGGGGTTCCTGTGGGGCGCGGCCATGCCCGCCCCGGAATTCCTGCGCTTCAACGCCGAGCGCGCCGCCGTCGCCCAGCGCGGCGCCGCCTGAGCCGGGCGGCCTGAACCGGGTGGCTTGATCGGCGGCGCTCGAGGCGCCACCTCAGGGCCCATGAGCTCCCAAGAGACATGGCACGGCACGACGATCCTGGCGGTTCGCAAGGGCGGCAAGGTCGTCATCGCGGGCGACGGGCAGGTGTCCATCGGCCCCACCATCATGAAGGGCAACGCCCGCAAGGTGCGCCCGCTGGGCGACGGCAAGGTGATAGCGGGGTTCGCCGGCGCTACGGCCGATGCGCTGACGCTGTTCGAGCGGCTTGAGCAGAAGCTGGAACGGTTCCCCGGCCAGCTCGCCCGCGCGGCGGTCGATCTCGCCAAGGACTGGCGGACGGACCGCTTCCTGCGGCGGCTTGAAGCCATGATCATCGTCGCCGACACGAAGGAGACGTTCGTCATCACCGGCGCCGGCGACGTGCTCGATCCCGAACACGCAGTGGTCGCCGTCGGTTCCGGCGGCAACTATGCGCTGGCGGCGGCGCGCGCGCTCTACAGCCACGTCGATGACGCCGAGACCATCGCCCGCGAAGCCATGAGCATCGCGGCGGACATCTGCGTCTACACGAACCGGAATCTGACGGTGGAGATGTTGCACTCTTAACCCTCTCCCGCTGGCGGGAGAGGGACAGACCAGAGCGGAGCGAAGGTCAGGGTGAGGGTCCGTGAGACGAAGAAGCCTCATCCCCTCACGGGCCCTCACCCTCGCTCGCTCCGCTCGCATTTCCCTCCCCCGCTGGCGGGGGAGGGCTGGGAAAAACGAATGACCGACTTCTCGCCCCGTGAAATCGTGTCCGAGCTCGACCGCTACATCGTCGGTCAGGACGACGCGAAACGCGCTGTCGCCATCGCGTTGCGCAACCGCTGGCGGCGCAGGCGACTGCCGGAAGGTCTGCGTGAGGAGGTGACGCCGAAGAACATCCTGATGATCGGGCCGACGGGCGTCGGGAAGACCGAGATCTCGCGCCGGCTGGCGAAGCTCGCGGGCGCGCCGTTCCTGAAGGTGGAGGCGACGAAGTTCACCGAGGTCGGGTATGTCGGCCGCGACGTGGATTCCATCGTTCGCGATCTCGTGGAGGTCGCCATTGCGATGACGCGCGAGAAGCGTCGCAAGGAAGTGCGCGCGCGGGCGGAGATGGCGGCGGAAGAGCGGCTGGTGGTCGCGATGGTCGGCGCCTCCGCGTCCGACGCAACGAAGGACTCGTTCCGCAAACGCCTGCGCAACGGCGAGATGGAAGCGAGCGAAATCGAGATCGAGCTCACCGAAACAGCACCGCCCGCCATGCTCGAACTGCCGACAGGCGCGGGCGGGATGGGAGGATCCGGCGGCCCGATCAATCTCGGCGACATTTTCGGCAAGGCGTTCGGCGCGCGCTCGAAGCGGGTGCGCACGACGGTGGCCGACGCGCGCGCACCGCTGATCCAGGAAGAAAGCGACAAGCTGCTCGACAACGAGGCCGTCACCAAGGAAGCCGTGCGCGCGGCGGAGGAGGACGGCATCGTCTTTCTCGACGAGATCGACAAGATCGCCTCGAAGGCCGAGCGTGGCGGCGCCGACGTCAGCCGCGAGGGCGTGCAGCGCGACCTGCTCCCGCTGATCGAGGGCACGACCGTCGCGACGAAGCACGGGCCGGTGAAGACCGACCATATCCTGTTCATCGCGTCCGGCGCCTTTCACGTGTCGAAGCCCTCCGACCTGCTGCCGGAGCTGCAGGGGCGGCTGCCGATCCGCGTGGAGCTGAAGCCGCTCACGCGCGAGGATTTCCGCCGCATCCTCACCGAACCCGAGGCGAGCCTGATCAAGCAATATGTGGCGCTGCTCGCCACCGAGGGCGTGCGGCTTGATTTCGACGAGGGCGCCATCGACGCGATCGCCGGGATCGCCGCCGACGTGAACGCCTCGGTGGAGAACATCGGCGCGCGCCGGCTGATGACCGTGCTCGAGCGCGTGCTCGACGAGGTCAGCTTCACCGCGCCGGACCGGGGCGGGGAGACCGTGTCCGTGACCGGCGATTTCGTGCGCGGGCAGGTGGGCGATCTCGCGAAGAACACCGACCTCAGCCGCTACATTCTCTAGGCGAGCGAGCGACGGCCAGCCCGGGGGTCTTGCGACCGGCTCTCACCTCCGTGGCCCGTGACTTGCTTGAAGGCGTTTGGACGTGGCTAATTTCGCACGTTCTCCTTCAGGGTTGGACTGGACGCTCATGATCGGAATCTCCCGCGCCAACGGCGAAGGCCGGAGCCACGGCAAACGCCGATCCGAGGCGCGCTTCGCCCGCCGTCGCCCGTACACGGAACTGGTCGTGTTCGCGCTGATCATGGCGGGGCTTGGCGCGGCGATCCTGTCGGGCGCCAATCACGAAGCCTTCCACAAGGTCCTGGTGACCAAACCGCTGAAGCGGGCGATCACCAACTGACTGCTTGACGCCCCGAAAGGCATTGCCGCCCCGGTCCGCCCGGCTCTAAAGTGTGCGCAATAATGTTGCGCGCCGGCTTTTATTGACGCGCTCACCAGAGGGGAAGCGCCTTGAAGGCCACGGACATCAGCGGTCCGGATTACTTTCATAAAGTCGTCGATTGCCAGTATGCCTGTCCGGCGCACACGCCGGTGCCGGAGTATATCCGGCAGATCGCGGCGGGGCGGTACACCGACGCCTACATGATCAACTGGAAGTCCAACGTGTTCCCGGGCGTGCTCGGGCGCACGTGCGACAGGCCATGCGAGCCCGCCTGCCGGCGGGGGCGCGTCGAGGACGAGCCGGTGGCGATCTGCCGCCTGAAACGGGTCGCGGCGGACAACAAGGGCGACATCGCCGCGTTGCTGCCGAAGATTGCGCCGCGCAACGGCAAGAAGGTGGCGTGCGTGGGGGCGGGGCCTGCCTCGCTGACTGTCGCGCGCGATCTCGCGCCGCTGGGCTACGAGGTCCACGTCTATGACGGCGAGGCGAAAGCCGGCGGTTTCATCCGCACGCAGATTCCGCGCTTCCGCCTGCCGGAAGAGGTGATCGACGAAGAGGTCGGCTACGTCGCGGCGATGGGCCCGGTGATGCGCCTCGGCGAGCGCGTCGAGAGCATGAAAGGCTTGCTGGCGCAGGACTACGACGCGGTGTTCGTCGGCTGCGGCGCGCCGCGCGGCCGCGATCTCGACGTGCCCGGCCGCAAGGAGGCCGCCGCCAACATCCATATCGGCATCGACTGGCTCGCCAGCGTCTCGTTCGGCCACATCGAGAAAGTCGGCAAGCGCGTCGTCGTGCTCGGCGGCGGCAATACCGCGATGGACTGCTGCCGCACCGCGCGCCGCCTCGGCGGGCAGGACGTGAAGGTCGTCGTCCGCTCCGGCTTCGACGAGATGAAGGCGTCTCCCTGGGAGAAGGAGGACGCGATGCACGAGGACATCCCGATCCTCAATTTCCTCGTGCCGAAGGAGTTCACGCACAAGAACGGCAAGCTCACGGGCGTGGTGTTCGAGAAGGTCGCGCCGAAATACGACGACAAGGGCAGGCGGTCTCTCGTCCCGACGGGCGAACCCGATCAGCATATCGCGTGCGACGACGTGCTCGTCGCGGTGGGCCAGGAGAATTCCTTCCCGTGGATCGAGCGCGATGCGGGCCTCGAGTTCGACAAGTGGGGCATGCCGGTCGTTTCGGAAAAGACGATGCAGTCGACCAACCCGAAGGTGTTCTTCGGCGGCGACGCGGCGTTCGGTCCCAAGAACATCATATGGGCCGTCGCGCACGGTCACGAGGCGGCGGTCTCCATCTTGAAGTTCCTCGACGGCGAGGATGTGGAGGATCGGCCGCCGCCGGGCGTCACCGTGGTCAGCCAGAAGATGGGCATCCACGAGTGGAGCTACGACAACGACATCGCCAACGACCAGCGTTACAAGGTGCCGCAGCAGGACAAGGCGATCGCGCTCAAGAGCGTGTCGACGGAGGTGGAGCTCGGCTTCGATCCGCTGCTCGGCTTCAAGGAGGCGCAGCGCTGCCTCAACTGCGACGTGCAGACCGTGTTCAGCGCGCCCGCCTGCATCGAGTGCGACGCCTGCGTCGACATCTGCCCGATGGACTGCATCACCTTCAC
>CAZGYQ010000110.1:0-8191 GCA_964530695.1 uncultured Caulobacteraceae bacterium
ATAGCCGGCCTCGGTAAGCGTGGTGGCGTCGGCCATCGTGAACGGCACGTCGATGATGCGCGCGAGCGTCTGGGCGAGCAGGGTCTTGCCGCAGCCTGTCGGGCCCATCAGCAAGATGTTGGACTTCGCCAGCTCGACGTCATTGTTCTTCGCGGCGTGGTTCAGCCGCTTGTAGTGGTTGTGCACCGCCACCGAGAGCACGCGCTTGGCGTGGTCCTGTCCGATCACGTAATCGTCGAGAACTTCCTTGATCTCGCGGGGGCTGGGCACGCCCTCCTTGGACTTCACGAGCGAGGTTTTGTGCTCCTCGCGGATTATGTCCATGCACAGCTCGACGCACTCATCGCAGATGAACACGGTCGGGCCCGCGATGAGCTTGCGCACCTCGTGCTGGCTCTTGCCGCAGAACGAGCAGTACAGGGTGTTCTTTGAATCACCGCCGGTTGTGCTCTTGCTCATATGCGCTCCTTGGCGGGTCGCGAACGCGCCGTGATGACGCCCCGGGGCCCGAACGGATGGCGGAGACCAGCAACTCCGATCACCCGAATGCGCCCCCAGACTGGCGCGCCATCCCTTACAAAACTGTTCACCAACTGCCGAACAACACCCCTTCGGGGCGTTTGCCGATACGAGCATAGCAAGAAGCGAGCCGCAAGCGGCCGACTCCCCGGGTCTGCGGGCGGTCCCTTGTCAGTGCCCGCCCGCCCCCTCGGCGGCTTCACGCTTCTCATAGACCCGGTCCACGATGCCGAAGGCCTGCGCCTCCTCGGCAGTCATGAAGTGATCGCGGTCCAGCGTCTTTTCGACCTGCTCGTACCGCTGGCCGGTGTGCTTCACGTAGATTTCGTTCAAGCGCTTCTTGGTGGCGATGATGTCCTCGGCGTGGCGCTCGATGTCCGACGCCTGGCCGCGGAACCCGCCGGACGGCTGGTGAACCATTACACGCGCGTTAGGAAGGCATATCCGGAGCCCCTTTTCGCCCGCCGCCAGCAGCAGCGACCCCATTGAGGCCGCCTGCCCGGTGCACACCGTGGAAACGGGGCTGCGGATGTACTGCATGGTGTCGTAGATCGCGAGGCCGGACGTCACGACGCCGCCGGGACTGTTGATATACATAGCGATTTCGCGCTTCGGGTTCTCTGATTCGAGAAACAGGAGCTGCGCTGTAACTAGGCTCGCCATGCCGTCCTCGACCGGCCCGGTGACGAAGATGATCCGCTCCTTCAGAAGGCGTGAGAAGATGTCGAAGGCGCGCTCGCCCCGGCTCGTCTGCTCCACCACCATGGGCACGAGCTGCATGTACCGTTCGATCGGATCGCGCATGTCTGTCCTTCGCACGCTTCATGGGCGCCCCCGCGACTCGGGACCGCCGTTATCGCCATATTTGGCCGCCGGAGCCTGACCGCAAGGTCCGCGCCACACGCTTGTCGGGAGATCCCGACAGGTCTCAGTCTTCCGGATCGGCGAACAAGGCTTCCCGGTCCACCGTCTTGTTGGCGACCTTGGCTAGTTCGAGTATGTAGTCGACGGTCTTTTCCTCGAAGATCGGGGCCCGGAGCTGGGCGAGCAGCTGCGGATTCTTCTGATATATTTCAAAGACCTGCCGTTCCTGGCCGGGGTATTGCCTGGCCTGCTGCATCACCGCCTGGGACACTTCCTCGTTGGTCACGTCAATGTTGCTGCGGCGGCCGATCTCGGCCAGCACGAGCCCGAGTTTCACCCGGCGCTCGGCGATCTTGCGGTATTCGGCCTTCAGTTCCTCGTCGGTCTTGCCCTCATCGGACGGGTCCAGCGACCCAGCCGCCTTGTCGGCCTCGATCTGACGCCAGATTTGCTGGAATTCCTGCTCCACCATGGCCGGCGGCAGCGGGAACTCGTGCGCGACCTCAAGCTGGTCGAAGAGCGCGCGCTTGGCCCGCGTGCGCGACTGGGCGGCGTGCTCGGACTCGATGCGGCCGCGCAGGGCGGTCCTCACCGCGTCGATGTTCTCCATGCCCAGTTTCTTGGCAAGTTCATCGTCAATGGCGGTATCCTTGGGCGCACGGACCTCATGGACCGCGATGTCGAAGGTCGCTTCCTTGCCCTTCAGCGTCTCCACGCCGTAGGCCTCGGGGAACGTGGCGGAAATCACCTTCTCGTCGCCCTTCTTGAGGCCCTTCAGTCCGTCCTCGAAGCCGGGGATGAACTGGTTAGAGCCGATGACGACCGAGGCTTTCTCGGCCTGACCGCCCTCGAAGGCCACCCCGTCGATCTTGCCGAGGAAGTCGATGGTCAGCGCGTCGCCTTCCTCGGCCGCTGAGCCCTTTTCCTCGAATGTGCGGTTGGCCTTCGCGATCTGGTCCAGCGCCTCATCGACCTGGTCGTCCGCCACTGGGGCCACCAGCCGCTCGATGGAGATGGTCGCCGGATCGATCGGCTCGAATTCTGGGATCAGTTCGACATTCAGGTTGAAGGCGAAGTCCGCCTGCCCGGCGAACACCTTCTCCATGTCGGATTCCAGCTGCAGGTCCGGCTGCGACGCGACCCGGAGCGCCCCATCCTGGAGCGCCTTCTTGGTGGCAGCGTCCACTTCGCCGTTGATGATCTCCTGCAGCATCGACGGGCCGTAAAGCTTGCGGACATGGCTCGCCGGCACCTTGCCGGGGCGGAACCCGTTGATGCGCATGCGCGGGCGCACTTCCTCAATCTTGGCGTCGAGGCGCTGCTGCAGCTCGGCCGCGGGCACGACGATCTTGAAGACCCGCTGCAAGCCTTCGGAATGGGTCTCGGTGAACTGCATGGTGAATATGGTCCTTGGAGGGGTCTGGCAGATGTACCAGCGGAGGCGACGGCCAAAGCCGTGCCCCGCCGAAATATCAAGCGGGCGCTTATGCACCCGGCCCCGGCGCCTGTAAACCGACAGCGTTTGCACCGTCGCCCGGCCAGCGGTCGCGACGCCATGGTTGTGGCGGCCGCCTGGTCGAACTAGATGTCGGCCCGGGCCCGTCTGGCGAAACTGGTAGACGCACCAGATTTAGGTTCTGACGCCGCGAGGCGTGCCGGTTCGAGTCCGGCGGCGGGCACCACTCTCAGCGACGTTTCAGATGCGTCGGCGCGAGTTCATCGAGCAGGGCCGGAAGCGCCTCGGGCAGATCCTCAGCGATGAGGCCCGCGCCCAGTCGCTCGCCCAGACGCCCGTGCAGCCATGCCCCTGCGCAGGTCGCTTCGAATGAGGCCATGCCCTGCGCCAGCAGTCCGCCAATCAACCCCGCGAGCACATCGCCAGAACCGGCGGTCGCCAGGAACGGCGTGCCCGTCGCATTCACGGCGACCCTCCCGTCGGGCGCCGCGATCACGGTGTCGGGTCCCTTGAGGAGCACGATGCAGCCGGCGCGCTTCGCCGCCGCCCGGGTACGCTCGATCTTCAGGACCTCGCCGCTGGCGAGATCGGGAAAAAGCCGCCGGAACTCGCCCGCATGCGGGGTCGCCACGCAGTCGGCGTGAAGCGCCTCGAACAAGGCGTCCGGCTCATCCGCAAAGACCGTGAGAGCATCGGCGTCCAGCACGAGCGGCTTCCCGTCGGCGGCGAGCGCAAGCACCGTGTCGCGTGTCCGCGGCGTCAGTCCCGCGGCAGGTCCGATCACCGTCGCGGTCGCAACCGCGACGATGTCGCCCACCTGTTCGACGCTCTTCGCGGGCTCAAGCATGATCGCCGTCAGCTGCGCGGCGTTTTCAGCCCTCGCCGTGGCGGGTGAAACCAGCGTCACGAGGCCAGCCCCGACGCGCAGCGCGGCGCGCGCCGCGAGACGCGCTGCGCCCGTGTGCCCGGCATCGCCGCTCACAACCATCGCATGCCCCCGCGCGTGCTTGTGCATCTCCGCATGCGGCCAGGGCAGCGCCCACAGGTGTGGGCCGTTTTCGACAGGCGCGTCGCGGACCAGGTCGAAGGCCTCCGGCGGCGCGCCAATGTCGGCGACCACGACCTCGCCGCACAGAGTGCGCGAGGGCTCAAGGACATGAGCGTATTTTTTCCGCAGGAACGTCACGGTCACGTCGGCGCGGAAGGCGACGCCTTCCGGCGGCGCGCCGTCGCCGTGAACCCCGCTTGGAAGATCGATCGCGACGGTGTCCAGGTCGCGGCACGCAAGGGCGATCTCGCTTGCCGCCGCATCAAGCGGCCTTGCCAGGCCCGCCCCGAACAGCGCGTCCACGACCAGCGAACCGGGCTCGGCCAGCGCGGGCGACGCTGGATCGACCCACCCCATCCACGCCGAGGACGCATCCGCCGCGTCGCCCTTCAGCGCACCACGGTCGCCCAGAAAGCCAACGCGCACAGGCCACCCGGCTTCCGCGAGTTTGCGGGCAACCACGAAGCCGTCGCCGCCGTTCGCGCCGGGGCCGCAGAAAATGACGGTCGGCCGCGGCGCCCATCGCGCCTGTATTTCGCGCGCCGCGGCGGTCCCGGCGTATTCCATTAGCTGACGCGTCTGCACGCCGAGTTCGGCGGCGCGCGCGTCGATGGCGCGCATCTGGGCCACCGTGATGATTTCATGCCCCGCCTTCATAGAGCATCGACCGCCAGCGACTCCGCGCCGAGTTCGACAAGATTCAGACGACCGCCTTCGCTCCTGAGGATGGTCACAGAGGCATGGCCCGGTTTGAACACCGCAACGGCGTCCACGCCCGTGGCGGCGGCGACCGCTGCGTTGATCGCCACGAAATGGGAGAACACTGCAGTGTTGTGGGGCAAGCCGGCCAGCGTCGTGACGACGCCATCGCGAAAACGCGCAAGCGCCTGGTCGTCGCTCCACGCCCCGCGCATCGCGGCGGCGAGCCAGGCCGGCCGGTCCGCCAGTCCTTCCGGCGTCGGGACTTCGCGCACGCCCTCCGATACGCGGGCGACGGCCGCCGCCTCCATTTCGTACGCGGCCGCGGTTTCCCGACAACGCAACAGGGGCGAGGTTATCGCGGCGCCGACTCGCAGCGCGGCGAGCTTCGCCGCGGCGTGCCCCGCTTGCGCCTGGCCGAGACGGCTGAGGCCGGGATCGGGATTCGGCCCGCCCCACCCTGAGGCGGGTTCACCGTGGCGGACGAGATAAAGCAGCGGCATCGGCAACCTCTGGGCCGGTCAGCCTGTAATGAAAAGGGCCCTTCGCGTCGGCGTCCGCCGAACTCGCAGCACCGGCGCGCGCCCGCCGCCGCCGCCGTCCGCGACGGCGATCGCCCGTGGGATGGGCGCCGGCGCCCTCGAAAACGGCGCCTGTCCGACGCCCTCGGCGCGGCCCCCAAGACCCAGTTGACGGGGGCTCCGGATTGTCCTTTGGCCTTCTCTCCGGACGCGCGGACCGCCACTTCCGCGAAGAGCTGCAAGGGAAGGCGTCAAGCCATGAAGAAGATCGAAGCCATCATCAAACCCTTCAAGCTCGACGAGGTGAAGGAAGCGCTGCAGGAAATCGGCCTGCAGGGCATGACAGTTGTGGAAGCCAAGGGCTTTGGCCGCCAGAAGGGCCACACGGAACTCTATCGCGGCGCGGAGTACGTGGTCGACTTCCTGCCGAAGCTGAAGATCGAGGTCGTCGTGGACGACGCCCAGCTGGACGGCGCGCTGGAAGCGATCCAGAAGGCCGCCAAGACAGGCAAGATCGGCGACGGCAAGATCTTTGTCCTTGATGTATCCAACGTCATCCGCATCCGTACCGGCGAAACCGGTTCTCAGGCGGTTTGAGAGCGTACCAACTGTAGAAGACTTGCGCGGGCGGGCCGGAGAAGTCCGTACCGAGGAGGATGATGAAAGATGTCTGCCACTAGTGACGTGATGAAACTGATCAAGGAAAAGGAGGTCGAGTTCGTCGACCTCCGCTTCAACGACATGCGCGGCAAGATGCATCACGTCACGTTCGACGTGGACATGTTCGAGGAAGACTACTTCACCGAAGGCACGATGTTCGACGGCTCGTCGATTGCGGGCTGGAAGGCGATCAACGAGTCGGACATGGTCATGCGCCCCGACACTGCGGGCGCGCACATCGATCCCTTCTTCCAGCAGACGACGCTGGCGCTTTTCTGCGACATTCTCGAACCCGGCACGCTGCAGCCCTATTCGCGCTGCCCGCGCTCGATCTCGAAGAAGGCCGAGACTTATGTGAAGTCCGGCGGTTTCGGCGACACGGCCTATTTCGGCCCCGAGGCCGAATTCTTCGTGTTCGATGACGTGCGCTGGAACACCGAACCGAACAACACCGGTTACAGCTTCGACTCCACCGAACTGCCGATGAACACCGGCAAGGTCTACGAATCCGGCAACATGGGCCACCGCCCCGGTCCGAAGGGCGGCTACTTCCCCGTCCCGCCGATCGATTCGCTGCAGGACATGCGCGGCGAAATGCTCGCGGTGATGAAGGAAATCGGCCTCGCGGTGGAAAAGCACCACCATGAAGTGGCGCCGGCCCAGCACGAACTCGGCCTGAAGTTCAACACGCTCGTCCACATGGCCGACGCGATGAACCTCTACAAGTACGTGATCCACAACGTCGCGCAGAGCTACGGCAAGACCGCGACGTTCATGCCGAAGCCCTATTACAAGGACAACGGCTCGGGCATGCACGTGCACCAGTCGATCTGGAAAGGCGGCCAGAACACGTTTGCGGGCGACCGCTACGCCGGCCTTTCGGAGGCGTGCCTCTTCTACATCGGCGGCATCATCAAGCACGCGAAGGCCATTAACGCGTTCGCGAACTCGACGACGAACTCCTACAAGCGCCTCGTGCCCGGATACGAAGCCCCCGTGTTGCTTGCCTACTCAGCGCGCAACCGCTCGGCATCGTGCCGCATTCCACACGGCGCCGGCGCCAAGGCCAAGCGCGTGGAAGTCCGCTTCCCCGATCCGGCCGGCAACATGTACCTCACCTACACGGCGCTGCTCATGGCGGGCCTCGACGGCATCCAGAAGAAGATCCACCCCGGCGAACCGCTGGACAAGAACCTCTACGACCTGCCGCCGGAAGAACTGAAGGAAGTACCGACGGTCTGCGGCAGCCTCGAGGAAGCGATCAGCTCCCTCGACGCCGATCGCGAGTTCCTCAAGAAAGGCGGCGTCATGGATGATGACTTCATCGACGCCTATCTCGACCTGAAGCGCGAAGAGAACGACCGCTTCCGCATGCACCCGCACCCGGTCGAGTTCGACATGTACTTCAAGGCGTAAACGCCTGGGGTATCTCCTCGGGGGAGATGAAGGGGCCGGAGCCGCACGATGCGGCTCCGGCCTTTTTCACAGGCGGATCAGAACTTCACCACCGCCGACGCACTGATCGTGTCGACGCCTTCGTCCTCGCCTTCCAGACGCGTGTAGTCTCCGCGCACGCCGAACTTGGGCGTCAGCATGTACTGCGCGCCAGCGCCGACTGCGAAGCCGTCCTCGTCCGCTGCGACATTGAGGACCGGGACCGAAGCGGAAGCCTTCACCTGTCCGTAGCCGGCGCGGCCGAACACCTCGAACGCGGGCGTCAGCGGCTGGATGCCGACACCGAACGCGCCGACGGCGTGATCCAGTTCGATGTTCACCGCGCCGACATTGTCATCCTTGACGCCGAACGAGGTTTCTCCCTCGACGGCGAAGTTCGGGTGAAACCTTTTAACCCAGCCTGCCCGTCACGCCGCCGACCGTCACATCGTTGGCGTCGTGGTGTGTGTTTCCGCCGTTGGCGTAACCACCGGTTTCCTGTGCCGAGGCTGGCGCCACGACGGCGACAGCCGGGGCAAGCGCCGTGAGCGCTGCGATGGACATCATGTGATGCTCCTTTCGCGGGCCTGCCCATATTGGGTGCCCGCGCTGGTTCAATGGACCTGCGTGGACCAGGTGGCGTGACCGTGCAGTCATGTGGGGCCGCCAACGCCGGCCGTTGCGACAAAGTCACGCAATACCCCAATCCAGCCACGCCAGCGCCCTGCCCCGCCCCAAGCCTGTGCGCGGCGTTAACGGTTGGCACACCGAACCATGGCGCAGTTCCCGGACTCGTGCCAAAGGGCCCTCCCATGTCGAAATCGAACGCTGTGAGGCAGAACGCCTTGGAATTCGCCCCCAACGCCTATTCGGCCAAGGACATCGAAGTTCTTGAGGGGCTTGAGCCCGTCAGTAGGAGTTCTGTATTGTACTTGTGTGTAATCGAGTAACTCTTGTTGATCTAGTTTTTCGTCTTATTGTTGTTTATAT
>CAZGYQ010000111.1:0-8190 GCA_964530695.1 uncultured Caulobacteraceae bacterium
CGCTCGAACGTGATGCGGCCCGCCGGCGCCCTCGCCGGAAACGTCGTTCGCCCTGTCCGGCCGTTGCCCGGTCCCGCGCCGTGTGCCGGCGCGGGCGCCGGCGGTCCTCATCACCGTCCTGCCCGCCAACACACAACCCCAATTCCGCTCCCCCTCAAATTCCTCTATCGCCTCGCCCATGAGTCTCGCCCGCAATACCTTCGTCCAGACGTTCATGACGCTGGGCAGCCGCCTGCTCGGCTTCGCGCGCGATCTCGCGCTCAATGCGCGCTTCGGCGGCCAAGGGCCGTTGATGGACGTGTTCACGACGGCGCTGATGTTCCCGAACCTGTTCCGACGGCTCTTCGCCGAGGGCGCATTCGCGCAGGCCTTCGTGCCGGTCTACGGCAAGGTGCGCGCGGAGGAGGGGGAGGAGGCCGCCGCGAAGATCGCGTCGCAGACGATGTCGTTCCTGCTCGCGGTGGTGATCGTGTTCTGCATCGCAGCCCAGGTGGCGATGACGTGGATCATGCCGGTGCTGCTGTCGGCGTACGCCGCGGACAAGGAAATGATGCGGCTCGCCACGCTCGTGACGCAGCTCACCATGCCGTACCTCGCGTGCATGACGCTCGCGTCGCTATTGTCGGGCGTGCTGAACACATCGGGGCGGTTTGCATTGTCGGCGGGCGTGCCGATCCTGCTCAACGTCTGCACCATCGCGCCGCTCGTGCTGATCGAGGATCGCGAAGCGGCGCTGATCGGCGCCGCCGTGGCCGTGACGGTGGCGGGCGTGTTGCAGGCGGGGCTGTTGTGGTGGGGCGTGCGCAAGCTCGGCGTGCCGCTGCGCTTCGGCGCGCCGGGGCTCTCCGACACCGTGAAACGCGTGCTCGTGCTGGCGATTCCGGGCGCGCTCGCCGGCGGCGCGACGCAGATCAATTCGCTGGTCAGCCAGATCCTGACGGGCTCGGACGCGGGCGCGCGCTCGGTGCTCTACAACGCCGACCGCTTGTATCAACTGCCGCTCGGTCTCGTCGGCGTGGCGGTGGGTCTCGCGCTCGTGCCGCGGCTGACGAAGGCGTTCGTCGCGGGCGATCACGACGGCGCGCAGTCCACGCTCGACGACGGCCTCGGCCTCGCGATGGCGTTCACGATCCCCGCCGCCGCCGCGCTCATCGTGATGCCGTTTTTCATCATCGACGCCACGGTGACGCGCGGCGCCTTCACCAGCGACGACGCGCGACGCACCGCGGAGGTGCTGCGCCACTTCGGCTGGGGCGTGCCCGCGTTCGTTCTCGCGAAGGTGCTGACGCCACCGTTCTTCGCCCGCCAGGACACGCGCCGGCCCATGCGCTACGCGTTTGCGACCGTGGCCGTGACGGTCGCGCTCGGCGCTGCGCTGTTCTTCGGATTCAAGCAGATCGGCTGGGACGGGGTCATCGGCCTCGCCATCGCCACCAGCATCGGCGCGTGGGTGAACGTGGCGCTGCTCGCCGGCACGCTGGCGCGGGAAGGCACGTGGAAGGTCGGATCGGCCCTGCGCAGCCGCCTCGTGCGCCTCGCCATCGCCACCGCTGTGATGGCCGCGGTGCTGGGCGTGATGGCGTTCTTCTATCCGACGCTCGCGCAGGTGTTCGTCTGGAAGGAAGCGGCGGTGGTCGTCGCCTGCCTCGTCGGCGCGGGCGTCTATGGCGTCGCGGCGCTGGCCACGGGCGCAGTGACGGTGCGCGAAATGCGCGCGGCGCTGCGGCGCGAACCAGGTGGGGGAGGCGGCTTGCAGGGCGGACTGGACGGCTGATAGAAACCGCGCGCGGAGATCGAGACATGAGTGCAAAGCGCATCGGACGATGGCGGGCCTGACCGCACTGATCTGACGCTCCCGCCCGATTTTGGGGGAGCGATTGTTTGCGCACGCACCGTCTCAGGAGTTCCCCATGACCGAAGCACCCACACCCGCATACGCCGGGCCGTCCCGCGTCTTTTCCGGCATGCAGCCCACCGGCGGCCTGCACCTCGGCAACTATCTTGGCGCGCTGGTGAAGTTCGTGCGCCTGCAGGAGAGCCACGAGTGCATCTACTGCGTCGTCGACCTGCACGCGATCACCATCGAGCACGATCCGAAAACACTTCAGCAGCAGTGCCGCGAGGTGGCCGCCGCCTACCTCGCCGCCGGCGTCGATCCGAAGAAGGCGATCATCTTCGTGCAGTCGGCCGTGCCGGCGCACGCGGAACTGGCGTGGATCTTCAACTGCGTCGCGCGCATGGGCTGGCTCGAGCGTATGACGCAGTTCAAGGACAAGGCCGGCAAGAACGCCGAGCGCATGTCGGTCGGGCTGTTCGATTATCCCGTGCTGCAGGCGGCCGACATTCTCGCCTACAGGGCCACGCATGTGCCGGTCGGAGAGGACCAGAAGCAGCATCTCGAATTGAGCCGCGACATCGCCGCGCGCTTCAACAACGACTACGCCGCGCCGAACTTCTTCCCGCTGCCCGAGCCGCTGATCCAGGGGCCGGGCGCGCGCATCATGTCCCTGCGCGACGGCGCGAAGAAAATGTCGAAGTCCGATCCGTCCGATCAAAGCCGCATCAATCTCACCGATGACGCGGACGCCATCGCCAACAAGTTCAAGCGCGCCACGACCGATCCGCTGCCGCTGCCGGAGAGCGCGGAGGGGCTGAAGGGGCGGCCGGAAGTCGAGAACCTCGTCGGCATCTACGCGGCGCTCGCGGACATGAGCGTCGATCAGGTTTTGCACGAGTGGGGCGGGAAGGGCTTCGGCGCGTTCAAGCCGGCGCTGGCTGACCTCGCGGCGCAGAAGCTCGCCCCGATCGCCGGCGAGATGCGAAGGCTGCTCGATGATCGCGCCGTGCTTGACGAAATCCTGAGCGACGGCGCGGCGCGCGCGCACGCGATTTCCGAGCCGGTGATGACCGAGGTTCGCGAGATTGTCGGGCTCTGGCGTCGATAAACCAGCGAGCCGGCTGGATGACGGACGTCGAAGGGGCTAGGATCGGTTCCGCATCGGAGTCACGAAATGACGTCCAGGGCCGTCGCAGAGAAAGTCTTCGGGTTCATCGAAGACGCCCGCGTTCTCAACTCGCTGACAACGCTGGACGCAGCCTTCTTCCAGCTGATCCGGGACTGGGGGTTCGACCGCTGGACCGCGACCCCGATCCTCAGTCCCGTGCGCGGCGCCATGCGGCCGCTGGAAGTCGTGCTGGGCAGGCCGAGCCGGGAATGGAGCGGTCGCTACCGGGAAAACGGCTATTTCCGCCACGACGCAGTGATCAGTCACATCGCCACCAGCAGCGACGCGGTCTGGTGGTCGACGTTCTCGCGGGAAAGACGGCTTTCGCACGAGGAGAAAATGCTCTTCGAGGAAGCACGCGAACACGGCGTCGGCGAAGGCCTGACGGCTCCCGTGCGCCTGGCGGACGGCTCCATCTGGGTGTGTGCGCTGACCGGGCTCCTCGCGAAGCCCGCGCCACGCGTGGCCGACGGCGCCAGGTTTGCGGCGGAACGCTATATCCTGAGGGCGCTGGAGCTGCGTCAGATCGCGGAACCGGCGCAGGTCGGAGCCTCGATTACGCCATCCCAGGCCGAAATCGTCGAGCTTCTTGCGCGTGGCCTCAAGCTTCACCAGGCGGCGCAGGCGCTCAACATCCGGCCCAGCACCGCCTACAACCAGATCGCCGACGCCAAGCGCCGCGCCATGGTTAAGACGACCGCCGAACTCGTGCACAAGATGAGCGGGAAGGGGGGCGCCCAGAGGTCTGACCAGAGATCGGAGAAAATCGTCCGGAAACCATCCTGAGTGGGCAAAAATTACTAGAGCGAGTCTGCCGCAACAGTCCTAAAACGCCGGTAAGGTCGCAAGACCGCAGGCCATGTGGGGGCCGCACAATGGGCGGGCCGGCGTGAGTTCGCCGACCCGCCCAGTTGGGGTCGGCCAAAGGCGCTTTCGGCGCGCCGCGGCGCACGTTAAGCCACCCCGATGATGACGCCGATCCGCAAAGCGCCGCCCGCCGCGCCCTGTCGCCTTTTCTGAGCTTCCGGCCCTGTCATGCAGATCGACCAGCTCCTGCGGCGCCTGTTCTGGCGCGTTCGCCGCCGGCTCCGGCCCCCCGCGGACAACGACCCGATCGTGGGGATCGAGACGCCTGGCGCCGAAGGCCGCCACGCGCCGGCGAAGGGCGGGTTGCGGCGTACCGTGGTCGCATTCGTCGCGACGCTGGCGGTGCTTGCGGTCGGCTACGCCTTCCTCGTCGCCGCCAACAGCCAGGCGCGGCTCGACACCGGCCGCGTCATCCTCGCCGAGGGCGGCGCGTCCCGCGCCACGTCCGCCGCGAAGGCGCTGCTTGAGCCCCTCGCCGGCGGTGCGACGCCGGGTTCCGAAGAGATTCCGCTGCTGCCCAACGGGCGGCGGTTGCGCTCCGAGCGGATCGCCGCCGGCGCGCAGAAGGCGGCGACGGCGTTCGTGAAGATCGCCGGCGCGCTGGCGGGCGCCGATCCGGCGGTGCGGGACGCGTCCAAAGCGCTCGCCGCCGGAGACGCCGCGACCGCACGGGACGCGCTCGCTCGCCTCGACATCCGCATCGCTGGCGGGCGCGCCAGCCTTGGGCCCGGCGCTGGCCTGGTGTCGGCCGTCGCCGAGGCGGCGGCCGCCGCGTGCGAGGCCGAGGAGGCGGCGCTCCGCGCGGCGGCGCGCGCCGATTCGGGCGGCATGGTCGGTGCGGAAGCGCAGGCGCAGTTCGCCCATGGTCGCGGCGTCGCATTCGGCTGGCTGATGATTCTGCGCGGCGCGCTTGCCGATGAGCCGGAAGTGGCCGAAGCGATCGTCGTCGAGGCGGCGATTCCCCTGGATGCGCTGGCGGCGGCGGCCGAACGCCAGCCGCTGTTCCTGTTCAACGGGGGCGACCGCGCGCCCTGGGCGCCGGCGCATCTGGAAATCCAGGCCGGCGAGTTCGCCCGCGCCGCGGCGGGCGCCCGGGCGCTGGCCCTGGCCGCGCGCAAGCCCGACACGGGCGCGCCATGAGCTTGCACTTGTGGGAATCGTCATTTCGCGAGACCCTCGGCCATCATGGCGGCTCGCGGCTTCAAGTTCCTGGTGATCGCTGACGACAGCGCCGAGTTCGCGGCCGCCATCGCCTACGCCGCGCATCGTGTGAAGGCGACGAACGCCGCGCTGCTGATCCTGCGCATCGTAGATACGGTCACCGACAACGCCCACTGGGTCAGTGTCGGCGAGGAAATGCGCGCCGAGGCCATCGAGGCCGCCGAGGCGCAGGCGGAGCGCCTCGCGGCGGAAGTGTGGGCCGACACTGGCGTCCAGCCGGAGATCGTCATCCGCGAAGGCGAATTGCGCGCCGAGTTGCGCCGGCTGGTCGACGAGGATCGCGACGTCCGGATCATCGTGCTCGCCGCCGGGGTCGGCAGGGACGGTCCGGGACCTCTGGTCTCGTCGCTGGGAAAAGGTCAGGGGCTCGGCGGCCGGCCGGTTCCGGTCCTGGTGGTGCCCGGATCGCTGTCGCGGGAAGAGGCGAGGCGGCTTGCGGTGCCGGAGACGGGCGCTCCCGACGCCTGAGCGGCTTGACCGCGCTGCGACGCAATACCAAGTACTTTGCTCAGGTATTGCCGGAGCCCCATGTGTTCATCCAGACAGAATCCACACCCAACCCGAACACGCTCAAGTTCCTGCCGGGACGCGATGTTCTCGGCTCCAGCGCGCTCGGCCGGAACGGAAGGGATTTCGCGTCGGCGGAGGTCGCGGACGCCTCGCCGCTGGCCGTGGCGATCTTCGCGACAGACGGCGTGACGCGCGTGTTCCTGGGCGATGAATTCGTCTCCGTCACCAAGATCGAGGATGCGGACTGGGCGCACCTGAAGCCGTTCATTCTCGGCGCGATCATGGAGCACTTCGTCGCCAACCGGCCGGTGCTGCTCGATTCCGCGGCGGCCGTTGCGGAAGCGCCGGACGAAGACGATCGCGTCTACGAAGGCGACGCCGCCGAAATCGTCGAACAGATCAAGGAGCTGATCGCCACGCGCGTGCGCCCGGCGGTCGCGCAGGACGGCGGCGACATCACGTTCCATTCGTGGGACCACGACGCGGGCGTCGTGAAACTGCACATGAAGGGCGCCTGCGCGGGATGCCCGAGCTCCACGATGACCCTGAAGCAGGGCATCCAGAACATGCTGCGCCACTACGTGCCGGAAGTGCGCGCGGTGGAGCAGGTGATTTGAAGGCTCGGACGTGATCGTTCTCGCGATAGATACCGCGCTGGCCGCCTGTTCGGCGGCGCTTGTGCGTGACGGTGCCGCGCTCGCTTCGATGTCGGAGCCGATGGAACGCGGCCACGCGGAACGGCTCGCGCCGCTGGTCGATGAACTGATGCGGCGCGCGGACATGGCGTTCGACAAGGTGGATCGCATCGCCGTGACGGTCGGCCCGGGCTCCTTCACCGGCGTGCGCATCGGCCTGTCATTCGCGCGGGCGCTGGCGTTGGCGCTGGGTCGGCCGTGCGTCGGCGTTTCGACGCTGGAGGCGCTTGCGGGCGAAGGCGACGGCCTGCGCGCCGCCGCCGTGGCATCGGCGGGCGAGGTGTTCCTGGCTGCGTACGAAGGCGCCGCCGTGCGCGTGCCGCCCGGACGCTACACGGTCGAGGAAGCGCGCGTGCTTTTGCCCGATGGCGCCGCGATCCACGGCCCCGCAGCGGCGAAGTTCGCCCGCGAGGGCGTGCAAGTGTTCGAAACGGCCCACGCCGATCCCGTCGTGCTCGCGCGTCTGGCGGCCGGCCGCGATCCCGATGCGCATCCGCCAGCGCCGCAGTATCTGCGCGCGCCCGACGCCAAGTTGCCGGGCGGGATTACGCCCCCATGATCGCCGAAGCGACCACGCGCGACTGCGCCCGGATGGCTGGACTGCACGCCGGCGCCTTCGCGGACGGCTGGGACGCGGCGGCGTTCCGGGACTTGCTCGGGTCGCCCGGCGTGCGTGCGTTGCTGGGTCCGGACGGGTTCATCGTTGTGCGCACCGCCGCCGACGAAGCGGAGATCCTGACGCTGGCGGTCGCGCCCGAGGCGCGTCGCGCCGGTCTGGGGCGTGCGCTGGCGCGCAGGGCCGCCGAATTGGCGCGCGAGCAGGGGGCGGCGCGGCTTTATCTCGAGGTCTCGGCGGCGAACGTGGCGGCGCGTGCGCTCTATGCCGCGCTTGGTTTCACTGAGATCGGCCGCCGCGCGCGCTACTATGCGGACGGTGCGGACGCGCTGGTGCTTTCGCTCGGACTGTCCTGAGGCGGCGCTCGGCTGGACTTGGCGTCCGCAACGCCGCATATCCGTGGAGAGGCTTGATGATGGATCGCATTGAAAAACTCTGCGCCGATAAAGGCATGCGCATGACCGAGCAACGCCGCGTCATCGCGCGCGTGCTGTCGGCGGCCAAGGATCACCCGGACGTCGAGGAGCTGCACCGGCGCGCCGTCGCCGTGGATCCGCACATTTCGATCGCGACGGTGTACCGGACGGTCCGCCTGTTCGAGGAATCGGGCATCATCCAGCGCCACGACTTCCAGGACGGTCGCTCCCGCTACGAGGAAGCGCCGACCGAACACCATGATCACCTGATCGACATGAAATCTGGCAAGGTCGTCGAATTCATGGATCCCGAGATCGAAAAGCTCCAGGAAGCGATTGCGCGCCGGCTCGGCTACAAGCTGGTGGGGCACAAGCTTGAGCTCTATGGAACCCCGCTCGACGACCGCAAGCAGGGCTCGTGAACCGGCCGGTCAGACCAGCTCGCCTTGCCGCCGGGGCGCTTTGAAGGCATAAGGCGGCCTCGCCCGGCGCGATCTGCGCGCCCCCATTCCGGGTTTGCGGGCGCTGAAGGATTCATCGGCCGCCCCATGACGAACGCGCAGCGCCCGTTGCTCAAGCGCCTCTTCATCGAGACCCACGGCTGCCAGATGAACGTCTACGATTCCGAACGGATGCGTGACGTGCTGGCGCCGCTGGGCTTTGCGCCCGTGGGCGCGCCTGACGATGCGGACCTGATCATCCTCAACACCTGCCACATCCGCGAACGGGCGACCGAGAAGGTGTATTCCGAGCTCGGCCGCCTGCGCGCGCACAAGGAACGCCGTGCAGGGGAGGGTGTGAAGACGACGGTGGTCGTCGCCGGTTGCGTCGCGCAGGCCGAGGGCGAGGAGATCAGGCGC
>CAZGYQ010000112.1:0-8163 GCA_964530695.1 uncultured Caulobacteraceae bacterium
GGAGGGCAGCCGGTACACCTGTTCGTCGGCGCGGATGCGAGGTGATCGAGCGTGGATAGCTCGCGGTCCGGGGCGCACGCGCCGGAACAAGCCGCGGGGTCCGGGATCGGCGATGAACAGCGCCGGCCCGCACGTCGCAGGCCCACTGGCCCAAGGGTGTGAGGAACCACCCCGTGGCCAAGCCTGTGGAAAACGATCGCGGGGACGCGGGCGAAAGCTCGCATCTCTACTCTACTTCTTCCGTGGGCCTCCCCCGCGTCCCCCGCTCTCCGTCAAGGAGAGCGGAAACAAGAAGGCCCTCCACTAGAGGGCAAACGAACTGAGCGAAGCCGCAGGAACGCGATGTTCCGTGCGGATGACGGTGTTGGTGGGTTGGACCGCCGGCGCCCTCGCCGGCATACGGTGTTGAAACGGGCGACGGCCCGACAGGACGATCCGCCTTGCCGGCGAGGACGCCGGCGGTCCTCACAACGGACGGCTTGTATCGCCATGTCCACCATGCTATCCGCCCCGCTCTTCAAATGCGCGCCCGGCCAAAAGCCATGCCGTGGCGCGTTTTCATGCTTTGGCCCCCCGGCATCCGGAGATGGGCCTCAGGAGAGCGAAATGGCCAAACAGAAGCTCAAGACCAAGAGCGGCGTGAAGAAGCGCTTCAAGCTCACCGCCACGGGCAAGGTGATGGCCGGCGTCGCCGGCAAGAGACACCGCCTGAGCAGCCACAACGGCAAGTACATCCGCCAGAACCGTGGAACCGCAGAGATCGCAAAGCCCGATGGGGATCGCGTGAAACTCTGGATTCCCTACGGCCTCAGCTGAGCGGAGACTGACCAATGGCGCGCGTAAAACGCGGCGTGACAGCTCACGCCCGACACAAGAAAGTTCTCAAAGCGGCGAAGGGCTATTTCGGCCGTCGCAAGAACACCTTCCGCACGGCGAACGCCGCCGTCGAGAAGGCCGGCAAGTACGCCTACCGCGACCGCAAAGCCAAGAAGCGCACGTTCCGTGGACTCTGGATCCAGCGCATCAACGCGGCCGTGCGGTTCCACGACGACAAGCTGACGTACTCGCGATTTATCGACGGGCTCACGAAGGCCGGCGTCGCGGTGGACCGCAAGGTGATGGCCGATCTCGCCATGAACCAGCCGGAAGCCTTCAAGGGCCTCGTGGACAAGGCGAACAGCGCTCTCGCCTGATTTCAAAGCCTGAGAGCAATGAACGCCGTCCTTCCCCGTGAGGGGAAGGTGGCGCGCGGCGCTTGCCGCGCGAGGGATGGGGCGGCTGCTCTCCCTTTGACATTGAGCTTCCGCCCCCTCAGTCACGGCTGCGCCGTGACAGCTCCCCCTCGCGGGGGAGCACGGAGGAGAGGCGATGAGCAAAAACCTGGAAACACTCGAAGCGGACTTATCCGCCCGCATCGCGGCCGCAGCCGATGAAGCGGCGCTCGACGCTGTGCGCGTCGACGCGCTCGGCAAGCAGGGCGCAATCTCGGCGCTGATGAAGACGCTGGGCTCGATGAGCCCGGACGAGCGTCAGGCGATGGGTCCGAAACTAAATGGTCTGAAGGACCGCGTCGGCGAAGCGATCGTCGCGCGCAAGGCAGCACTTGCAGAGGCAGCCCTCGAAGCAAAACTGGAAGCCGAGAAGATCGACGTCTCGCTGCCGCCGGGCCCCAAGCGCATCGGAGCGCTCCATCCCGTCAGCCAGGTGATGGAGGAGATCGGGCGCATCTTCGGCGAGATGGGCTTCGCGCTGGAAGAAGGCCCCGACATCGAGACCGACTTCAACAATTTCACCGCGCTGAATTTCCCGCCCAAGCATCCCGCGCGCGAGATGCACGACACCTTCTTCCTCAAGCCCGACGAGAAGGGCGAACGGAAGGTGCTGCGCACGCACACGAGCCCCGTGCAGGTGCGCACGATGCTCAAGCAGAAGCCGCCGATCCGCATGATCTGCATGGGTCGCACCTACCGCAAAGATAGCGACGCCACGCACACGCCCATGTTCCACCAGATCGAAGGCCTCGTCATCGACGAGAAGACCACGATGGCGGACCTCAAGGGCACGCTGATGGCGTTCATCAAGGCGTACTTCGAGGTCGACGATGTTGCGGTGCGCTTCCGTCCGCACCATTTCCCGTTCACCGAGCCGAGCGCGGAAATGGACGTGCGCTGTGACCGGAGCGGCGGGCAGGTGAAGATCGGCCAGGGCGACGACTGGCTCGAAATTCTCGGCTGCGGGATGGTGCATCCCAATGTGCTGAAGAATTGCGGCCTCGATCCGGAGAAGTATCAGGGCTACGCCTTCGGCATGGGCGTCGATCGCCTCGCGATCCTCAAGTACGGCATGCCGGACCTGCGCGACTTCTTCGCCTCGGACGCGCGCTGGCTGAAGCACTACGGGTTCAGCCCGTATCTCACGGCGGGATTGGCGGGAGGCGTGGGTTGATGCTGTCTGTCGCGCCCCTCATCTCAGTCATTCCGGAATATCGCGTAGCGATTTATCCGGAACCCAGGGGACCGGGCGTGCTTGAACCCCTGGGTTCCGGATCGCGCTTTCAGCGCGTCCGGAATGACGGCGTTCTGGTTGTTGATCGGGAGTGGGCGCGATGAGCGAAGAGCAAAAATCCCCCACCACCTCAGATCCGCTCGGCCTGTCCTCCAGCGTGCGCGTGCAGATCACGGGCTGCCCGGATACGCCCGCGCTGATCGAGGCGCGTCCGAAGAACGTCAGCGAGGCGCAATGGATGTTCCAGCGGCTGGCGCAGGCGATCGTCGCATTCGAAAAGCAGCTCGACGCCGAGCATGAAGTCGGCTTCCGGCTCGTCTCGTTCAACGACAACCAGACCTTCCACGCCCTCGATCTCGGCTTCTGGGCGCCGGACCTCATCCTTTTCTTTGGCCGCGGGCCCGACGGCGCGCCGATGCAGCTCATCCAGCACGTCAGCCAGGTTTCCATGCTGCTCGTCGCCGCGAAGAAGCAGACCGAAGAGGCCCCGCGCCGCATCGGCTTCGAGATCATGAGGAAGGTCGAGGAAACCGTGAAATGATCGCCGGATCGCCACTGCTCTCCCAGCTTTTGCTGACGTTCTGCGGCGCGCTCTTCGGTGCGTTGCTCGGCGGCGCAGTGAGCTGGAGCCGGGCCGCGCGCGAGAGGCGCCTCAAGCTCACGCTTGATCTCTATGCCGAGTTTCACGCGCCGACCTTCAACCATCTGCGCATCCGCGCGCATGAGGCGCTGCTGCGCGGCGCAAACATGCCGTCGGCCTACGCAATGGCCGAAGGCGAGGACAAGGACGCGATCGCCTCGCTGATCCATTTCTGGGAGAAGGTGGCGTTGCTGTTGCGCGCAGGCGCGCTCGACCGGCCGCTTCTGTCGCGATTTCTCGGGCAATATGCCCACTGGTGGCGCGAAGATCTCTGCACGCGTCCCGGCGATCTCGACGATCCCGAGTGGGGTTACACGCTCACCGAGATCAACCGCCTATTCTCACGCATTGACACATTGCGCTCTCACAAGCGTCGCTAGAACCGGACGGAAACATCGGAATGAAGTTCACCCTTTCCTGGCTGAAGGATCACCTCGACACCAACGCGACGGTCGCCGAGATCGTGGACGCCATGACGATGGCGGGGCTCGAGGTCGAGCACGTGGAAAATCCCGCAGAGAAGCTCGCGGCGTTTTCCGTCGCAAAGATCATCGAGGCCGTGCAGCATCCGAACGCCGATCGCCTGCGCGTGTGTCAGGTGGAGACGAAGGACGGCCGCAAGGAAATCGTCTGCGGCGCGCCGAACGCGCGTGCGGGGCTGGTCACGATCTACGCGCCGCTCGGCACCTACGTGCCCGGCAGCGGGATCACGCTGGAAGCGCGGCCCGTGCGCGGCGTCGTGTCGAACGGCATGCTGTGCTCGGGCGTGGAGCTCGAGGTCGATACCGACGGCGACGGCATCCTCGAGCTTGATGCGAAACTCGCCGTTGGCATGTCAGCGGCCGATGCGCTCGGACTGTCCGACGCTGTGATCGATTTCGAAGTCACGCCGAATCGCCCCGACTGGCTCGGCGTCGCCGGCATCGCGCGCGATCTCGCGGCGGCGGGGCTCGGCAAGCTGATCGAAAAGCCCGCAGCATCGCCGAAGGGCGCATTCAAGTGTCCGGTGAACGTCGTCGTCGAACCGGACAGCGGCTGTCCGGTGTTCGCCGCGCGCGTCATCCGCGGCGTGAAGAACGGCCCGTCGCCGGCGTGGCTGCAGCAGAAGCTGAAGGCCATCGGCCTGAAGCCGCGCTCCGCGCTCGTCGATATCACCAACTATCTCTCGTTCGACCGTGCGCGGCCGCTGCACGTCTATGACGTATCGAAGCTCACCGGCACGGTGCGCGCGCGCCTCGGCAAGGCAGGTGAGACGTTCGTCGCGCTCGACGACGCGACCTACGAGATCACACCGGACATGTGCGTCATCGCCGATGACGAGGGCGTGCTGGGCCTCGGCGGGATCATGGGTGGGAAGGAGTCAGGCGTCACCGAAGCGACCACGGATGTGCTCTTGGAGGCGGCATGGTTCGAGCCGCTGAAGATCGCCCAGACAGGGCGCGCCACCGGCATCAATTCCGATGCGAAGTACCGCTTCGAGCGCGGCGTCGATACGGGCTTCGTCGTCGGCGGGAATGATCTCGCAACGCAGCTCATCCTCGATCTGTGCGGCGGCGAGGAGTCCGAGCTTCTGCTCGCGGGTGAAGTTCCCGCGCCGCCGACCGGGTTCGCATTCGATCCCGCGCGCGTGAAATCGCTCGCCGGCCTCGATGTGAGCGGCAAGTGCGCGAAGGAAATTCTCGTCGCACTCGGCTTCGCGGTGACGGGCGACGACAAGCGCTTCGAAGTGACGCCGCCGAGCTGGCGGCGCGACGTGGACGGTTCCGCCGATCTCGTGGAGGAAATCGCGCGCATCGAGGGCTTCGACAAGCTGCCTGCCAACGAGCCGCCGCGTGCGAACGGCTTCCGCGCGCCGCGGACGGGCGTGGGCGAAAGCCGCCTGCGCCTTGCGCGTCGCGCGCTGGCGGGCGCGGGATACTTCGAGTGCGTGACGTGGAGCTTCTGCGAGAAGAAGCACGCCGAACTCTTCGGCGGCGGCTCCGAAAAACTCCTGCTCGCCAATCCGATCGCGTCCGATCTCGACTGCATGCGCCCGTCCGCGCTGCCGAACCTGCTGCGCGCCGCGCAGCGCAATCTCGATCGCGGGCGCGGGGACATGATGCTGTTCGAGGCGGGCCCGTCGTGGTCTGGCGACGGCGACGCCGATCAGGCGCGCACGGTCGCCGCGATCTGGCAGCCGCGTCCGAAGCGCTCATGGCGGGGCGGGGCGGCGCCGGACGTGTTCGACATGAAGCGCGACTGCCTCATGGCGCTCGAAGCGATGGGCGCGCCGTCGTCGCTGCAGGCGGGGCCGGCGGATGCGCCGTGGCAGCATCCCGGACGCGGCGGATCCTTGCGCCTCGGGAACAAGGTGATCGCCACATTCGGCGATGTGCATCCGCGCATTCTCAATGCGCTCGACGTGGAAGGCCCGGCGATGGCGTTCGAGATCAAGGTCGATCTCATCCCCGCGCCGCGCGCAAAGGCGACGCACGCAAAGCCCGCGCTCGAAAAGCTCGACCTCATGCCGCTCACCCGCGATTTCGCGTTCGTGGTGGAGGAGAAGGTCGCCGCCGCCGATCTGGTGCGCGCGGCCTTCGGCGCCGACAAGCAGCTCGTTGCGGACGTGATCCTGTTCGACGTCTATCGCGGCAAGGGCGTCGACGAGGGCAAGAAGTCGCTCGCCATCGAAGTCACGCTGCAACCGCGCGAGAAGACATTGGGCGACGGCGAAATCGAGGACGTGTCGAAGAAGATCGTCGCGGCGGTGGCGAAGGCGACGGGTGGGAGTCTGCGGGGGTAGTCAGTTAAATGTGGAATCGACCATTCTGGACCAAGCGAATGGCTGGCTTGTTCGCTATTCAATTCGTGTGGTTCTTGGCCGGCTTCTTTGTGCCGACGGCGTTCGTTCAGAACTATGGTGGCTGGCTGATGGCAGCTTGGTTTGTCACCGTGATCTGGTGGTGTGGACACACGTCAACGGATGAGGTGCGTGCAGTGGAAGCGTATCGCGCAGCAAAGGCAGCAAAAAAGTCGAAGTAGTTAGCCCGCCAGCACATTCGCCGCCACATCCCGGTCGACGTTCGCGCCGCTGAGAATGACCGCCGCCTTGCCCTTTGCATGATCCTTGAGCGCAGCCGCGAGCGACGCGGCGCCCGCGCCTTCGGCCATGTTGTGCGTGTCCTCATGGTAGATGCGCATGGCGGCGGCGATTTCAAGATCGCTCACGCGCACGATGCGTTCGACGCCGGCCTGCATGATCGCGAACGCATCCGCGTTCGGCACGCGCACGGCGAGGCCGTCGGCGAATGTGTTTGCGGCTTCGGTCTCGACGACAGCGCCCGCCTCTAAGGAGCGCGCATAGCAGTCGGCGTTTTCGGAAACCACGCCGACGATCTTCGCCGGCAGTGCGAACAGATCGCGCACGAGCGTCACTGCGCAGACGCCTGAGCCGAGGCCGATGGGCACGTAGACGGTTTCCACATCGGGATGCGCGCCGAAGAGTTCAACGGCGTACGTGGCGACGCCGGCGACGAGGTCGGGATGGAAGGACGGCGCGTAGAGCAGGTTGCGCTCAAGCCCGAGGCGCGCGGCGTGCACGCGCGCTTCGTCGAAATCGCGGCCGTGCTCCACGAGTTCCGCGCCGAAGGCCCGCATCGCGGCGTTCTTCTCGCGCGAATTGCCGTGCGGCACGACGATGGTCAGCGGCACGCCGGTGCGCGATGCGGCGAAGGCGATGGACTGGCCGTGATTGCCGCGCGTGGCGGTGACGAGGCCCGCGCAGTCGGGATGGCGCTCGCGCAGTCGCGCCAGAAACACGAGGCCGCCGCGCACCTTGAATGCGCCGGTGGGGCAGTGGTTCTCGTGCTTGACGATGATGGTGTGGCCCGCGCGCTCAGCGAGCAGCGGCCACGCATAGCTCGGCGTCGGGCCGAACACGCCGCGCACGATGTGCCAGGCGCTGTCGATATCTTCGCGGGTGATCATGCGTCTTCGTCCGTCGGAGCGGGTTTCGTCCAGGGTGGCGTCTTCCGCTTGAAGCCCGAACGCCGGGGTTCCTTGCCGTTCGCCTGATCCTTGGCCTTCTTCTCGATCTCCTTGAGCTTCTGCGCCTGCAGGCGCGAGAGCGCCTCGTCGGGGGCGCCTTTGCCGAGATCGGCGAAGGCCGAGCCGTACTTGTCGAGCCGCGCCTCGACCTCGCTCAGGAATTCCTTCTCCCAGCCGGAATAGTCCGGCGGGGTTTCACCCTCGACCGCTTCCTGCAACGACGCCAGCTTGCGCACCTGACGGAGCGCCTTGCGCGTGCGTTTGGGATCGACCTCGCGGGGCATGACGCCCCGGCTATATCACCAAGCCTAAATTTCGCCGAGCGCCGCGAGGTAGAGGTCCATGACCATCTCCTGCTCGGCGCGCTCGTTGCGGTCCTGCTTCCGCAGCGCGATGACCTTGCGCATCACCTTGGTGTCGAAGCCGGTGGATTTCGCCTCGCCGTACACTTCCTTGATGTCGGCGGCGACGACGGCCTTTTCCTCTTCGAGCTTCTCGATGCGCGCGATGAGCTGGCGCAGGCGTTCCTGCGCCGACTGGGTCAGCGTTTGCGGCGCGGCGTCTGCCGCGATGAAGGAACCTGCGTCGTCAGCCATGGGAGCCCCGTCTGTTTTCGTTTCCGGAACGCTAGAGTGATTCGCGCGCGCGTTTGCGGCGACGCCTCGTCCGTTCACAGGCATTCCCGCCACAGGTGTTGATGAGGGCGCCCGCTTGTTCGTGAGCGGGACCGCCGGCGTCCTCGCCGGCATACGGTGCTGAGAACAGGCGACGATCTTTCAGGACGGTCCGCTTTGCCGGCGAGGACGCCGGCGGTCCTCATCACGGTCCTACCCACCAACACCATCACCCGCACAAACCTTCCGGTTTTGCGGCTTCGCTCAGGTCCCCCACCAAAGTGGGAGGCGGGACGCAAGGACTTGCGCCGATAGGATGCCGATCTTGCGACCGGCGGTTAGTGACGCACGACCTTGCGTCCCGTTGGAGCCGTTATT
>CAZGYQ010000113.1:0-8114 GCA_964530695.1 uncultured Caulobacteraceae bacterium
TCGAGTCCCTCTGGCGGCACCATTTTCCCCGTATCCGCGCGCAGGGCATGCGCGGGCGCCTGCGGGATCGTTTCTGGAAAAACGACGCCGCATCGGGTGTGCCTGCATTCAGCATGGGACCGCGGGCCTTCAGGCCCGCATCTCGACGGACCTCATGACGCTGAGCACGCGCACGTGGGCCCTTCTCCAGGACCCTGGGGCGGGCCTGAAGGCCCGCGGTCCCGTCAGGGGAGACTTGCGACGCGGGTTGGAGACAAAGACCCGCTCACACAACGGGCCCGGCGCGCGCGACGCGTGGGAAAAGGACCGCCGGACGCCGGCGCCGCGCGAGATCGTCTGAAGGACGCAGGGTGTCTCGGCCTCCGGCGCGAAGGACACGTCCCCCGCCCCGCCGTGGCCCGCCCGCACGCACCCGGCGGCCGCCCACAGGAGCCCCCAGACCGCCAGACCCAGAACCACAAGAACCGCCAACACCTTCGCCTCCTTCAAAAATCCAGACCCCGTTGTTCCCTTTTTGTTCTTTTTTATCAAATGAATATTCGGAAAGGCGGCTCGGACTGCGACGGCCCTTAGGCGCTTATCGCCCAGCAGACCACCGCTCCTTGTTCGCACGCGGCGCCGTTGGCATGCACTCAAGATTGAACTCGCGGCCGAACGCTCTTCGCCGTCCCCTGTCCTGACGCCGAGCCCACTAGACACCTCGAGCCGGCGTCCGTGAAACCGGGCGCCGCCCAGCTGCTGATTGCAATGCAGGCTCCAGCCGCGCTGATCGCTAAGCGCCGATCAGCGCTTCCAGGTTGAACGTCGTTGGGTCGGGAGTGAAGTCAGGATTGGAGCGCAAGAGCGCGAGAACCGCGCGCCCGCGCTCCAGCCTGGCGATCTCGTTTCGGATCTCGGCGACACTCGGCGAATGCGCCTCGGCAGCTTCGGCATTGGGGTCCACCCGTCCGCGGCGAACGGCCTGCTTCACACGTCGCGCGCAGCGACACGCCGCATCGGTCGTGACAATACCGCATCGCGCTTGCATGAAACCCGTGACCAGCGCCCTTGCGCGCCTCAGGCGTTGCCGGAAGGCTGCGTTGTCGATTTCCAGCATCGCGGCGGCCTCCGCATCGGGCAGGTCGAACACGTCGCCCAGGATGTAGGCGGCGCGCAACGGCCGGCTGAGGCAGGTCAGCAGCGCCAGTGTGCAGCCGACCTTGACCTGGCTGATCAGCGTCTCCTGGTGTGGGTCGGGGACGGCATCATCGGGAATGTCCTCAAGACCATCCGCCAGATCCGCCGCAAAGCCGCGAAACGTCAGTCGCAGTGTTTCAAGGCGCCCTGCCTTGCGCGTGTGCACGAGATGGCGACAGGCGATACGCAGCGCCCAGCCGCCGGCGGCGTCGTCATCGCGCAGGCTGCCAAGGTTGGTGATGATTTTGACCAGAATTTCCTGCGTCGCATCGTCTGCGTCGGCGGCGTTGCCCAACATGCGCATGGCGAGATTGTAGAGGGGCCCGCGCAGGGTGCGCACGATGACATCGAGTGCGGCGCGGCTTCCCTGCCGCGCCGCTTCAACGAGATGTGGTTCGAGTTCGATCATTTGCCTTCAAGCAGAGCCTTGAGGCGCAAGAGCTCCTCGGCAAGGGTTTTCTTTTGCATGTCCAGCGCCCCTTCTAGCGCTTCGAGCGGCACCGGGGGCGCCATCAGCACGAACGAATAGATGCACTTGTCCGCGCCATCCGGCGTCACCCGCGAATAGGCCGTGCCGACCGCGCCATCAGGAAAGGTCATCACCCAGTCGATCGTTCCGGCATCGCGATGGGCGATGGTCTTGAGCCGGATCTCGACCTTGCCTGCCGGTGTCGCCATCGTCGCCGTGCGCTCATCAGCGGCGGCGAAGGCGCTCGTCCATTTCGGCAGGTTCGCCGGGCTGGCGACAAAATCGAACACCCGGCCCTCTGGTGTGTCCAGCGCGATGGATTGCACGTCGAATGTCTTCATAGGTTCCGTCCTTTGATGCAGGTGCGCGAGATGCGCCTCTATCAGTAAGGAGGAGCGGGGAGCGGCGTCTGTGACTCTTAAATGCATGCCCGCACACATTGATCTCGGAAACCGTGACACACCAAAAAGCGCACTCCACCTCTCCCTCCCCCTAACCCGACTGAAACGCCCGCTCCCCCGGCCTCGGCTCGCGCGGCTGCAGCGCCTTGAAGACGCCGCTGCCGGTGAGGATCAGCCGGTCGCCGACCCACACCTTGCCCGACACGGTGAACACGTCGTCGACGACGCCGAGCACCTCGCCGCCGCCCTCGACCCATTCGCCGAGGCGCGCCGACGACAGGAACTCGCAGGTGAGCTTGATCGTCACCCAGAAGCTCGACCGCTCCACCGAGACGGTGTTGCCCCACGCCACGTCGGCGAACGTCATCAGCATGCCGCCGTGCGCGGCCTGCATGCCGTTGGTGTGATGCGGTTCGACGCGAAAGCCCATGATCCGGCGGAAGTCCGGAAACTGCTTGTTGTAGAGCGGGCCGCACTGGCCGCCGAACCCGCGCCGCCAGCCCCAGTCCACGAAACCGTCCGGGATGGGCGTCGGGGCGGCATCGATATCGTCAGACATGGGCGCACCTCAATCCGCCGCACGCTGGCGCCCCCGCCGAAAGGACACAAGGCGCTTGGCCGAGTGCGTCCAGTTGCGCCTCGCCACGGGCGCTTGCGGCGCCTACGGTGGGCGCTTCGTGAGTCCCCCCCTGAACCTTTCGCCCAACGCCCTTTCGGCCAACGCCCTTTCAGCCAACGCACGGGGCGCGCTGTGGATGCTCGCTTCGGCGGGCTGCTTCACGGCGATGGCGATCCTGTTGAAGCTTTTGAACCAGGCGCATTATCCGGAAAGCCAGATGGTGTTCTTCCGGTGCGCGGCGGGCGTTGTGGCGCTGGCGCCTTTCGTCCTGCGGTCGGGCGCGAGCGCGTTTGCGGTGAAGCGGCCATGGGTGCTCGCACGCCGGTGTTTCTTTTCGACGCTCGGCTTCTTTGCGGGCTTCTACGCCTTCGCACACCTGCCGCTGGCGGACGCGCAGGCGATCAGTTTCTCGCGCGTGCTGTTCATCACCGTGTTCGCCGTCTGGCTGCTGAAGGAGCAGGTCGGCGCGCGGCGCTGGACGGCGGTGGCGATCGGCTTTGTCGGCGTGCTGATCATGCTGCGTCCTTCCGGCGACACGCCGCCCAGCATCGCGACGATTGCGGCGCTGTCGTCGGCCTTGCTGTTCGGGATCACCATCGTGACGGTCAAGGACCTGACGCGCGATCACGCCTCGCTGACGATCGTGGCGTACACGAATGTCTTCACGACGCTGGTCGGGCTGCCGTTCGCCTTCCTGGCGTGGGTGCAGCCTTCGTGGATCGACCTTGTGCTCTTCCTCGCGATGGGCTTTGCGGGGGTGAGCGCCCAGAGCTGCTATGTCCGCGCGTTGTCGACGGCGGATGCTTCGCTGATGGGCCTGATCGACTATGTCCGCCTGCCGCTGGCGCTGTTCTTCGGCTGGCTGATCTTCCACGAGCGGCCCGACGCCTTCATGCTCACCGGCGCCGCCATCATCATCGCCTCCACGATCTATATCACGTGGCGCGAGGCGCGGGTGAAGGCCGTCACTTCGCCGGATACAGGAAGCCCGCCGTGATCGCGGCCTGTCCGCCCCAGTAGAGGATCCACACCGCCGGCGTCGTCCACCGTCTGGCGGAACTGTCGGCCGGCAGCTTGAACATCTCCCCCGCGAGGAGCGCATCCGACGTCAGGAACATGAGCGCGCCCACGGTCACGAGCCACAGGCTCGACGGCAGACCGAGCGCGAGCAGCGTCATCAGCGCGACCACCACCACATAGCCCGCCACGGGCATGCGCATCACGCCAAGCGACGGCCACAGCCAGCGCGCAAGCCCGCCCGCCGCCAGCGCCACGCCGGCCTGCAACGCGATCCGCAACGGATCGGCGCCCACGCCCCCGCCCAGATTGAGGAACAGCGCGATGTAGACGAGATGCCCCGCCGCGAACGCCGCCATGCCCGCCTTGAGCGGCCCCTCGCCGGTGCGCGAGAGGAAGGCGTCCCCGATCGCGCAGAGGATCAGCGCGATCACCAGCAGGATGAACCCGCCGCCCACAAGCGCCACGAATGCGAGCGCCAGCACCGACAGCGTCTTCAGCATCGTGCGCGTGCGCCCGGGCGGATCGCCCACGCGCGGCAGATAGAGGAGGGCCAGCGCGGCGGCGACGAGCCAGTAGATCGGCGTGAGGGTCATGGAGGGTTTGTTAGTCGAAGTGCAGGTCGCCCTGCTACCCCTGTGCGACGCTTCCCTTCCGGCAGGACTTTCGCGCCCCCCGCCGGAGTGCTTCAACGTCGCCATCATTCCAGCGGCCAGCAAGGCAGCCCTCAGAGGGAGACCGTCATGAAGCTCGACTCGTCCATTTCCGCCGTCATCACGGGCGGCGCCTCCGGCCTCGGCGAGGCCACCGCCCGCCTGCTCGCGTCGCAGGGCGTGAAGATCGCGCTCTTCGACATGAACGCCGACAAGGGCGAGAAGGTCGCCAAGGAACTGGGCGGCGTATTCTGCCAGATGAACGTGACCGACGAAGCCAGCGTCGACGCCGCATTCGCGAAGGCGCGCGCGGCCATCGGCCAGGAGCGCATCCTCGTGAACTGCGCGGGCACCGGCAATGCCGTGAAGACCGCCTCGCGCTCGAAGGATACCGGCGAGATCAAGCACTTCCCGCTCAACCAGTTCGACCTGATCATCCAGATCAACCTCGTCGGCACGTTCCGCTGCATCGCCAAGTCCGCCGCCGGCATGCTGACGCTGGCCCCGCTCGCGGACGGCGACCGCGGCGCGATCGTCAACACGGCGTCGGTTGCGGCGGTGGACGGCCAGATCGGCCAGGCGGCGTATTCGGCGTCGAAGGGCGGCGTCGTCGGCATGACCTTGCCGATCGCGCGCGACCTCTCGAGCGAGGCGATCCGCGTCAACACCATCCTGCCGGGCATCTTCAACACGCCGCTGTTGCAGGGCGCGCCGCAGAACGTGAAGGATGCGCTCGGCGCCTCGGTGCCGTTCCCGAAGCGTCTCGGCGATCCGGCCGAATATGCCTCGCTCGCGGTGCAGATGATCACCAACGGTTATTTCAACGGCGAATGCGTCCGTCTCGACGGCGCGATCCGCATGGCGCCGCGCTGAGCCTTCGCGAACACAGGAGAAAGTCCCATGGCCATTTCGCTCTATGACGCCAGCGTCGTCAGCTTCCTGCAGGTGCTCGGAGGCGTTGCGGGCGTTCTAGACCGTGGGCTTTCCCACTGCACCGACAACAACATAGACACCAACGAGATCGTCGAGACGCGCCTGTTTCCGGACATGCTGCCGTTCCGCTATCAGGTGCTCTCGACGGTGCATCACTCCATCGGCGCCATCGAGGCGGTGAAGGTCGGGACCTTCACGCCGCCGACCAAAATGGAGCCGCTCGACTACGCCGGCCTGCAGAAGTATGTCGCCGAGGGGATCGCGAAGCTGAAGGCGCTCACGCCTGACGAGGTCAACGCGCTGGAAGGCCGCGACATGCTGTTCCAGATGCGCGATTTCAAGATCCCGTTCACGGCCGAGGGATTCCTGCTCTCCTTCTCGCTGCCGAACCTGCACTTCCACGCCACCACCGCCTACGACATCCTGCGCACCAGGGGCGCGCCGCTCGGCAAGCGTGACTATCTGGGCGCGATGCGCGTGAAGGGCTGAGATTTCGGAGTGTGGAACCGCGGGCCTATGGCCCGCAACCGCAGGCGCCGCCAGACTCCGGAGAATCTCGCGTTCTTTGAATACTGAGTGCGGGCCATAGGCCCGCGGTCCTGTTTCCAATGTCATGACGTGTCTGCGCCTTCGGCCGCGGACGCGCGTGCGGTGCAGGAGAAGATCACCGCAGGCGGCGCGACGGCGACGAGGCCGCCGGTCGAGACTTGTTTTGGCACGCGCGCGATGGCCCGCCGAACGATACGCTCGAAATCATCGAGCACACGCCGAATGTCTTTCAGCGTCTTCAACTTGAGTCCGCGCGTGTAGATGCGCTGCACGCGCATGGTTCGACACACATAGCGAAACCCTGCACGCGCAGAAGGCGGCCGCATCCATCGCGATTTGCGCTTCTGGAACCTCATTCGCGCGACCATCGCCATGAAGACGAGTTCGCGCGCCTCGCGGCGCGCTTCAATTATGTCGTGCTGCAACGCGATCCGCGCGTTTCGATCCCCGAACGTCATCACCCACCAGGCGATGAGATCCACCACCCAGAGCCGCAAGGCTCTGGCGGCGGCGGTGATCCTCGCGATGTGATGTTGAAGGGGTCGGTGGATCTGCATGGGGAACGTCCGGGCTCCGTCTCCGGTGAATGACGGAGACATGATCCCACGGCCCGGAACCCGGTCGGACAGATTTATTTCAGTCCCACACATTTTCACCCGTTCCCGGATCGCCGCGACGCGGCGAGTCCGGGATCCATTGTCGCCAGGGTTGATGGAAAAGCACTGTCGTTCATGGCTTTTCGATAAGCGCGGCGCGTATGGGCCCCGGACTCGCCGCGGCGCGGCGATCCGGGGCAAGGTGGAATCTATCCCCGCAATTCTGTGGGACTGAGCGGAATCTATTCCCGCATTTTCAACCCTCGCCCGCTTGCGGGAGAGGGTGGACGCGAAGCGGCCGGGTGAGGGCCCGGCGGCGCAGAACGAATCTCATTCTGCGAGACTGTCCCCTCACCCTGACCTCGCTTGCGCTCAGCCATCCCTCTCCCGCCTGCGGGCGAGGGAAATCAACATCACGCCCCCTGCTGGCCGATGATCGCCACCGAGCACACGTTCGTCGACGGCGAGCCGCCGAGATTGTGCGTGAGGCCGAGTTTCGGGTTCGCAAGCTGGCGGTCTCCCGAGCGACCTTTGAGCTGGAGGTACATCTCGTAGAGCATCCGCAGGCCGCTGGCGCCGATCGGGTGGCCGAAGCACTTCAGGCCGCCGTCGATCTGGCACGGCACCTTGCCGTCGGCGTCGTAGAAGCCGTTGAGCACGTCGCTCCAGCCCTTGCCTTCCTCGGAGATGAACAGGTCTTCCATCGTCACGAGCTCGGTGATCGAGAAGCAGTCGTGCACCTCAATCATCGAGATCTGCTCGCGCGGTTTTTCAACGCCCGCTTCCTTGTAGGCTTTCTTCGCCGCGATCCGTGCGGTGTGGAAATAGCTGCCGTCCCAGGAATTGTGCTGGCTTTCCAGGCCGTTCGACACCGACAGCTGCAACGCCTTCACGGTGACGAGATCCTTGTGGCCGAGGGAGGCCGCGATCTCGGGCGTGGTGACGATGGCGGCGGCCGCGCCGTCCGACACGCCGCAGCAGTCGAAGAGGCCCAGCGGTTCGGCGATCATCGGCGCGTTGATGACCGTCTCCTCGGTTACGATGTTGCGCAGGTGCGCCTTCGGATTTTTCGAGCCGTTGGCGTGGCTCTTCACCGAGACGTGCGCGATGGCGCGCTTGAGGTCTTCCTTCGACACGCCGTGCTTGCTGCGATAGGCGCTGGCGAGCTGCGCGAAGTTGCCGGGCGCGGACCCATTGGGAGACGTTTGCGGGATGAGCGTGCCCATGTTGCCGACGGGAAGCCCGCCGTAGCCGGTGTCCTTCAGCTTCTCGACGCCCACCGCAATGGCGATGTCGGCGGCGCCGGCGGCGACCGCATAGACCGCGCCACGGAATGCTTCAGAGCCCGACGCGCAGAAATTTTCAACGCGCGTCACCGCGATGTTCGGCAATCTGAGTGCAAGAGACATCGGCGTGCCGCCCTTGCCGGTGCCGATCTCGTCGATGTGCGTGGAGAACCACGCCGCGTCGAGCTGGCTCGGCTCGATGCCGGCCTCGCCCATGGCTTCGAGATAGGCTTCGACCATCAGGTCGTCGGGACCGGCGTCCCAGCGCTCGCCGAACTTCGAGCAGCCCATGCCGATGATCGCGACCTTGTCCCGGATGCCTGCGGCCATGTCGGTTCTCCTATTCCTGCAACCACGCTGCGAGGCGAACATTCGCCCCCTCAGTCCGCTTCGCGGACAGCTCCCCCGCGAACGG
>CAZGYQ010000114.1:0-8053 GCA_964530695.1 uncultured Caulobacteraceae bacterium
CCATCGGTCTTGCGGCTGACGCTGCAAGCCACCTTCCCCTCTCGGGGAAGGACGGCGGCCAGGGTCAATGTATCGGGATGTAGATTTCCGTGCGCCGCTGCGCGAGGTCGCCGCCGGGCTGGACGTAGACTTCCCACGGCTGGCCGGTGGACTGGACGCGATGGGCCACCAGCCATGCGCCGATCATCTGGTAGGTCGCGCCCATCGCCGAGCTTGAGCCCACGTGCACGAACTTGAGCGCGCGGCCCGCGGGTGTCGTGCCGGTGGCCACACGCGGATCGCCGACGGGCGCGGGGCCCTGGAACGGATAGCCGGCGCGGAAGACGATGCGTGCGTCGTCCTGCGAGACCGTCACCATGATGCGGGGACCGGCGATCGCGGCGCCCGCCTCGGCGAGCTTGGCCTCGACGACGGAGAAGGACTGCGCGGTCGCCGATTGCACGCGCTGGGCGTAGGCCGCTTCGAGATCGGGGCCGCCTTCAGCGACCGAGGGCGTCCCTTCCGGGGCCTGGTCGCGCGTCACGTCGTTCTCGACGAACGCAAAGCTCACCACCGGCGGCTGCGCGTACTCCGGCGCCAGACGCTCGAAATCCACCGGCGGCAGCTGCTCGGCGAGCGACTTCAGGCGCTCGAGACCCGTCTCGTAGTCCACCGCGATCGCGCTGGAGGTCACGAGATTGAGATAGCGGCACGGCACGTAGATCGGATTGGCGGTGCAATCGGAGACGAACGACCACGAGACCTTCGAGCCGGTCGCGGCCCGTTCGAGCGCGAAAATCGTTTTCGCGGAGCCGCGCGCGCCGAAGTCCATCAGCGTCTCGACGCGCTCGTTGGCGACAGAACGGGTGATCCGCTGGCTGCCGGAGCCAATGCGTCCGCCCTTGGAGACCCACACGGCCTTCTGGCCGACGCCGGAGTCACCCTCGATCTTGTAGACCGCCTGCGGATCGGCCGCGAACCACGGCGACCACTCGTTGAACGTGTTGAGGTTGTCGAGCAGCGCGAACACAGCCGCGCGCGGGCGCGCGATCTCGATGTGCCGTTCCACGACAAGTTTCGCCGGCAGCACGAAATAGCCCACGCCGAACAGGACCGCCGCGACGACGGTGAGCACGGCAATGGCGATGGCGATCCAGCGCATCGGCCTAAAGGCCTCCAGATTGGGGAAACGGACGAGTTAGCATCGGGTCGTGATGCATGCCACGGGCCACAGCAGCGCCGTGTCAGGCGGCGGTGCGGATTTCGGCGGCGAGGCCGGGATCGACCCCCAGCCGACGCGCGAGTTCCGCCAGATACGCCTTCTCCGACGGCTGGTCGGGATCGATGGCGAGCAGCGACGCCGCGTAGATCTGGGCGGCGACGGCAGCGCTGGTGGATTCCCGCACGAGACCTTCGGTGTCGATCGGACGCGCCAGTTCATCGAACAGGAAATCGCGCTCGTCCTCGGTGAGGCTGACCTGCCCCAGCCGGTCGAACAGGCGGGCCTTCTCCTCGGCGTCGATGCGGCCGTCGGCTTTCGCGGCGTTGATCATGGCCTTGAGCGTGATCTTCGCGAGGCGCTGCGCGTCGGAGCCGGACAGCGGCAGGAAGTGCGTCGGCGGCGGCTCGATCGCCTCGACCTCGACGGGCGCGAGGCCCTTCTGCCGAGCCTCGTGGCGCTTCCAGGCATACCAGGCGAGACCGCCGAGAGCGGCCACGCCGCCGAGCTTCGCCAGCGCGCCGGTGAACTTGGGCGCCCCCGCGCCGGCCAGCATCCCGGCGAGCGCGCCGCCAGCCCCGGCGATGGCGATGTTGCGGGCGTTGGGGTCGGTCTTGAGCCGTTCGATCACGTCGCCGCCGGCGCTTGCCGCCCCGGACGCCATCTGGCCGCCGAGTTCGCGAAGGGCGGCGGCGGGGTCGGTCTGCAGGGCCTTGAGAATCTTGTCCGCGTCGATCATCCGCGCATCTACTCCCACGCCCCCCGTTCCCCATTGGGCGCTGGCGCTCCTTAGCGCGGATCAGCGGGGATGGAAACGCGCAGATTCAGGGCCGCCTTCGGGATGGGCTTCAGCCCTCCGGCTTCAGCGCGTCGAACCTGCCGAACTCGTAGGCGATGCACGCTTCCATCATCGTGCGCCAGACAGGCTCTGCGATGTCCCACGAGAGGCCGGCCGCCTCGGCGTTCGCACGCACGTGGTCGAGCACCTGCAGGATGCGCGCCTCGTCGCGGACGTGCTCGCGGCGGGGTTTGATGCGCGCGGCGGCGTCCATGTAGCCCTGTCGCCGGGCGATGAGTTTCACCAGCGCGCGGTCGATCTCGTCGACGCCGGCGCGGACATCGGTCATCGTTTCGCAGGCCTCGGGGTCGAGGGCGGCGAAAGCTGACCGGGAAAGCGGGCCTTGATCCATGGCCGCGATGTGGCGGGTAACGAAGCGGAGGGCAACCCCGCGAAGGGTCGCGGGAGGCGGCTCAGGTCGCGCAACGGCCGCAGCCATTCCGATGAGGCGTCAGCCTGGCATGAGCGCCTGCACGCGCGCGCCGCGGAGCAACGCGCCGAAACGCGCGCCTACCTCGCCGCCAGCCGGGGGTCGGGCGCCGCCGTCAGCGTGCGGAGCCGGCAGACCCGGTCTCGTACGAGGACGCTCGAAAAGTGGTCCAGCACGCCGGCGGGGCTGGTGAGGAAGGCCACCGCCTCGCTGGCGCGCACTTCCGGGCAACCGGAACGGAATTCACCGCGATACCATCGCCCGGAACGCGCTTGGATGAGGATCGCGTCCTCCCCGCCGGAACGCCAGCCCTTGATGCCGCCGTTCTCGACGAACGGTATGGCGACGTTGGCCGTCCGCGTCGTCGCCGTTGCGTCCGGCGCGTCGGCGCGGGCCACGCCTGCGGCGGCGACCACCGCCGCGCACAGCGCATATCCGAGGGCGCGCTTCACGTGGCCGGCCTCGCATCCGCCGGCGCGGGCGGCACGGCGGCGGCGGCCTCGCGCGCGGCGGCCTCGGCGGCCTTCGGATCGGCGATCTCGTCGAGCGTCAGGATCTGGCAACGATGCCCGTCGACGATCACGTCGGTGAACTTGCTGACGCTCGTGCTCGCGCGGTCGGCGAGACCGATCCGCTCTTCCCAGCGCAGGTCCGACTGACACGGCTGCGTCAGCGTCGCGCGGTACCAGCGGTTGTGGCCGGTTTCCAGCAGCAGCGACCTGTCCAGACCGACGCGGAAATTGTTGACGGTGCGCGAGAACGGGATCGTGACGTCCTCGCGGACGACGGTGTAGCGGACCTCAAGCGGCGGCGTCGCCGCGGCCTTCGTCGCACACGCGGCGAGCGGTCCGACAAGCGCGCCAAGCAGCGCGGCGGACATTGCCAACTTGATGGATCTGGTCATGCGCGGATTCCTCCCTTTGGGCGTGTCCCGGCGCTCTTGCTCAATTGCTCATTTAGCACATGGCGAGAACGCGGCCAACGCGAACGACCGCATCTGTGCGCGAGGATCGCAGGGAGGCGACGCCGACGAGAAGAACCACGCCGCGTTCGTCACGACGTTCGGCGGCGGGGCTGTACCGGCGCGCTTCGTCGCGCCGCGCGGCGGAGGCGGCCATCGGCGCGAACGCGGTATCGGCCAGCAGGGACCAGCGCGCGGCGGTCTTCACGGCCAGTCTCCCTGCTTGCTTGCTGGAAGCAGGTCAGGGATCGGTTCCGTTTCCGCCGCATGAAGACCATCGCAATCACCACCTGAATTTGGACTGACCTGATGTTGTATTCGCAAGACATGAACTTTTGCTATTGTTGCGAATGCTCCAATTTGTTGCGGCGGACCGGAAACGCGAAACCTGTCAGCAGATCGCGCGCGCCGGGTGGAACGAAACGCGTCCGATCCCCATACTCACGCCATGGCCCGCACACCCTCCCCCACAGGCGTTTCCGAAGCGCCCGCCGTGTTCCACAACAACGCCGTTGCCTGGGAGCCCCACCGCCCGCAGCGGCAATGGGAGAAGCTCGAGGGCGGCAAGCGCTTCACCATCGCCAGCGACTACGAGCCGGCCGGCGACCAGCCGAACGCGATCCGCGATCTCGTCGAGGCGATCGAGCGCGGCGACCAGGACCAGGTGCTGCTCGGCGTCACCGGCTCCGGCAAGACGTTCACGATGGCCAAGGTGATCGAGACGGTGCAGCGCCCCGCGCTCATCCTCGCGCCGAACAAGACGCTCGCGGCGCAGCTCTACGGCGAGTTCAAGAGCTTCTTCCCGAACAACGCGGTCGAGTACTTCGTCTCCTACTACGACTATTACCAGCCGGAGGCGTATGTCCCGCGCACGGACACCTACATCGAGAAAGAATCCAACATCAACGAGCAGATCGACCGCATGCGCCACTCGGCGACGCGCGCGATCCTCGAACGCGACGACGTGATCATCGTCGCCTCCGTCTCGTGCATCTACGGCATCGGCTCGGTGGAAACCTACACGTCCATGACCTTCACCGTGAAGGAGGGCGAGAGCATGGATGCGGGCGACCTCATCCGCGGGCTCGTCTCGCTGCAGTACAAGCGCAACGACATGGCGTTCGCGCGCGGCATGTTCCGGGTGCGCGGCGACACCGTCGACGTGTTCCCCGCCCACCTTGAGGACCGCGCGTGGCGCTTCTCGTTCTTCGGCGACAGCGTGGAGAGCATCGAGGAGTTCGATCCGCTGTCGGGGCGCAAGATCGCCAAGCTCGACGCGGTGAAGATCTACGGCAACTCGCACTACACGACGCCCAAGCCCACGCTCCATCAGGCGGTGGACCAAATTAAAGAAGAGCTGAAGCTCACGCTCGATCTCTTCCGCCAGCAGGGCAAGCTGCTGGAGGCGCAAAGACTCGAACAAAGAACGCAGTTCGACATGGAGATGATGCTCGCCACGGGTTCGTGCGCGGGCATCGAGAACTATTCGCGCTACCTCACGGGCCGCAAACCCGGCGAGCCGCCGCCGACCATGTTCGAATATCTCCCCGACAACGCGCTCGTCTTCACCGACGAAAGCCACGTCACCGTGCCGCAGATCGGCGGCATGTACCGGGGCGACTTCAACCGCAAGAAGACGCTCGCCGACTACGGCTTCCGCCTGCCCTCGTGCATCGACAACCGCCCGCTCAAGTTCGAGGAATGGGACATCATGCGCCCGCAGTCGGTGCACGTCTCGGCGACGCCCGGCGGCTGGGAGCTGGAGCGCACGGGCGGCGTGTTCGTCGAACAGATCATCCGCCCCACCGGCCTCATCGACCCGCCCGTGGAAGTGCGCCCGGTTTCAACGAAAGGCCACACGCAGGTCGACGACGTGATCGCGGAAGTGAAGGACGTCGCGAAGGCCGGCATGCGCAGCCTCGTCACCGTGCTGACCAAGCGCATGGCCGAAGACCTCACCGAATACATGCACGAGCAAGGCGTGCGCGTGCGCTACATGCACTCCGACATCGACACCATCGAGCGCATCGAGATCATCCGCGACTTACGTCTGGGTGTGTTCGACGTGCTGATCGGCATCAACCTCCTGCGCGAAGGCCTCGATATTCCCGAGTGCGGCCTCGTCGCCATCCTCGACGCCGACAAGGAAGGCTTCCTGCGCAGCGAAACCTCGCTTGTGCAGACCATCGGCCGCGCCGCGCGCAACGTGGACGGCCGCGTGATCCTGTACGCCGACAAGGTGACCGGCTCCATGGAGCGCGCGATGGCGGAAACTGGCCGGCGCCGCGAGAAGCAGGAAGCCTACAATCTCGCGAACGGCATCACGCCGCAGACCATCAGGCGCGGCATCCAGGACATCATGGGCTCCGTCGCCGACCGCGACAGCCTCACCATCGACCCGCGCGATCCGATGGCATTGAAGCGTCTGGGCAAGGCCGGGAAAGGCGTCGGCGATACGTCAACGCCGTTCATCGGCCACAACATCAAAGGTTACATCGCCGATCTCGAAAAGCAGATGCGCGACGCCGCGAGCAATCTCGAGTTCGAGGAAGCGGGCCGCATCCGCGATGAAATCCGGCGCTTGCAGGAAACGGAACTGCTGATCGCGGACGATCCCCTCGCGCGGCAGAGCGATGTGAGCGCGGGGGCGGACGGCGCTGTGCGGGAGGCGCGCGGGAAAGGGATGCCGGCTGGGGGGAAGAGTGGTGGATTTAGGGGGCGGCGGAGGAAGTGATGTTCGTTGAATTTTATTTAGGAGGGATTTTTGAAAGCCAGTCGCCATATAAACCTTCTGGCCCGTGGCAAATTATTCGTCGATCGTCTGTCTCCCAAAACGCCACACCGCGCAACACTGATCGAACCAGATTGACCGTACCGCCTTTGTTTCTCACCCAAAACCGCCAAAGCCCTCCGCCACTTGTACCCTCGTAGCTTTTCGGAAGCGAAAAATTCTGCTCCGGAACCGGACGAAACTCCAGCATATCGAGTCCGCCGACAACGAAAGACCTTTCGATGCGGCCCACGTTCGCTAGGCTGTTGAAGTAGGTGGTCGCCAAATTCGGGGTCAGCTCTGGCCCCTTTGTCCACTCGTGCACCACCCCCACGACAACATCAAAGCAGATAGTGTCATCAGGGGTCGGAAGAAGCGTGCGCTGCTTTTCCAAATTCCCGTTGAGTATTGTACAGAAAGCTCCCAGCGTTGAGAGAAACGACTCCGGCAGTCGCAGGAATGCCAAGTCTGGACCATCAGCAGTCCATGGAGATTTTCCGACGGATAGGGGCGAACAGAACTGCGTCTCAATCTGCGGTGCTTGTCGCTTCGGTTTGTCGCGTTGAGAAAACCCGACGACGCCAAGTTTGTCCAACTTCTGGAGAGCCTCAACGACATGCGCGCATGTCAGCACACCTCCGACGCCTCCGAATCGTACCAGCGTGCCAGAGCCGAGCGATTGTGGATTGTCGTTTCGAACATCGACGAAGCCAACGGTAGCATCACCTGCGTGCGTAGCAATCAAGCCCGAAACATCAATTTCTGGCACCGGAATCTCTCGAACGTCATGCGCATTTTTGCTCCGAGATAGTTAGAGCGAATTGAGCGAAGCGCAATGCGCCCGTGTCCAGTGCCATTGTCCTCCTCTCCACCGTTCGCGATTGTTGCGTGCTTCCCCGCGAGGGGAAGCTGTCAGTGCGCAGCACTGACTGATGGGGCGGTCAGCTCGATCTCGAATACGGAGCCGTCGCCCCATCCGTCACGCCGCTTCGCGGCGCGCCACCTTCCCCTCTCGGGGAAGGACGGAAGTGGCGCCTACCGCCCCCGTCCCTTGCCCGAAATGCGATCCCAGAAGCCCCGCTTCGGCGGCTCCGGCGGCGGCACGTCGGTCAACGCCGGCCGATACGGAAAGTTGGTCATCACCTTGGCCAGTGACGCAGATGACGGACCGCGAAACCGGAACCGTGCATCGTCTTCCTGCGCACGCACGGCATGTCTTGGCCGACCGCCCACAAGACTTATGGTGCTGCGCACGATGGATGGTGTGTCATGCTCACAGAGTTTGTGAGCCGCGCCGAGCTTTTCGAACTGCGAGACCAAATCCGCCGTGTAGATCGCTTCGCGCTCCTTCACGAACAGAACAGGAATGCTGTAGCCGATCGCGGCGAGCTGCACTTCCCACATGACCCACTCCGAACGGCCTATCGCCGGACGGCTCGGCGCGATCACGATGTCGGCGGAATAGATGCGCGCCGCAACTTCGGCCTGGAGTTCGAGCTTCGTCAGACGCCCGCCGCGCGGCCCCGCCCGCTTGTGCTCCTCCGACAGGGAAAGATCCTGCACCGTGAAGCCCTCGCGGCCGAGGAAGGCGATCACATCGTCATAGAGCGACTTGTCGCCACCATACCGATGACTGATGAAGACGCGCAGACGGCGCTCTTCATTGTCGCCCACGTTCCAGAACTGAAGCTGCTTCGTCGTCATTGCACCCACCACCCATGGCGCGCTTTCCGCGCCCATTGATTGTGGTTAACGCACGCCCAAACCCATTCGGAGTCAAGCGACGACCGTCCGCGAGCAGGACCGCGCACCTCCCGGTGCGCCTGGGCGCGGGGCGCCCGCGCCCCCGTGGCCCC
>CAZGYQ010000115.1:0-7649 GCA_964530695.1 uncultured Caulobacteraceae bacterium
CGGACGCGCTTGCGCTCAAGCAGATGGGCGTCGCAGGCGTCTACACGCCCAAGGATTTCCGCATCACCGGCATCATGGGCGATGTGGTGAAGCTGGTGGAAAAGGCCAACGGGTGAAAACGCTCGATCTCGAACGCCTGCTCATCGCCGCGTGGCCCGCGCGCGAGAAGACGTCGCTGGATGGCTGGACGGTGCTGACGGACGGCGGCGTCACCGGGCGGCCAAACGCCGTGTCGCCGCTGGCGTTCGACGGGCGGGTGGGCGATGCGATCGAGGAAGTGAAACGCCACTACCAGGCGCGCGGCATGCGCCCGACCTTTCGCATCGCGCGCGGCGTGTGCGCCCCGGTGGACCTGCCCGAAGTGCTGATCTCGCATGGCTGGAAACCGTCGCAGGAGACGCTGGTGATGACGGCGACGATCGCCGAGGCCCTTTCGCGGCTCGGAACGGAAGGCGGCGTGGCGTTGTCCGAGGCCTGCCCGCCCGAAGTCGACGCGATCATCCGCGAAACGTCCGCGTCCCCGGCCGAATACGAGGAGCGCCGCGGGCTTGCGCTGCGCACGCCCCACCCTCGCGCGTTCGCGGTGGTCGGCGCCGCAGAAGGCGCGCAGGCTATCGGCCTCAGCGTCATCGTCGAGGGTCAGGCCGCCATATTCCTCATGCGCACCCATCCCGCGCACCGCCGCAAGGGTCTGGCGCGCAGCGTGCTGGCGGGGCTGCTCGACTGGGCGCGGAAGAACGGCGCGACGGGCGCCTTCCTGCAGGTGGAGGCCGATAACACCCCGGCGGTTTCCCTCTACGAGGCGGCTGCCTTCAAAACGGTCTATTCCTACGACTACTGGCGCGAGGAGATGATTCGATGACCGCTCTCACCGACCCGCCCGCGCCGGACGCCCGTCAGGACGCCTCGCCAGATGCGCCTCTCGCCGAGCGCCTGTTCGGCGAGGCCCGCGAGTTCGCGCGTTTCCTCCTGGTCGCGGCGCCCGCATATCTCGCGTTCACGACTGTGGCGTTCGCCGCCTACCATATCCCGTCCGAGAGCATGGTGCCGGCGCTTGAGGTCGGCGACCGTGTGGCCGTCTCCAAGTTCGCCTACGGCTACAGCCGTGAATCGCTGCCGCTGAACATCGGCGCGCTGCTGCCGTCGTCGAACACGCGCTTCCTCGGCCAGACGCCGCGCCGCGGCGACGTGGTCGTCTTCAAGCATCCGCTTGAGGGCAAGGTGATGATCAAGCGGCTCATCGGCCTTCCGGGCGACGAGATCGCCGTGCGCAACGGCGTGCTATGGATCAACGGCGTGGAGGAGCAGCGCGGCGAGGGCGAGACGCTTGTGCGCGCGGCGCACGGCGGCGCGCTCGAACAGGCCACGCGCTATCGCGAGACGTTGCCGGACGCCAGGGGCGCGCCGGTCACACACGCGATCCACGAATTCTCGGATCAGGAACTGCTCGACGATTTCGGCCCCTACGTCGTGCCTGCCGGGCACATCTTCGCGATGGGCGACAATCGCGACAACTCGCTCGACAGTCGCTGGGCGGGCATGGGCGCCGTGCCGATGGAAAACCTCATCGGCCGCGCAGAGACGGTTTACTTCTCCATGCCGAAATTCGGCCGTCAGGTCGGCGTCGAGGCGCCAGCGGCGCGCCTCTTCCAGCCGCTGTCGCCGCGCGGGTAACGCATCAGATTCGCGCGCGCTGCACGGTGTAGACGCCGGCGAGAATCATCGCCGCGCCGATAACGCCCGCTGCGCCCAGTCCTTCATTGAACAGGAGCCAGCCGAACACGGCGGCGGCCACGGGCTGCATCCAGAGCAACACGGTCGAAAGCGTGATCGGCAATTGTCCGAGCCCGACGGCGATCAGCCCCTGTCCGCCGGCATGGATGAACACGCCCAGCACCACGAGCACGAGCCAACCGCGCGTTGTCATGTCCGGCGTGACGAAGGGCTCGCCCATGACGACCGTTGCGATCGCCGCCACAAGAGCCGCCGCCGCAGTGGTGAACAGCATCGCCATCGGCGCGCTTACGCGTTCGCGCACGCCGCGCAGCACCAGGAGATAGGCCGCGTACCAGACCGCCGAGGCCATCCCCAGCAGGTCGCCGCTGAACGCCCCCTGCCCGCCCTGCGCACGCGACCATGACATGAGCCCGGCGCCGACGACGGCGACCGTCGCGCCGACCAGCCAGCCCACGCCGATCCGCTCGCGGAAGAGAATGAAGCCCGCCGCCGCCGCGAGCACCGGCGTCATGTTGGAAAACAGCGTCGCGTTCGCCACGGTAGTGAGGCCGAGGGCGGCATGCCACAGCGCCATGTCGAGGGCGAAACAGGCGCCGGCGAGCACAAGCAAGCGCACGTCGCGGGACGCAGGCGCCCGCACCCTCGTGAACGCCACGAGCAACGCCAGCGCCGGCAGCGCGAACGTGAAGCGCCAGAACGCCGTCGCCTGAGGCCCGAGTTCGCTGAGCCGCATGCCTACGGGCGCGAGGCCTATGATTATCGCCCCGCCGGCGACCGAAAGGATCGCGCGGGTCCGCTGCGCTGTGGGGGAAGTCATTGCGGCGATGAACGACGGCGCGTGAAGGAGCGCAAGGGGGCGGGGCGGCACGGGTTTGCGAACAGAGTTCAGCGGACATTCATCCTGACCCAGGTACGCGGCCCTTGGACTGAGGGGGTCATCCAGATGACTATCGCTTCGACGCGGCGGGCGTTGCTTGTCGCAGGCTTGGCTGTGACGCCTTGGCTCACAGCCTGCGCCACAAGTGCGCCCACGCCTGCTGGCGCCGTCAGCGGCACAGACTACGACCACGAGAGGCATGGTGATGGGGCGCCCTCCATCGTTCTCGTTCATGGATTGGGCGACGATCGTGCGACCTGGCGGACGGTTTTCGATCCGCTGGCGAACCTGTCGACGACGCTTGCCTTCAATCGGCCGGGCTATGGGCGTAGCGCGCTGACCGACAGGCCGCGCGATGCCGTGACCATCAGCGACGAAATTCGCGCGATGCTGAACGCGCTGTCCGTTCCAGCGCCCTATCTCATGGTGGGCCACTCGCTCGGCGGAATATATGCGCAAGTTTTCGCACGACGATTCTCGGCGGAAACAGCAGGCCTCGTGCTCGTCGATTCCACCTTGCCGGGGCAGACGCGATACCTGCGCGCGAGCGCAGCAGGGCAATTCGCTGTGGTCACTGCAATCATGAGGCTCGAAAACGCCACCGTGCAGCGCGAGTTTCGTGACGCAGAAATGTCCGAGGATCAGGTCGAGCATTTTGCGCCGTACCGAGAAGGTCCCGTCTACCTACTCGCTGCCACGGAGCCCGATCCGATAGCCCCCCAAGCCTTCTCCGCCTGGCGAAATACGCATATGCGAGAACTCGCACAAGCCTACGGTGGGGAACTTCGCCCGATCCGGTCCGGCCATTTCATCCAGCGCGAGAGACCGGCTGAAGTGATCGCCGCCATTCAAGCCGCGCTCTCCCGCGCCCGACACGCCTGAGGCTCATCCTGCGACAGGAATAGGCCACAACCCGTCCGCCTCAGATCATTCCAGCCTTCTCGAGCAGCGTCAGCACGATCTCGAACGCGATCAGCGCGATGATCGCCCATTCGAGGTGATAGGCGCGCCGCGCGTCGGCGATGCCGACGAGGGCGGACGCGCACTCCTCGACGACCTTCAGCTTCTGCGAGACGGTCCGGGCGCGGTCGCGAAGTTCGTATTCGTCGTCGAGCATGGCGTAGAGACGCTGGAGATCGGAGCGCTCCCACAGCACGTCGGGCTTGTCGTCCACCTCCACGCCGCCGACGATGCGCGCCTGCGCGCCCAGCGCATCGCCCATGAGGCTTGTCAGCGTGCGGAAACGTATGCTCGCACCGCCCGTAGCGGAGAGATCGCGCGCGAACGGCTCGATGCGATCGAACACGGCCGTGAGCTGAACTTCATCGTGCGCGAGCGCGACGCTCTTTGCGAGCGCGTCGGCGACGATGAGCAGGCGCTCGTCGGAGAAGTCCACGAGCCCGATGATGTCTCCGGTCACCGCATCGCGGCCGAGGCTCGTGTCGGCGAGGATCGCGACCTCGCGCTCGGGCTTTGCGGCAGGGGTGACGATGCGGGTGCTAAAGGTCTCGATCAGCGCCTCGGCGGCGGCCTCCTCGATGCCGAAGAAAACCGCCGCGCCGAAACGGAAGACGACGGCGAGCCCCCCGCCCTCCGTGCGCCAGGCCAGCGGCGACTGGCTCACCATCCCCGTCGGCGGCGGGAAGGCACGCAGGTCGATTCGCTCGCCGAGGAGGACGGCGCGGGCGACGAGGGAGTCCTGAACGTCGGTCATGGGCGTTGTGTATCAGGGCCCGGGCAGGCGGCGCGAATCGGCGTTGCGGACTAGGCCGGCCGCCACCACGAGGGGGCCGCGACCGGCGCCGGCGCAAGCGTTAACGAGCGCCGTTAACCCGTCACGGCTGGAACGTCTCTTGGCCGCCAAAGGCCGCTGGCGTGGGTCAGCGGGCTGCCCCCTCCCACGGTCGTTAACGTGTTTCCCGGAGTCATTTACAGGTTCTTCATCAAAAAAAACCGCCGGGGGGCCCAGGGCCGTTGACCGACTCTTAGGACACGGGGATCACTATATGTAGCGGTACACAGAAGAACGGGCCGCCGGATGTAGCGCGTGCGTGGCACGCGACTCCGGTTAAGAACGGGTTAAGGAGTGAAGTATGTTGCGTAACGAGGCGGTAGCGGCGGCCCCCACGAGACTGGCGGACTACCGTCGCGGGAAACCCAAGGCGGTCAAGGATCGCCTCGGCCTCGTCAAGAAGGTCAAGACCGACCCGTCGCGCGACGCGCTGCTGACGGACTTCGGCAAGACCACTCTGGACGACCGCTATCTGCTCGTCGGCGAGACCTACCAGGACATGTTCGCCCGTGTCGCGACGGCCTACGCCGATGATGTCGAACATGCCCAGCGCATCTACGACTACATCTCCCGCCTCTGGTTCATGCCGGCCACGCCCGTGCTCTCCAATGGCGGCGCGGACCGCGGCCTGCCGATCTCGTGCTTCCTCAATTCCGTCGGCGACAGCCTCGATCACATCGTCGACACCTGGAACGAAAACGTCTGGCTCGCCTCCAACGGCGGCGGCATCGGCACCTACTGGGGCGGCGTGCGCTCCATCGGCGAGAAGGTCGGCCAGAACGGCCAGACGTCCGGCATCATTCCTTTCATTCACGTCATGGACAGCCTCACGCTCGCCATCAGCCAGGGCTCGCTCCGGCGGGGATCGGCGGCGGTTTATCTGGATGTGCATCACCCGGAGATCGAGGAGTTCCTGGAAATCCGGAAGCCCTCGGGAGACTTCAACCGGAAGTCCCTTAACCTCCACCACGGCATCAACATCTCCGACGAGTTCATGATCGCGGTGCGCGACGGCACGCCGTTCGGCCTGCGCTCGCCGAAGAACAACGAGGTGGTGAAGCTCACCGACGCCCGCAAGATCTGGCAGAAGATCATCGAACTGCGCCTGCAGACCGGCGAGCCCTACATCATCTTCTCCGACACCGTGAACAACCAGATGCCGGCGCACCAGAAGCGCCTCGGCCTGAAGGTCCGCCAAAGCAATCTCTGCTCCGAGATCATGCTTCACACCGGTCTCGACCATCTGGGTCGGGACCGGACGGCGGTCTGCTGCCTCTCCTCGCTCAACGCGGAGAAGTTCCTCGAGTGGGACAAGGAAGAGGGCTTCCTCGAAGACATCTTCCGCTTCCTCGACAACGTGCTGCAGGACTTCATCGAGCGCGCGCCGCCGGAAATGGAACGCGCGATCTACGCCGCCTACCGCGAGCGCAGCGTCGGCCTCGGCGTGATGGGCTTCCACTCCTTCCTGCAGGCGATGAACGTGCCGTTTGAATCCGCGATGGCGAAGTCGTGGAACATGAAGATCTTCAAACATGTCCGCCGCGGCGCCGATGCGGCTTCCGTGAAGCTCGCCCAGGAACGCGGCCCCTGCCCCGATGCGCAGGAAGCGGGCGTCATGGCGCGCTTCTCGCACAAGCTCGCGATCGCGCCGACCGCGTCGATCTCGATCATCTGCGGCGGCACGTCGGCGGGCATCGAGCCGATCCCGGCCAACATCTACACGCACAAGACGCTCTCGGGCTCGTTTGCGGTGAAGAACCCCTACCTGGAAGCGCTCATCGAATCGAAGGGCATGAACACCGAAGCGGTGTGGAACTCGATCCTCGCCAACGAAGGCTCGGTGCAGCACCTCGAATTCCTCAGCGACGACGAAAAGGCCGTCTACAAGACCGCCTTCGAACTCGACCAGCGCTGGATCATCGAGCTCGCGGCCGACAGAACGCCCCTCATCTGCCAATCACAGTCGCTCAACGTCTTCCTCCCGGGCGACATCGACAAATGGGATCTGCACATGCTGCACTGGATGGCGTGGGAGCAGGGCGTGAAGAGCCTCTACTACTGCCGCTCCAAGAGCATCCAGCGCGCCGGCTTCGCGCAAGGCGAAGGCATGAAGGCCGAAGCCGTCGCGCACTCGACGGTGAAGACGGACTATGAGGAATGTCTGGCGTGTCAATAAGGCAACTCGGAGCACCTCTGTGTCCCGCTCTCCGCTGTTTGGTCCGTTCCTAAAGATTCAACGGGCCAAACAGCACCTTGCCTACTTGGCAGATATCGAAAGACAATTCTTCCAGTCTGCTCAAAGCAAGCTGATAGAAAAAGTTGATCCTGCCACCGGCAATCGCGAAGTAAGAGTGATCCTTGACGCCGAAGTGCCCGAGGAAATTCATATTCTTTGCGGCGAAGTAATCTATCAGATTCGCTCAGCGCTGGACCAGCTTGCCGTTTCGCTTGCGCGGCTCTCGAATGGGCCAGTCAAACTCAAAGATATCTACTTTCCAACCGGCAATTCCGATCTCGACTTCCAGCGCCAGCTCAATGAAAAGACCAAGGGGATTGATCCCGATTTGGTGCTTCAAATTACTTTGGCCAAACCATTTGACGGCGGAAACGACGTTCTGAGATCGGTTTTTCCACTGGCCAACGTGGACAAGCATCTTGAGCTGATACCCACGCACGCTGGCGGCTTCATTGACGGGATGAGCCACTTTGAGTTGTCGGACTTTGTTGGCACCGGGATCACAATCGACGGAAAATTGCAGTCATTGTACGACGGAGTACTCATAACAACGCTGAGTCCGACGGGACACTTCAAGCCGCGAAATGCGCAAGCCCGGCTTCAAATCAACGGACAGATCACTTTTGGGGACATTTCTCCAGTGCAGTTCGAACCAGTTGTTCAATGCCTCGCTAAGCGCATAGACGCCGTGGAAAAGGTGGTTCGAGACATCGACGGATATTGTCAGGAGACAAATCGTATCGCCTAGACATCGGTTGCTGTTGCTCATTCCGCCTTCGCGAAGTGCGCCACCTGCGAGCCCTTCACGTAGCCCCCCCTCCCTCCCCTCCATGGGGAGGGTGGCCTGAGCGCAGCGAAGGCCGGGTGGGGCGCGCGCGGGATCATGGGGCGACGCGCGCGTTCGGCGCCGGTCGTTCGCCGCCTCTCGAACTCAACCTTGGCAAGCGAGCCCGCACCCCACCCGTCGCGACTGCGTCGCGCCACCCTCCCCATGGAGGGGAGGGAGA
>CAZGYQ010000116.1:0-7235 GCA_964530695.1 uncultured Caulobacteraceae bacterium
CAGCGCGAGAAGTGTGGGAATGAGGGGGCGCCAGTCCCCCTATTTTTTCGCGGTTCAGCGACCACAACCCCGGTCAAAGGGACCGCGCGTCTTCAGACGCGCAAAGTGGTCTGCGCCTGTCCCCGGCCGTCCGTTCCGCCCCGCACCACCGGGCGCGTCTGAAGACGCCCGGTCCCTTCCACGGCGCTGACTTCTGACATGGCGCCCGCCGCCGACAGACCCCACCCGACCTCCCCCAGCAGGGAGAGGAGAAGCGTTCATCGCCGCCGGCGCCGCGGCCCTCCCCATGTCCGCTGCCCTCGACAGGCATGTTGCACCGCCGCAAGCGTGTGATAGGGAGCGGTCCTTCATTTACCGAGGACCGAGCATGGCCAAGATCAAGGTGGACAACCCCGTCGTGGATATCGACGGCGACGAGATGACCCGCATCATCTGGCAGCTTCTCAAGGACAAGCTGATCCACCCGTTCCTCGACATCAACCTCGACTACTACGACCTCGGCGTGGAGCACCGCGACGCCACGAACGACCAGGTCACTATCGACGCCGCGAACGCCATCAAGAAGCACGGCGTCGGCGTAAAGTGCGCGACCATCACGCCGGACGAAGCCCGGGTGAAGGAATTCAACCTGAAGGAAATGTGGAAGTCCCCGAACGGGACGATCCGCAACATCCTCGGCGGCGTGATCTTCCGCGAACCGATCATCTGCAAGAACGTGCCGCGCCTCGTGCCGGGCTGGACGCAGCCCATCGTCGTCGGCCGTCACGCCTTCGGCGACCAGTATCGCGCCACCGATTTCCGCTTCCCCGGCAAGGGCACGCTGACGATCAAGTTCGTCGGCGAGGATGGAAACGTCATCGAGAAGGAAGTGTTCAAGGCGCCGGGTTCGGGCGTCGCGATGGCGATGTACAATCTCGACGACAGCATCCGCGAATTCGCGCGCTCGTCGATGATGTACGGCCTGCTGAAAGGCTGGCCCGTCTATCTCTCCACGAAGAACACGATCCTCAAGGCCTATGACGGGCGCTTCAAGGACATCTTCGAGGAAGTCTACGAGACCGAGTTCAAGCAGCGCTTCGCCGACGCGAAGATCACCTACGAACACCGCCTGATCGACGACATGGTGGCGTCCGCGCTCAAGTGGTCGGGCGGTTTCGTCTGGGCGTGCAAGAACTACGACGGCGACGTGCAGTCCGACACCGTCGCGCAGGGCTTTGGCTCGCTCGGTCTGATGACGTCCGTCCTGCTCACGCCCGACGGCAAGATCATGGAATCCGAAGCCGCGCACGGCACCGTCACGCGCCACTACCGCCAGCACCAGAAGGGCGAGCCGACGAGCACGAACTCGGTCGCCTCGATCTACGCGTGGACGCGTGGCCTCATCCACCGCGGCAAGCTCGACGGCAACCAGGCGCTGATCGACTTCGCCGAGACGCTGGAAAAGGTCACCGTGGACACCGTCGAGGCCGGCCAAATGACCAAGGACCTCGCGCTGCTGGTCGGCGACAGGCAGGGCTGGCTGACCACCGAGGGCTTCATCGACGCGGTCGCCGCGAACCTCACGAAGGCGATGGCGTAGATGCGTGACCCGATCGTCTTCAGGCGATCGGGTCGTTTTCCTCCCCGAGGATTTCCTGCAGCGACCAGAACATCGCGCGGTCGAGCGGCAAGGCCGCCGGCTCATCCGCTTCGAGCAATGTCGCCACGAGGTCCCGCGCGTCCGCGTGCAACACGTCGAGTTCAGCGACGACCTTTGCTCGCAGGCTCTTGGTCAGAACCCGCTTGAGATGGGTGCGCTGGGTCTTGACCGTCGCCCGCCATCCCGCCCGTGGGGGCGTTTGCTGGCTTGCGGAGAGCTTCAGCAGGTGCTCGATGATGGTCGATGTCCGTGACAGACACTCCCGCAAATCCGACTTCCCCAAATCCCCCACCTCCTCGGCCAGGTGCGCCCAGTCGAGTTCGTTCGACCCGCCGCGCCGGCGCGCTTCCGCCCGCAGGGCTTCGGCCTGCGCCTGGGTCCAGAGGTAGAAGTCCTCGTCGTAAAGATCGGAAACGCTCATGAAGGAAACTTACCACGCCCCGCGTCGGTTGGCATGGGTGCAGTCAATGCCCCGCGCGCGCCCGTCGCACGCCGCCCGCTGGACCGGCGCACCCTTTGCATGGTTAGCTCAAAGGATTGGGGAACCCCGGATATGAGCGTCCTGAACATCGTGGGAACGGCCGCCGCCATCGACGTGAGAGACCTGGCCGCCGGAGACCGGGCCGGCTGGGAGCCGTTGTGGCGCGGGTATCTGGAGTTCTACGGGGCCGTTGTCGCCGACGACGTGAGCGACCTCACCTTCCGCCGCCTGCTCGATCCGGCCGAGGGCATGTTCTGTCTCGTTGCGGAACAGGACGGCGTTCTGGTCGGGATCGTCCAGTGCGTGCTGCACCGCTCCACCTGGACCACCGCCCCCTACTGCTACCTGCAGGACCTCTTCGTTTCCCCCGATGCGCGAGACCAGGGCGTCGGGCGCAAGCTCATCGAGGCGGTCTACGCCCGGGCTGACGACCTCGGCGCCGCGCGCGTCTACTGGCTGACCCACGAGACCAACGCCACCGCGCGCGTGCTCTACGACACGATCGCCGTGCGGAGCGGCTTCATCCAGTACCGGCGGGGCTAAAGCTTCGGTCTGGCGCGCTTCCGTCCTTCCCCGCGAGGGGAAGGTGGCTCGCGAAGCGAGACGGATGGGGTGACTGCTCCCTGTTGAAAGCGGGCTTTCCGCCCCATCAGTCACGACTGCGTCGTGACAGCTTCCCCTCACGGGGAAGCACGGAACTCGAACCATTCGATGGAGTCCGCCGGCGCTGACTAAACGGCCAGCGACGCGCGCAAAATGAACTCGTCGTCGAGCGCGTCGCCGACGGGGAACTGGTATTCGCCGACCTTCTCGAAGCCGTAGCGCGCGTAGAACTTCTGCGCGCGATGGTTCTCAGACCACACGCCGAGATACGCATCCACCGCCGCACGTGCGCGCATGCGCGTCATCGCCCAGTCCATCAGCGCCGCGGCGACGCCCTTGCCTTTCACGTCCTCGCGCACATAGAGGCGGTAGAGTTCGAGCGCATGCCCGGGCCCCGCGTCATAGGGCAACTTGAAAGGGCCGATCTGCGCGTAGCCGACGAGGGCGCCGTCGCGGATCGCCAGACGCGTCTCTGTCTCGGTGTCGATGATCTCCGCGTACTGCTGCGCGGGCGTGTAGCTCGCCTCGAGAAACGCCGCGAGGTCCTCGGGCCGGTAAAGATGCGCGAACGTCGCGCAGAACGTCTCGCGCATCAGCGCGGAGAGCGCGTCGCAGTCATCGGGCGTCGCGTCGCGGTAGAGCACGTCTCCTGCGGTCATCAGGTCAGCACATCCAGATGCTCAAGGCCGTGAAAGAATGGCAGCGTGCGCCATTGCGGGGCCGCGTCGGGTTCGGCGAGCCGCAGCGCTGGAAAGCGCTGCAACAGCTTCAGGATCGCGCTCTGCGCCTCCATCCGCGCGAGCGGGGCGCCGATGCAGATGTGCGCGCCGCCGCCGAAGGACACGTGCGGCGCGCCTTTGCGCGTGATGTCGAAGCGATGCGGATCGGGAAATGCATCAGGATCGCGATTGGCCGCGCGCAGCATGAAGATCATCGCCTGGGTATCGCGGATGGGGCATCCGCCCACTTCGATGTCGCGATTGGCGATGCGCCCCGTGATGTCGACGGGGGGCTCGTAGCGCAGCGTCTCCTCCACCGCGCCGGCGATAAGTTCCGGCTGCGCGATGAGAAGCGCGCGCTGCTCGGGGTTGAGCAGGAACAGGCGGATCGCGTTGCCGATGAGATCGGTCGTCGTGAGATTGCCGCCGACGAGCAGCGCCTGGAGATTGATCGCCACTTCGTCGTCGGTCAGCGGCGCGCCATCGGCCTGCAGCCGCACGAGATCGGTGATGAGATCGTCCTTCGGCGCGCGGCGGCGATCGCCGAGCGACGCATGCATGTAGGCGCCCAGCGCTTCGCCAGCGCGGTTCATCGCCTCGGTCTGCGCCTCGGTGCGCAGCGGGTTGAGGAACTGGATCACGCCCTCGGACCACTCGCGGAACTCGCCGAGACGGTCGTGATCGACGCCGAGAATGGAGGCGATGACGTCAATCGGAATCGGCACCGCATAGTCGTCGAGCACGTCGAAGCGGTCGCGCCCGTCGAGCCGCGCGAGCGTGTCATCGACGATCCGGTCCACTTCCGGCTTGAACTTCGCCGCCCGCGCATAGAGCGCCTGCGCGATCGGCGGGCGGATGCGCGAGTGATCGGGATCGTCCATCGTCAGGATGCTGGTCGCGCGCGCATCGCCGGAGCGTTGCTGCTCGGCGAGCCGGCGCGCGAGGAAGGACGATTCCTCCGCATGTTCGCCGCCGCGCCAGAGCGTGCGGTCCGCGAGCGTCGCGCGCACGTCGGCATGGCGGCTGATCAGGAATTCGCCGGCGATTTCATCGCGATGCACCGGGCATTGCGATCGCAGGCGATCATAGACGCCGTGCTGGTCGTCGCGGAACGCGGGGTTCAGCGGCGTCATTTCCAGCAGGCCGGGGATTGCGTCTTTCGTCATCGCGGGTCCTCCAGCCCTCCCCCGCTTGCGGGGGAGGGAAATGCGAACGAGGTGAGCGAGGGTGAGGGCCCGTGAGACAACGGTGCTCTCTCTCCTCACGCACCCTCACCCTGCGTTCGCAAGCGAACGCTGTCCCTCTCCCGCCAGCGGGAGAGTGGCGAAGCATCACGCCGCCAACGCCTTTTCCAGCGCCGCGCGGATCGCGCTCACGGCCTCGCCCGCCTTGCCGGCTTCCGGCCCGCCGCCCTGCGCCATGTCGGGCCGGCCGCCACCGCCCTGTCCGCCGACGGCTGCAACGCCTGCACGGATGAGATCGACGGCGCTGACGCGGCCTTTCAGATCGTCCGTCACACCGATGGCGAGCGCGGCTTTGCCTGCATCCACGCCCACATAGGCGACGACGCCCGAGACGAGCTGCGCCTTGCCTTCGTCCACGAGGCCGCGGAGATCCTTCGCCGGCACGCCGTCGAGCACGCGCGCGAGCAGCATGACGCCGCCCACCTCTTCCGGGCCCGCCGCGGGCGCCGCGCCGCCGCCGCCCGCGAGCGCGAGCTTTTTCTTCACGTCCGAGAGTTCCGCTTCGAGCTTGCGTTTCTCTGCCGCCAGCAGCGCGACACGTTCCGGCGCCTCTACAAGCGGCGCCTTCAAGTTTGCGGCGATGGTCTTCGCGAGCGCGACCTGCGATTTCAGATGCGCGAGCGCCGCAGCGCCCGTCGTCGCCTCGATGCGCCGGATGCCGGACGCGACGCCCGCTTCGGAAAGCACGGTGAACAGCGCGATGTCGCCCGTGCGCCGCACGTGCGTGCCGCCGCACAGTTCCACCGAGTACGGCTTCGACGGCGCATCGAGATCGGCGCCGAGCGAAAGCACGCGCACGGTCTCGCCGTACTTCTCGCCGAAGAGCGCGAGCGCCCCGGCCGCGATCGCATCCGCCGGCGCCATTTCCTTGATGCTCGCCTCCGCGTTCTGGCGGATGACGGCGTTCACCTCGTCCTCGACCTTCTCGATCTCGGCAGGCGTCACAGGCGCGCCATGCGAGAAGTCGAAGCGGAAGCGGTCGGCTTCGACGAGCGAGCCCTTCTGCGACACGTGCGGGCCGAGCACATGGCGCAACGCGGCGTGCAGCAGGTGCGTGGCGGAGTGGTTCGCGCGGATCGCGTCGCGGCGTTCGCTCCTGGCGGCGAGTTTCGCCTTCGCGCCGATCTCGACGGCGCCCGACACGAGGCGGCCGAGATGGCCGTGCAGCGCGCCCGCGCGCTTCTGCGTGTCCTCGACCTCGAACACCGCGCCGTTCGCGAAGCGGATGACGCCCTGGTCGCCCGCCTGGCCGCCGGATTCCGCGTAGAACGGCGTGCGATCGAAGATGATCTCGCCGACGTCGCCGGCGTTCAGCTTTTTCGTCTCGGCGCCTTGCGAGACGATCGCCGTCACCGCGCCTTCGCCGTCCACACCGGGGCCGTCGTAGCCGATGAACGCCGTCGCGCCGACGCGTTCCTTGATCGCGAGCCAGACGCTTTCATCAGCGGCCTCGCCCGAGCCCGCCCACGATTTGCGCCCCTTCTCGCGCTGGCCTTCCATGGCCGCGTCGAAGCCGTCGGTGTCCACTTCGAGGCCGCGCCCGCGCAGGATGTCCTGCGTGAGATCAAGCGGAAAACCGAACGTGTCGTAGAGCTTGAACGCCGTATCGCCGGAGAGCTTCTTGCCCTTCTTCAGCGCCGCCAGTTCGCCTTCAAGCAGCGAGAGGCCGCGCCCGAGCGTTTCGCGGAAGCGTTCTTCTTCCTGCTTCAGCTGGTCGACGATCACGGGCCGCGCGCGCTCGAGTTCCGGATACGCGCCGCCCATCTCGGCGATGAGCGTCGGCGCGAGGCGGTGCATCAGCGGTTCGGCCGCGCCCAGCATGTGCGCATGGCGCATGGCGCGGCGCATGATCCGGCGCAGCACGTAGCCGCGCCCCTCGTTCGACGGCGAGACGCCGTCGGCGATCAGGAAGGACGTGGAGCGCAGGTGATCGGCGATGACGCGATGGCTCGCCGCCTTGTCGCCTTCGGCCCGCACGCCTGTCAGCTCCTCGGATGCAGCGATCAGCGTGCGGAAGAGATCGATCTCATAGTTCGAATGTACGCCCTGCAGCACCGCCGCCACGCGCTCGAGGCCCATGCCGGTGTCGATGGACGGCTTCGGCAGGCTCTCGCGATGGCCGTCGGCGAACTGCTCGAACTGCATGAAGACGAGATTCCAGATCTCGACGAAGCGGTCGCCGTCCTGGTCGGGGGAGCCGGGCGGGCCGCCGAAGATGTGGTCGCCGTGGTCGTAGAAGATTTCCGAGCACGGACCGCAGGGTCCCGTGTCGCCCATCGACCAGAAGTTGTCGCTCGTGGCGATACGGATGATCTTGTCGTCGCTGAGCCCCGCGACCTTCTTCCAGATGGCGGCGGCCTCGTCATCGTCATGATAGACGGTGACGCAGAGCTTGCCCTTCGGCAGCCCCCACTCCTTCGTCAGCAACTCCCACGCGTGCGGGATCGCCTGTTCCTTGAAGTAGTCGCCGAAGGAGAAGTTCCCCAGCATCTCGAAGAAGGTATGGTGACGCGCGGTGTAGCCGACATTGTCGAGGTCGTTGTGCTTGC
>CAZGYQ010000117.1:0-7016 GCA_964530695.1 uncultured Caulobacteraceae bacterium
ACCGCAATGACAGCTTCCCCTCGCGGGGAAGCACGGCGACGAAATTGGCACAGCTGTTCATCTCCCCAACACCCCTTGATCTCGCAAGAAAGATAGCAGCGGCAGCAGCGGCAGGCCGAGCACGGCGAAGAAATCCCCCTCCACGCTCTCGAACAGCTGTGCGCCGAGGCCTTCGAGCTGATAGGCGCCCACGCTCTGTGTCGCGGCCTCGCCGATGCGCGCGAGATAATCGTCGATGAACGCATCCGACAGCACGCGCATCCGCAGGCGTGGCGACATGACATGACGCCAGACGGGCACGCCGTCGAGGGCGATCACGGCGGCGGAAATCAGGGTGTGCGTCTGACCGCTCATCGCCTTGAGATGCCCGCGCGCCTCGTCGCGCGAGGCCGGCTTGTCCAGCACCTTGTCCCCGAGCGCGACCATCGAATCCGCGCCGATCACGAGACCCGGCCTGCGGTTGGACACCGACAGCGCCTTCACTTCCGCCAGCGCGTCCGCCTGATCGCGGGGCTTCAAGCCCTCCGCGCGCAGGCCGACCTTCACCGCCTCTTCATCCACGCGCGGCTTGTCGACCACAAAGGAAACGCCGGCGTCCTGCAACATGCGCGCGCGTATGGCGCTGCCGGAAGCGAGAATGATCTCAGACATCGCGCTTGCGCTCCGCGATGAGGTTGAGGACGGCGGCGGCAGTTTCCTCGACGGAGCGCCTCGTCACGTCGATCACCGGCCACCCTTCCCGCTCGAACACCTTCTGCGCATGGATGATCTCCTCACGAACGGACGCCTCGTCCACATAGGACGTCTCGCGCGTCTCCTTCATGGTCGCAAGTCGGTTGCGACGCACATTGATGAGGCGATCCGCCGAGACCATCAGCCCGACGATCAGCGGCGCATCCTCGCGAAAGAGCGAATCCGGCAACGGGATATGCGGCACGATCGGCACGTTCGCGGCCTTCACGCCGCGATTGGCGAGGTAGACGCAGGTCGGCGTCTTCGACGTGCGGCTGACGCCGACGAGCACGACATCGGAGTCCGTGAACTCCCGTTGCAGCTGGCCGTCGTCGTGCGCCATCGCGTAATTGAGCGCGTCGATGCGGCGGAAGTAGTCGGCGTCCAGAACGCGGCCGGCGCCGATGCGGTGATTGAGTTCCTGGCCGAGATAGCGGCTGAGCGAATCAAGCACCGGGTCAAGCACGGCGACGCAGGCCATGCCAAGCTCCTTGCAGCGTGATTCGAGCCGCTCGCGCATCTCGTCGTTCGACAGGGTGAACATGACGACGCCCGGCGCATTCTCGATCTCGCGCAACACGCGTTCGAGCTGCCGCGTGGAGCGCACGAGATAATAGGAGTGCTCGATGGGCAGGATATGGTCGAACTGCGCGCACGACGCGCGCATGACGCCGGCCAGCGTCTCGCCGGTGGAATCGGAGACGAGGTGGACATTGAAATAGGTGCCGAACTTCGGGGTCATCTGTGTCTTATGCGCGTCTGTGAATAGGGAGTCAGCAAGGCATGAAAATGACCCTGTGCGGACGTGGCGAACCCGCCGGAATGCGGATTATTCCAAATCGGCGCCTGCCCGCCGCACATTTTGCTCAAAGCCCCGAATGTGGATCGACCGAATAGGGAAAACCCGAACAACCGCTCCCTCCCCTTGCCGATCATGCCGCATTGCGCGACGCCGCCCTGAACAGTCCATTGGACAGCCTGTGGAGGAGCCAATCACTATGGTTACCGACTCCCTAACAACCATCATCTCCTTACAAGTAGATTCATGACGATTGATTCTTCCTTAGGTGAAGCGAAGCCGCTTCTGCGGGTTCTCGCTGGGGAACGGCTTGGGACGCCGCCCATCTGGTTCATGCGTCAGGCTGGCCGGTACCTGCCCGAATACCGGGAGCTGCGGACCCGGGCGAAGACCTTCCTCGACTTCTGCTATGCGCCGGCGCTGGCCACCGAGGCGGTGATGCAGCCGCTGCGCCGGTTCGATCTGGATGCGGCGATCCTCTTCTCGGACATCCTCGTGGTCCCCCACGCGCTGGGCCGAGACGTCTCCTTCGTCGAGGGTGAAGGCCCGCGCCTTCCGCCCCTGCTGGAGGAGACCGGCTGGCGCTTCGAGGACCCGGAACGGGCCATCCAGCGCCTCGCCCCGGTCTACGAGACGGTCGAGCGGATCGCGAAGGCCCTGCCCCCGAAGGTGGCGCTGATCGGATTCTGCGGCGCGCCGTGGACGGTGGCGACCTACATGCTGCAGGGCCGTGGCGGGGAAAAGGACGTCTCCCGGCGCGGAGCCTATGAGCGCCCGGGCGAGGTCGACGCCCTGCTGGACGTACTGGTGGAGGCGACCGCCCGGCATCTCGTCGCGCAGGTCCAGGCCGGCGCGGAAGTGCTGCAGATCTTCGAGAGCTGGGCCGAGGGCCTGTCGGAGCCCCTGTTCGAACGGCTGGTGCTGCGACCCAATACCGCCCTCGTCGCGCGGGTCCGGGCGCTGGGCGTGACGGCGCCGATCATCGGTTTTCCCCGCGGGGCCGGCCATCACCTCGCCCGCTACGCCGCAGAGACGGGCGTGACCGCCGTCGGCGTCGACACGAGCGTGCCGGTCGCCAGAGTGTGTGGAACCCTCCCCGCAGGCATGGCGCTGCAGGGCAATCTCGATCCGCAGCTGCTGGTCGTCGGCGGGGCGCCGCTGAAGGCGGGCGTCGCGCAGGTGCTCAAAGCCTTCGGCGACAGCCCGCACATCTTCAATCTCGGTCATGGCATCACGCCCGATGCGCAACCCGCGCATGTGACCGAGATGATCGCCGCCGTGCGCGGGGGCCTTCAATGACCGTCCGCAAGATCGCCGTCGTGCTCTTCAACCTCGGCGGACCTGACACGCAGGAAGCCGTTCGGCCGTTCCTGTTCAACCTGTTCAACGATCGCCGCATCATCGGCGCGCCGGCGCCGATCCGCCTCGCCATCGCTGCGCTGATATCGACGACGCGCGCGGCGTCGGCGCGGAAGAACTACGCGCGGATGGGTGGCGGATCGCCCATCGTGCCGGAGACGCAGGCGCAGTGCGATGCGTTGCAGAAGCGCCTGCCGAACACCGAAGCGCACGAGTTTCGCGTGTTCATGGGGATGCGCTACTGGAAGCCGTTCGCGAAGGACGCCGCCGCCGCCGTGCGTGCTTGGGGCGCCGATGAAGCGATCCTTCTGCCGCTCTATCCGCAGTTTTCCACCACGACGACGGCCACCGCACACGAGGCCTGGACGAAGGCCTATGCCGGGAAGAGCCGCACGGTGTGCTGCTATCCCGCGAGCGACGCCTTCGTTCGCGCGCACGCGGATGCGATCATGGATGCGTGGAAGACAGGCGGTTCGCCGCCCGCGCCGCGCGTTCTCTTCTCCGCGCACGGTCTGCCGCAGCGCGTGGTCGACGCCGGCGATTCCTATCAGTGGCAGGTGGAGAAAACCGTCGCCGCCGTGCGCGCGCTGCTGCCGCCGGACTGGGAGTTCCGCACCTGTTACCAGTCCCGCGTCGGCCCGCTGAAATGGATCGGCCCGTCGACGGTGGAGGAAATCGAGCGCGCCGGATTGGACAAGCGCGGCGTCATCGTCTCGCCGATCGCGTTCGTATCCGAACACATCGAAACGCTCGTCGAGCTCGACATCGAATACGCCGAACTCGCGCATGCAAAATCCCTGCCCTTCTATCTCCGCGCCAAAGCGCTCGGCGCGGCGGACGGTTTCATCGAAACGCTTGCGACGGTCGTGCGGCGCGCGCTTGACGATCCTCAACCCATTGCAAGTGAAACAGGCGCACGGATTTGCCCGCGCGCCTTCGGCGAATGCCCCATGACTGCAAAGGACGCCGCATGACCGACATCACCGCATGGCTCGATCCTGAATCGATGCGTGCGCTGCACATCATTTCAGTCATCGCGCTGATGGCCGGCCTGCTGATGCTGCCGCGCCTCTACGCCTACCAGATGGGCTCTGAACCCGGCGGCGAACTCGAGAAAAAGATGATCGAGGCGTCGTCGAAGCTTCGAACGATCATCGTCAATCCGGCGCTGATCCTCACCTGGGTGTTCGGCATCGCCATCCTCGCCACATCGAACTGGATCCAGTTCCAGATGGGCTGGTTCCATGCCAAGCTCGCTTTGGTGCTCGTCCTCTCGGGCCTGCACGGCTACTACTCGATCGAGGGCAAGCGCCTCGCGAAGGGCGAACGCCGCCGTAGCGAGAAATTCTGGCGCATGATGAACGAGGTCCCCTTCCTCATCGCCATCGCCGTGGTGATCCTCGCCGTGGTCGAGCCGTTCTGAGTGTGGTAAAATGGGCGTATGACCAAGATCGAAGAAGTCATCGAAGCGCTTGAGGCTGTTTCGGAAGACCGCCGCGACGACCTCGCGGAAGCGGTTTTGATTTTCATCACCAACGCGCTGGCTCCGCCCGGCGAATCCGCCATGACTGAAGAACAGCAGGAGGTGGTTCGGCAGCGCATTGCGCGCGGCTTTGTCGCCGCTGACCCCGCGGACGTAGAAGCGGTGTTCGCTCGTTACACGTAATGCGCCTGCGTTGGGATATCGCCGCGTTGGCGGAACTCGACTCAATAGGCGCATACATCTCCCGCGATAGCCCGCGCGCCGCAAAGCGGGTCGTCGCTTACATCCGCCGTGTGACCGAGAACCTGGAGTTCTCGCCGCGCATGGGGCGGCAGGTTGACGGCGATCTCTGGCGCGAGATCGTCCTGCGCCGATACCCCTACCTCGTCGCCTACCGGATCGAGGGCGACGAGATACTCATTCTCTCCGTCACTCACCAGAGCCGCGACCGTCCCAGCCGCTGATCCCCCGCCCCTTGCGACTTGACGGCCCCGCGCCAATATGGTGTCCATCCGGGGACGCGCGATCAAAGCGCGCTGGCGTCTGGCGGCGCCCCGACAACTCCAAAAAGCCTTCTCCTTCCGCCGGAACCTCAAAACCTCTCATCAGCGGCGTGCCCGGCCCCCAAGTTTCTTCACAGGGTCGCCCCACGCCGCGCGAACGGTAAATCCATGACAAACGATCAGCTCCTCGAGGGGCTTACCCAACTCACGCTCCAGGACCTGAAGCGCAAACCCCCGGCCGAACTGCTGGCCTTCGCCGAGGCGCTCGAGATCGAGAACGCCAACTCGCTGCGCTCGCAGGAGATCATGTTCGCGATCCTGAAGCAGCTCGCGGAGCGCGGCGTCGAGATCGGCGGCGGCGGCGTGGTCGAAGTGTTGCCCGACGGGTTCGGCTTCCTGCGCTCGCCGCAGTCGAACTATCTCGCGGGCCCCGACGACATCTACATTTCGCCGCAGCAGATCCGGAAGGCGGGCTTGCGCACGGGGGACACCGTCGACGGACAGATCCGCGCACCGAAGGACGGCGAGCGCTACTTCGCCCTCGTCAAGCTCAACAGCGTCAACTTCGAGGACCCCGACCGGGTGCGCCACAAGGTGCACTTCGACAACCTGACGCCGCTCTATCCCGACAAGCGCCTCACGATGGAGCTGCCCGACCCGACGGTGAAGGACCGCTCCGGGCGCATCATCGACATCGTCGCGCCGATCGGCAAAGGCCAGCGCGCGCTCATCGTCGCGCCGCCGCGCACGGGCAAGACCGTGCTGCTGCAGAACATCGCCAAGTCCATCGAGACCAATCATCCCGAGGTGTTTCTCATCGTGCTGCTCATCGACGAGCGCCCGGAAGAAGTCACCGACATGCAGCGTACCGTGAAGGGCGAGGTCGTCTCCTCGACCTTCGACGAGCCGGCGACGCGCCACGTCGCGGTGGCGGAAATGGTCATCGAGAAATCCAAGCGCCTGGCCGAACACGGCCACGACGTGGTGATCCTGCTCGATTCCATCACCCGCCTCGGCCGCGCCTACAACACTGTCGTCCCCTCCTCCGGCAAGGTGCTCACCGGCGGCGTCGACGCCAACGCCCTGCAGCGGCCGAAGCGCTTCTTCGGCGCCGCGCGCAATCTGGAAGAAGGCGGCTCGCTCACCATCATCGCGACCGCGCTCATCGACACCGGCTCGCGGATGGACGAAGTCATCTTCGAAGAGTTCAAGGGCACGGGTAACTCGGAAATCATCCTGGACCGCAAGGTCGCCGACAAGCGCATCTTCCCGTCCATGGACATCCTCAAGTCCGGTACCCGGAAGGAAGAGCTCATCACGCCGAAGGAGCATCTGCAGAAGATGTATGTGCTCCGCCGCATCCTGAACCCGATGGGCACGCAGGACGCGATCGAGTTCCTGATCGGCAAGCTCAAGGACTCGAAGACCAACGACGACTTCTTCCAGTCGATGAACACCTGAACCGGGTCGCGCGCTTCCTCGCAGGAGGAAGCGCGCCGCTCAGGCGAGCGCCGCGCGCGAGCTCGCCTCCACTTTCGCCAGCGGTATCAGGCGGATCGTCGAGCTCGCCTTCGCCAGCACATTGCCGTCTCCGTCGCGGAGCACGCCCTCGGCGAAGCACGTGTTCTTGCCGCCTTTTTCGATCCATCCCTCGGCGATGACGAGCCCGGGCCGCGCCGGCGCGAAGAAGCTCACCTTCACATCCAGCGACATCGGCGCCACGTCGCGGCCGGCCGAACTCATCACCGCGTGCGCCATCGCCGCGTCGATCCAGCCGGTCACGAACCCACCCTGCACGACCCCGCCCGAGTGGCACATGTGCATCCCGGCCGTGTATTCGATGATCGCGCGCCCGGCCTCCATCATCACCAGCCGTTGCTGGCCGAGAGTCTGGATGAGTGTCTGCTGTGGTGTTTCGCCGGTCATGGGTTCGTCCTGTGTTCGGCCACCAATTGTCCGCACCGGCCGACAAAAACAAGCGCCACGCTCCCCCTCGCCCGCGTGCGGGAGAGGGACAGCTTGAGCGAAGCGAAAGCAGGGTGAGGGCCCGGTCTCTCAGAAAGAGACTCGTCCTGCACCGCCGCTCCCTCACCCGGTTGCTGCGCAACCACCCTCTCCCGCACGCGGGCGAGGGTTGGAG
>CAZGYQ010000118.1:0-7012 GCA_964530695.1 uncultured Caulobacteraceae bacterium
CCGCGAAGGCGGCCGCACCGTCGGCTCCGGCGTCGTCGCCAAGATCATCGAGTAGGCCCAAGCCATCTCGCAGAGACAAGGAAAGGCCGTCGGGGCGACCCGGCGGCCCTTTTTCGGTCTACAGTGCATCCAGACACGCCCCCGGGCGCATCCCATTGCCGGATGCCGGAAGGGCGCGAACGTGCGTTCGGACCTGGCGGGAGGCGAGTGATGGAGCGGTTCGTGATTGGTGCGGCGGTGACGGTGGCGGTCCTGATCGCCGTGGGCGGCTATTTCGGCCATGGCGTGAGCGATGGCGAAGGGTTCCGGTTCGAGGTAGGCGACCGGGAACCGGGCGGCGGCGGCCAGGTCAAGGGCACGGGCGCCGCGAGCGCTCTGCCGGCGGCCGCCTATGCGGCGACGGAGCTGAAAATCCGCGACGCGGTTGCGGTGGTGAAGGTCATTCCCGAAGACCGCACCGACATTTCCATCGAGATCGCCAATCCGGGTGCCCTCGCCATGCCGCGCGTGCGCATGGACGGCGGCGTGCTGGTCGTGGATGGCGGGCTCGATCGCCGGATCCGCGACTGCCGCACGCGCAACGGCGCTTACAGCGTCAACGTGAACGGAGTCGGCGATGTGGACGAGGCGCAGATGCCGGTGATCACCGCGCACGTACCGCGGGCGGTCGACCTTTCCGTCGGCGGCGCGGCGCGTACGGAAGTCGGCCCTTCCACCAGCGCGACACTGTCATTCACGGGCTGCGGGAACGCCGCCGTGGCGGACGTGGCGGGCGCGCTCGACATGAACGCCGCGGGATCGGGCGACGTGACGGTGGGCGCGACGAAGTCGGCGGAAGTGTCGGCGGCGGGCTCCGGCGACACGGTTCTCGGCGCCGTGGCCGAAAAGCTCGAGGCGTCGGTCGCTGGTTCGGGCGACGTGACGGCGGCCTCGGTCACTGGACCGCTTGATGTCTCCATCGCCGGTTCGGGCGATGTCGTGGTGCTGGCCGGCGCGGTCGCCGATACCGACATCTCGATCGCGGGCTCCGGCAGCGTGGATATCGCCTCGGGCGTCGGCCGGCTTGAGGTGGCGATCATGGGTTCGGGCGACGTGACGGTGCGCGGTCCCGCGGCGGCGGTGGACGCCAACATCATGGGCTCGGGCGACGTGCAGGTGGCCTCCGTCGCCGGCGGCGTGCAGAAGGCGGTGATGGGCTCTGGATCCGTGCAGATCGGGCCGATCACGATAGAGTGAAAGGGGTCGCCGGGCCCGTTTCGCATCAGAGGTCTGCGAGCGGCCTTGCCGAGGCAGGGTCGCTCGGGCATAAGCGCTGCTTCGCAAAGAGCCGAAGGCGAACGCCCGCTGCCGGAGTCACTTCCGCCAGCGATAGGGGTGTAGCTCAGCTGGTAGAGTACCGGTCTCCAAAACCGGGTGTCGTGGGTTCGAGTCCCTCCGCCCCTGCCATCGGCCCTTGTGAGTGACTATCTGAAAGGGGCGCGCCGGACAGTCGGCGCGATCCCGCGTGAAGGACAGGTGATGGCGACTACGACGGACGATCGCGACGACAGCCCCAGCCCCGGCAGCGAGCGCCTCAAGGCCAAGAACCCGATGGAGTTCTTCCGCCAGGTGCGTCAGGAGGGTCAGCGCGTGACCTGGGCGACCCGCCAGGAAGTCACCGTCTCGACGATCATGGTCATGGTCATGGTCGCGGCGGCTGCCATCTTCTTCTTCATCGTCGATGCCCTGATCCGCTGGGCCATTTCCCTCATCCTGCCCTCCTGAGTTCTGAACCGACATGGCGCATCACTGGTACATCGTTCACGCCTACTCGAACTTCGAGAAGAAGGTCGCCGAGGCGATCCGCGATCAGGCGGCGCGGCAGGGGCTTGAAGAGGCGTTCGAGGACATCCGCGTGCCGACCGAAGAGGTCACCGAGATCGTCCGCAACAAGAAGAAGATCCGCGAGCAGCGGCACTTCCCCGGCTACGTCCTGGTGAAGATGGACATGACCGACGAGGCCTATCACCTCGTGAAGAACACGCCGAAGGTCACGGGCTTTCTCGGCCAGCAGAACAAGCCCCAGCCGGTGAGCGAGCGTGAAGTGCAGCGCATCCTCGGCGAAGTGGAGCAGGCCGCCGCCTCGCGTCCACGCCCGGTGATCAGCTTCGACATCGGCGAGCGCGTGAAAGTCACCGACGGCCCGTTCCAGTCCTTCGAGGGCCTGGTGGAAGAGGTCGAGGAGGAAAAGGGCCGCCTGAAGGTCGCCGTCTCCATCTTCGGCCGCGCGACGCCGGTGGACCTGGAATACGCGCAGGTGGAGAAGATGCGGTAGGGGCTAAGCGCCCAACCGCGTCATCTCGCGATCGAGAGCGGCAAGCGCCGCGTCGCGCTCATCTTCGGACAGCCATTGTGCGATCTGCGGCGCCACCAGGCGCAGCCGGCGCAGTTCGCCGCCGGCCACCTTGTCGGCGTCCCGCAGAGTTGCGAGGATCGCGCCGAGACGCGCACGCACCTGCTCGGCGCTGGGCGCGGCCGAGACGGGTGGGGCTTCCTTGAACATTTCCAGTTGCGACATGGTGCGCCATTCTTAGCGCGATTCGTACGTCAGGGCAGCGGACACGTGCAGGCTGGCGGCATGAGCGACGAACACACGCAGACTCTGCTGGCGCAGGCGATGTCGCGCTTCGGCGCGGCGGCCAAAGCCAAGCTCGCCAATCCGGTGGCGACCGGCCAGCCCGAAGACCAGCTGCGCGCGCCGCTTGAGGCGCTGATCAAGGACATCGCGCCGCTGATCGGCCTTGCCGCGCGCGACGCCGTGATGGTGGGCGAGACGTCCCTGTCCGATCTGAAGACGCGACCGGATTATTCCGTGACGCGCAGGAACGAGCTCATCGGCTTCATCGAGGTGAAGGCGCCGGGCAAGGGCATCGCGCCGTCGAAGTTCACCGACGCCCACGACAGGGATCAGTGGGAGAAACTGAAGTCGCTGCCGAACCTGATCTACACCGACGGCAACGGTTTCAGCCTGTGGCGCAGCGGCAAGAAGGAAGAGGGCTGCGAGGTCCACTTCGTGGGTGACGTGCGGACGGCGGGCGCAGCGCTGTCGGCGCCGCCGGAGTTGCTGGGGCTCTTCACCCACTTCTTCCAGTGGGAACCGATCGTTCCGAAGTCGCCGGCCCAGCTGGCCGATGTCAGCGCGCGACTTTGCAGATTGCTGCGCGACGAAGTCACCGAACAGATGGCGCTCGGCGCGACCGGGCTGACGAGCCTCGCCAAGGACTGGCGCAACATCCTCTTTCCGAACGCCACCGATGCGGAGTTCGCTGACGGGTACGCGCAGGCGGTGACGTTCGGCCTGCTGATGGCGAAGGCGCGCGGGATTTCTCTCGCGGATGGGCCTGAAGCCGCGGCGAAGGCGCTGAAGAAAAGCAATTCCCTGATCGGCACCGCGCTCGCGGTACTGACCGATGAGTCCGCCGAACAGAACACGCTCAAGACATCGCTCGCCACGCTCACGCGCGTGCTCGACAAGGTGCAGTGGGCCAGGATCAGCAAGGGCGAACCCGAAGCCTGGCTCTACTTCTATGAGAAGTTTCTCGCCCGCTACGACAACGACCTGCGCAAGAAGACGGGCTCGTACTATACGCCGCCGGAAGTCGTGAACGAGATGGTGCGCCTCGCCGACGATGCGCTGCGCACGCGCTTCGGACAGCATCAGGGCTTCGCGTCGCCGGAAGTCACGGTGGCCGATCCCGCCGTGGGCACAGGGACTTTCCTGCTTGGCATCCTGCGCAAGATTGCGGCGACCGCGACAGCGGATGCAGGCGCGGGCACGGCGCCGGGCGCGGTGCAGGATGCGCTGAAGCGGCTCATTGCGTTCGAGGTGCAGTTCGGCCCGTTCGCGGTGGCGCAGCTGCGGCTGCTCGCGGAAATCGCCGAGCTCACGCACAAGGGCCCGGAAGAGGAGATCGACGCGAACCTGCGCCTCTATGTGGCCGATACGCTCGCCGATCCCGACGAAGAGACCGCGTGGATTCCCACGCAGCTCGGGCCGATCGCTGAATCGCGCAAGGCCGCGAACGCCATCAAGCGCAAGGAAGCGATCACCGTCGTGATCGGCAATCCGCCGTACAAGGTCGGCGCGAAGGGCATGGGCGGCTGGGTGGAGGATCGTGGCGCGCTGCCGGCGCCGCTCAATACATGGATGCCGCCAAGCGCGTGGGGCGCGGGCGAGCATTCGCGACATCTCCACAATCTCTACGTCTATTTCTGGCGCTGGGCGGCTTGGAAGGTGTTCGGCGGCGACGCCTATCGCAGCGGCACGGGGGCGGCGGAAACGACGTGGACCAACAAGCGCGGCGTCATCTGCTTCATCACGGCGGCGGGATTTCTCAACGGGCCGGGCTTCCAGAAGATGCGCGCGGACCTGCGCCGCGCCGCCGATGAAATCTGGGTGATCGACTGTTCGCCCGAAGGCCATCAGCCGGCGGTGAACACGCGCGTGTTTGAAGGCGTGCAGCAGACGGTGTGCATCGTCATGGCTTCGCGCCACAACGCGACGCGGCCGGAGACGCCGGCCCGCGTGCGTTTCCGCGCCCTGCCGCTCGGCCATCGCGCCGAGAAGTTCAAGGCCATCGCGGATATCGGACTCGACAACGACGGTTGGCAGGAAGCTTCACCGGAATGGCGCGACTCGTTTTTCCCGGAGGCGGCAGAGTCGTGGAAGAGCTATCCAGCGATCGAGAGTCTGTTCGATTATGACGGCTCCGGCGTGATGCCGGGGCGCACCTGGGTGATCGCGCCGGACAAGGCGTCGCTCGCCGAACGCTGGAACCGTCTGGTTCACGAGAAGGATGGCGAACGCAAAGCGGTGCTGTTTCATCCGCATCTGCGGAACGGGAAGCCTGGCGACAAGCACGTTGCAAAGGTCGTCAACGATGGCTTGGCGGGCCAGAAGCATCGCGCAATCGCTGTGGAGAAGGATGACGGCGACGTGATTGAACCCGTCCGGTATGGGTTTCGCTCGTTTGACCGGCAGTGGATCGTCCCCGACGCGCGCTTGTTGAATCAGCCAAATCCGAGTTTGTGGCGTGGTAACTCGTCGAAACAGGTCCATTTGACGCTACCGCACGATCGAACGCCGGAAAATGGACCGTCGCTCACACTCACCGAGTTTGTACCGGATTTGCATCACTATCACGGACGTGGCGGTCGCGTTCTGCCGCTCTGGGCGGACGCCGCCGCAACTCTCCCCAATGTGCGTCAGGCGTTGCTCAGCGAACTGACGCTGCTCATGGGTCGTATGGTGAGCGCGGAGGATGTTTTCGCCTACATCGCAGCGGTCGCAGCGCATCCCGGCTACACGGCGCGCTTTGCGGTCGACCTCGCCCAGCCCGGCCTGCGCATCCCGCTGACGGCGGACGAGAAGCTCTTCACCGAAGCCGCCGCGCTGGGTCGCGAGGTGGTGTGGCTGCACACTTTCGGCGACCGCTTCGCCGATCCCGCGCAGGGCCGCCCGGCCGCGCCGCCGCGCATCGCCGACGGCCCGACCATTCCTGCCGAGGGCGCCATCCCGACGACGCCGGAGAAATTCCCCAACGAACTCCGCTACGACCCCGGCGCGCGGCGTCTGTATGTGGGCGAGGGCTTCATCGATCATGTCGCGCCCGAGGTGTGGAGCTACGAAGTCTCCGGCATGCACGTGCTGAAGCAGTGGTTCAGCTACAGGAAGCGCGACCGCTCGCGCCCCATCATCGGCGACCGGCGCCCGCCCTCGCCGCTGGGGGAGATCCAGCCGGCAGGCTGGCTGCCGGAATATACCGGCGAACTGATCAACGTGCTGCACGTGCTTGCCCGGCTGCGCGCGCTCGAGCCACGGCAGGCCGATCTCCTGGCCCGCATCGTGGATGGCCCAACGCTCGGCGTCGACACGCTGGGCGAGGCGCTGCGGAAGCCGAACTGAGCGGATGGCGCTTCCCGCGGCGGCCGGACTGGGCTAGGATTAAAAACCGCAGTCCCGCCAGACTCATGGAATTCCCGGAACTCGGTGATCTCCGGGTCGCCCCCAACACCAACATTGCAACCCCGTAACCTTCACCCGGGGTTGAGCTCGGGCCTCCGATGGGGTACACGCCCGGTCCTTCCGTGGGAGGCGCCGCAAAGTCCAGCGTCGCCGCACCACGACCCTCCGCCTTTTTTGTGAGGTTACATGGCGAAGAAAGTCATGGGGCAGATCAAGCTCCAGGTGCCGGCGGCTGCGGCCAACCCGTCACCCCCGATTGGTCCCGCGCTCGGTCAGCGCGGTCTGAACATCATGGAATTCTGCAAGGGCTTCAACGCCCGCACGCAGGACATGACCAAGGGCGATCCGTGCCCGGTGGTCATCACCTACTACCAGGACAAGTCCTTCACCTTTGAGATCAAGACGCCGCCGGCGTCCTTCCTCCTGAAGAAGGCGGCTGGTCTGAAACTCGGCAAGAAGCCGGGCGGCGGATCGAAGCTGCCGGGGCGCGACAAGGTCGGCAAGGTCTCGATGGACCAGTGCCGCGACATCGCCAAGACCAAGATGAAGGATCTGAACGCCAACGATATCGAAGCCGCCGCGCTCCAGATCGCCGGCACCGCCCGTTCCATGGGCCTTGAAGTGACGGGAGCCTGACGATGCCGAAAATCGATGGCGTGAACGTCACCAAGCGCATGGCCAAGACCCATGCGGGAATCGACAGCCGCAAGCTGCATACCCTCGAAGATGCGATCGGCATGCTGAAGGAGCGCGCGGCCGCGAAGTTCGACGAGACGATCGAAATCTCGATGAACCTCGGCGTCGATCCGAAGTACCCAGACCAGCAGGTCCGCGGCGTGTGCCAGCTGCCCAACGGCACCGGCAAGACGCTGCGCGTGGCCGTGTTCGCCAAGGGCCCGAAGGCTGACGAAGCCAAGGCCGCCGGCGCCGACATCGTCGGCGAGCAGGACCTGTTCGAGACCATCAACGGCGGCAAGATCGAGTTCGATCGCCTGATCGCCACGCCCG
>CAZGYQ010000119.1:0-6993 GCA_964530695.1 uncultured Caulobacteraceae bacterium
AGCATCCGCCTTCTAAGCGGACGGTTGCGTGTTCGAGTCACGCCGGGGTCGCCATGGCTTGTCAGCCTGCGAGGCGCGCGAATCCCGCTTCGAGATCGGCGATGAGGTCGGCGGGGTCTTCGAGGCCGATCGAGAACCGCAGCAGCGGACCGGGCTCGCTCCAGCGTGCGACCCTGCGGGTCTCCTGCTCGGTGCAGTTGATCACCAGGCTCTCGTAGCCGCCCCAGGAAAAGCCGAGCCCGAACAGCGCCAGTCCGTCAAGCATCGCCGCAAGGCGCGCGTGTGCCACCGGCTTGAGCACGACGGAGAAGACCCCCGCCGCGCCGGTGAAATCACGCGTGAACAACGCGTGGTCGCGATGGCCCTCCAGCGCAGGATGCAGCATCTGCGCAACTTCAGGCCGGCCCGCCAGCCAGCGTGCGACGACGAGGGCTGATGAGGATTGCCGTTCAAGGCGCAGCGGCATCGTGCGCAGACCGCGCAGCGTGAGGTAGGCGTCCTCCGCAGAGCCGCAACCGAGACCGAGTTCCTTCACGGTGTGCCTGAGGCGCGCTACGTGCGCAGGGTCGCGCGCAAGCGTCGCACCGAGCAGCACGTCCGCGTGGCCGGCCTGGTATTTCGTCAACGCCTGCACCGACACGTCCACGCCATGCTCGAACGGCTTGAAATAGAGCCCCGCCGACCAGGTGTCGTCGATGATCGTGGTCACGCCTCGCGCCTTCGCAACGCGCGTGATCGCAGGGACGTCCTGGATGTCCAGCGTCAGCGAACCGGGCGATTCCATGAAGATGATCTGCGTCGCGGGCGTGATCATCGTGTCGATGTCGGAGCCGATGCGCGGATCATAGTAGCGCGTCGTGACGCCGTGGCGCGCCAGCAGCCCGTCGCAGAAACGGCGCGTCGGCGCGTAGACGGAGTCGGTGACCAGCACCTCGCCGCCCGTGCGCGTGAAGCTGAGGAGCGCTGTGGTGACGGCCGCCAGTCCGGATGGCGCGAGCACCGCGCCCGAGGCGCCGGAAATATCGGCGAGCGCACCGGTCAGCGCGTCGTGGACTTCAAACCCTTCAATGCCGTAGCTCTTGCCGGGTCCGTGCAGCGCCTCGATGTCCGGAAAAAGCACCGTCGACCCGCGCTGCATCGGCGGATTCACCGCGCCGCTCTCATGTCCATGCGCACGCCCCGCGCGCACAAGCCGGGTGGACAGCCGCCAGGTGGGGGGGCCGCGGTCACTCATCTTGCGCGCCCGCCACGATCGGCGTGTCGTCCAGCGCGCCCCATTCGGCCCAGGAGCCGTCGTACACCGCCGCATCCCAGCGCCCCGTGCGCGCGAGCGCGAGTGCGATGACCGACGCGGTGATGCCGGAGCCGCAGGTGGCGATGGGCGGCTGGCGCGCATCGACGGGCGTTTCGGCGAACAGCGCGACCAGCGCCTCGCGCGATTTCATGCGCTTGTCTTCTGTGAGCAGATCGGAGAACGGCACGTTGACGGCGCCAGGCATGCAGCCGCATTTCAGCCCCGCGCGGGGCTCGGGCTCCCGGCCTTCGAACCGCCCGCGCGGCCGCGCGTCAAGGATCGCCGTCGCCCCGTCGACGGCGGAGCGCATGTCGGCGAGATCGCGCACGAGGTCACGGCGGAACCGCGCGGTGAAATGGCGCTCGGACGGTTTCAAGGGCGGGCCGTCCTCGATCTCCCCGCCGGCGGCGGCCCACGCTGGCAGGCCGCCGTCGAGAACGACCACGTCGTCCTTGCCCATTGTGCGGAACGTCCACCACGCGCGCGCTGCGGAGAATACCCCGTGCCGGTCATAGACGACGATGCGCGCGCCGTCGCCGATCCCGAGCTTGCGCATGCGCGAGGCGAATTTCTCCGGCGACGGCAGCATGTGTGGCAGCGGCGAAGAGGTGTCGGCGATTTCATCGATGTCGAAGAAGACCGCGCCCGGAATGCGGCCTTCGACGTGAAGCAGACGCGCATCGCGCGGGTCGCCGGGCATGAACCACGTGGCGTCCACGACGCGGATGTCCGGCGCGCCGAGATGGGTGGAGAGCCAGGCGACATCGACGAGGGGATCGGCGGGCAGATCGGTCATCGGAGCACCCTAGTGCGCCGGTCGGGCGGTTCAACTGTTCATCGGGGCGGCCGCGCACCGGCACGCGCGGCCGTCAGTCATCGAGGACGGACCGGCCCGCAACCGCCTTGTACGCGGCGAGCGCGGTCTTGCGCGCTTCGCCGTGATCGACCACCGGACGCGGATAGTCGCGCCCCAGAACCAGCCCGGCTTCCGATAGCGCCATCGGCGGCGCCAACCACGGTTTGTGGACAAATGCGTCGGGAAGCGCAGCGATTTCCGGAATCCAGCGCCGCACATAGGCGCCATGAGGGTCATACGTTTCGCCTTGCGTGACCGGATTGAAGATGCGGAAATAGGGCGCAGCGTCCGCGCCGGAGCCCGCCACCCACTGCCAGCTCGCGGCGTTGCTCGCGAGATCGGCGTCCACCAGCGTGTCCCAAAACCAGTTCTCGCCCGCGCGCCAGTGGATCATCAGGTCCTTGATGAGGAACGAGGCTGCGATCATCCGCACGCGGTTGTGCATCCATCCTGTCGTCCAGAGTTCGCGCATCCCGGCGTCGACGATGGGATAGCCTGTGCGCCCACGGCGCCACGCCTCAAGGCCGGCAGCGTTTTCCTGCCACGGGAAATCATCGAACCGGGACTTCCAGTTCCGCTCCGGCAGATCTGGATTGTGGAACAGGAGGTGCGCGGAAAACTCCCGCCAGCCGATCTCGGAGAGGAACTTGTCCGCTTCGCCGCGCAGCGCCGGATTTGCTTCGACGAATGTCTCCACCGCGCACCACACCTGACGCGGGCCGATCTCGCCGAAGTGCAGATGTGGCGACAGACGTGAAGTCGTGGGGACATCCGGCCGGTTGCGGTTGTCGCCGTATCCGTCCAGCGCACTCTCGAGGAAGTCGGAAAGCCTCTCGCGCGCGCCGGCCTCGCCGGGCGACCAGGCCGCACGCAGCCCCCCGGCCCAGTCGGGGGCCGATGGCGTGAGTTTCAGCTCTGCGAGATCAAGCGAACCTGGCGGCGTGACGGGACACGGGATGCGTTTCGGCGCGGGCTGTGGCGGAACGGACAACCCCAACGCACGGCAGGCGCGCCAGAAGGGCGTGAAGACCTTGAACGGCCCGCCGGCGCCGGTGCGTACGGTCCAGGGCTCGAACAGGAGTGCGGCGTTGTAGCTCTCGACGCTCACGCCATCGGCGGTCAGGGCCTGCTTCAGGGCGGTGTCGCGCCGGACGGCTTGGGGCTCGTAGCAGCGGTTCCAGACCACTTGGGCGGCGCCCGTCTCGCGGATCAGTGCAGGAAGCTCCACCGCGGCGTCGCCCCGCCGCAGCACCAGAAACGATCCTCTCGCCGCCAGATCGCGGCCCAGCGCGTCCAGCGCGCCGTGCAGCCACCAACGGGAGGCCGCGCCCATAATCCACGGCCCGGGCGTATCGTCGAAGACGTAGACGGGGATGACTGGCCTTCCGGATGCCACGGCTGCCGCGAGCGCCGGGTTGTCGGTCAGACGCAGGTCCTGCCGGAACCAGACGAGACACGGCGCAGCAGGATCTTGCTTCGCGGCCGCGCGCGCCAAACGTCCCTCCCAAGCGCCAGACAGGGGGCGGTTCTTGCCCCGACGCGTCTCTTATGCGACCGCGTCGGTACGCGCGAGACCGGCGCGCGGATCAAGCCCGGTCCCGAGGGAGATGGATGTGAGCGGACCGGCGATCTTGGTGACGGGCGGCGCCGGGTTCATCGGCTCCAACATCGTGGCGCGGCTGGCGAAACGCGGGGACGCCGACATCGTCGTCTGCGACCGGCTGGGCGACGCCGCCGACGGCAAGTGGAAGAACATCGCCAAGCACGACGTGGCCGACCTCGTCGCGCCGGAGCAGCTCGACGCGTGGCTCGCGGGGAACGCAGCGCGGGTCGCGGGCGTGGTCCACATGGGCGCCATCTCGTCAACCACTGAGCCGGACGCCGATCTCATCGCCGATACGAATTTCCGCCTGTCGAAACGCGTGTGGGACTGGTGCGCGGCGCACGCCAGGCCGCTCGTTTACGCGTCGTCCGCGGCGACGTACGGCGACGGTGCGCAAGGGTTCGTGGACGACAACGCGTTCGCCGCCGTGCTCGCGCAGCGCCCGCTCAACGCCTACGGCTGGTCGAAGAAGCTGTTCGATCTCTATGCGCTGCGCGAGACCGCGCGCGGACATGCGCCGCCGCGCTGGTCGGGCCTGCGCTTCTTCAACGTCTATGGCCCGAACGAATACCACAAGGGCGGACAGAAGAGCGTCGTCGCGCACATGTTTCCGAAGGCCGCGGCCGGCGAGGTGACACGGCTCTTCAAATCTCACCACCCGGATTATTCCGACGGCGGGCAGAAGCGCGACTTCGTGTATGTCGACGATTGCGTCGATGTCGCCGAGTGGTTGCTGACAAGTGACAAGAGCGCGGGCGTCGTCAATGTCGGCAGCGGGCGCGCGCGCACGTTCCTCGAACTCGCCGAAGCCTTGCACGCCGCGCTCGGTTCGAAACCCGTCGTCGAGTTCGTCGACACGCCGCCGGATATCCGCCGCAACTACCAGTACTTCACCGAGGCCGATCTCACGCGCCTGCGCGCGCTCGGCTACGACAGGCAGTTCACCTCGATCGAGGCGGGCGTGGGCGCGTATGTGCGCTCGTTCCTCGCGCAGGAAGACCCGTACGCGTGAGCTGCGTCCAGGGGCCGGGGAATTCCACGGCGGGATCGATCTTTGGCTTGCGCGGCGGTTTCGGTTTGCGCGGATCGGGGCCGAAGCGGTTGGCGCCGCGCTCGCCGGGCAGGAGGTAGACGATCACCGCGAACGCGACGATCGCCCAGAACGCTCCGTAGAGCCCGATCCATGTCGAGAGCCACGCGCTGAACACGGCGCCGGTGAGCAGCGTTTCCGTTCCGGCAAACACGAGAAACAGCGGAACGAGCGTGATCAGCAGGCTCCACAGGATCCACCAGCCGCTCATGCCCCGGTCGTGGTAGCGCTTGGCGGTCACGGCGATGTTCGGCCAGATCAGTGCGGCGGACAGCAGGAGTGAGGCAGGGCCGCTCGCGCCTTTCGCGTCTGGCGCAACGATCGCGTCCAGCGCCGCTGCGACAAGGGTAAGGACCACCGATGGCAGGATGTAGCCGAGCCAGTAGCCGCGGCGGCTGACCCTGCCGTTGGGTGAGAACAGAAATCGCAGCATCTTCGCCCCGTTGCGCCTCTCCGCGATAGCGGCCCGGTGACGGAGCGGCAATCCCGCGCCCCTCCGTTAGGGCATCGTTGCACGCGCGCTCGCGTTTGTTAGGGTCGGCGAAACACCTGACGAAACGCGAGAAAAAAGGGAGCGAGACCGATGGTCGGCATCACGGCGTATGGCGGATATGTGCCGCGTCTGCGGCTCCAGCGCGCGGCCGCGGCGAAGGCCAACGCCTGGCTCAATCCCGGCCTCATGGGCAAGGCCAGGGGCGAGCGCGCCATGGCCAACTGGGACGAGGACGCGATCACGATGGCGGTGGAAGCCGCGCGCGATGCGCTCGGCGCCGGCGATGACCGCAGCCGCGTGAAGGCGCTCTTCTTCGGCACCACGAGCGCCGCCTTCACCGACCGTCTGAACGCCGGCATCATCCAGGCGGCGCTCACGCTTGAACCCGACACCGCGTGCTTCGACGTGACGGGTACGCAGCGCGCGGGGCTTTCGGCGCTCGCGAACGCGCTCAACGCGGCCAAGGCCGGCGTCGGCGAGGCGCTTGCAGTGACCGGCGAACGGCGCAAGGCGCGCGCGGCTTCGGCGCAGGAAATGGACGGCGGCGACGCGGGCGCGGCAATCCTCGTGGGAACGAAGGATACGCTCGCCGATCACATCGGCTCGGCGACGACGACGGCGGATTTCGTCGATCACTTCCGTGGATCGGGCGAGGAGTTCGACTACGCGTGGGAAGAGCGCTGGATCCGCGACGAGGGCTTCGCGAAGATCGTGCCGCCGGTGATCAGGGCCGCGCTCGAGAACGCCAAGATCGAAGCTTCCGCCGTCGACGTCTTCATCCTGCCGACGACGTTCAAGGGCGTCGCTGAAAGCGTGGCGAAGAAGGCGGGTCTGAAGCCTGAAGCCGTGAAGGACCAGCTCGGCGCGCAGGTGGGCGACAGCGGCGCGGCGCACGCGCTGGTGCTGCTCGCGCATGCGCTTGAAACGGCGAAGGCCGGGCAGGTGATCGTCGTCGCGCAGTTCGGCCAGGGCTGCGAGGCGCACGTCTTCAAGACGACGAAGAAGATCGAAAGCTGGAAGCCCGAGCGCGGCGTCTCCGGCTGGCTCGCCGACGGCAAGCAAGAGACGAACTACATGAAGTGGCTCGTCTTCAACGGCCTCGTCGAGTGGGAAAAGGGCATGCGCGCGGAGAAGGACAACAAGACCGCGCTCACCACGCTCTACCGCAACAACGACATGATCCTCGGCCTCGTCGGCGGCCGCTGCACGGAGACGGGCACGGTGCAGTTCCCGCGCACGCGGATTTCGGTGAACCCGAACAACGCCGCCGTCGACACGCAGGAGCCGTACAAGTTCGCCGAGAAACCGGCCTCCGTGCTGTCGTGGTCGGCCGACAACCTCACCTACGCCATGAGCCCGCCGAACCACTACGGCATGATGGTGTTCGACGGCGGCGGGCGCATCTTCATGGACATCACCGACGTCGATCCGGGCGACGTCGACAGCGGCACGCCCGTGCGCATGGTGTTCCGCGTGAAGGAGTGGGACGACCGCCGCGGCTTCACGCGCTACTTCTGGAAGGCGCAGCCCGACAAGCGCCGGATGCAGTCCGCGAAGGCGGCGGCTGAATAATGCGCTGCGTGCAGCGCCCCCATCCCCCGGCTGCGCCGGGTACTTTCCCCGCGCGCGGGGGAAGAAAAGCGCAGGTGTTGCTTGC
>CAZGYQ010000120.1:0-6897 GCA_964530695.1 uncultured Caulobacteraceae bacterium
CGCCAGCTTTCCGCACTCAGCTCCCGTGAACAACCCGCTCAGACTCCACACCTAGTGCGCTTTCGCCTTCGCGCCGCCGCCGCGGATGAAGAAAACCTTCTTCACCGCAAAGAACATGGCGATGATGATGGCGAGCCCCACATAGAGCGCCGCCACCTGCATCCAGTAGCTGGGCTCGACCACCGGCGGGAGCTTGAGATCGCCCTTGCCCAGAACGATCGGCCGGACCGCCTCCACCACCGCGTAGCAGATGGTCGCGCCGAGGGTCAGCGTCAGCCACTGCCCCCAGTTCTGCATGATGACGACGGCGAGCAGCGCAATGATGAGCCCCTGCGGGCCGTTCACGGCGTAGAACCCGCCCTGCAGGAACTCCATGCCCTGCGCGGCGTAGGGTTGGATGGTTTCCACGGCGCTTGCTCCCCGCGCGAAGACGATGACCCCGCCTACCTAGCCGGAGCGGAAGGCGCTTGCCAACCGCCGCACCCTTGCGGGGCTAGTCGCCACCGCCGAACATCTCCGTCCAGGTTGCAACATCCGCATCCTCGATCTTCTTGAAGAGCACGTCAGGCGGCGTGATCGCGTGGCCGCGCGGCAGCGCATCGAGGGGCCCCGCGTCGCCCGCCTTCGGCCACGCCCGGTTCGCCTCCGGCACGCCCATGGCGTCGAGCACTGTCTTTGCCGCGTCGGGAATAAAGGGCTGCGCGAGGATCGCAAAGAGCGCGACGAGGTTCAGCCCGGTGCGCACGCCGACCGCGGCGTAGGCCTCATCCGTTTTGAACGCCGTCCAGGGCGCTGCGACCTGCAGGTACTCGTTGCCGACGACCCACAGCGCGCGCAGTTCGGCGGCCGCCTTGCGGAACTCCATCTCCTCGTGGAGCTGCGTCAGCGCGGCGATGCGCTGCGCGACATCCGCCGCGAGTTTCGTTTCAAGCGCGCCGGGGGTTCCGCCGTCGGGGACTTTCGAGTCGAACTTCGCCGCGCAGAACCGCGTGATGCGGTTCACGAAATTGCCGAAGACGTTTGCAAGATCGGCGTTCACGGTCTGCTGGAACTGTTCGAGCGTGAAAGCCGCGTCCGAGCTCTCGGGCGCGTTCGCCATGAGGTACCAGCGCCAGTAGTCGCTCGGCAGAAGCTCGAGCGCCTTGTCCATGAAGATGCCGCGCTTCTCGGACGTCGAGAACTTGCCGCCGTACCAGGTCACCCAGTTGAAGGCCTTGAGGCGATCGACGAGTTTCCACGGCTCGCCCGAGCCCATGATCGTGACGGGAAAGCTCACCGTGTGGAAGGCGACGTTGTCCTTGCCCATGAACTCCACGTAGGTGACGTCACCCGCGCCTTTGTCCGTGCGCCACCAGCGTTCCCAGTTTCCGCCCCTCGCCTCGGCCCACTCGACGCCCGCGCCGATGTATTCGATCGGCGCATCGAACCAGACGTAGAACACCTTCGTCTCGAAGCCGGGCCGCAGGCTCCCGTCTTTCGTCACTTTCACGCCCCACGACAGATCACGCGTGATCGCGCGGTCGATGAGGCCCTCGTCGAGCCACTTGTAGGCGATCGAGCGCGCGAGGTGCGGCCATTCGGTAGAGGCGTCGACCCATGCGCGGATGCGCTCCTGCATCTTACCCTGCAGCAGGAAGAGGTGCGCGGTGTCGCGAACTTCCAGATTGGTGGAGCCGGAAATCTTCGAGCGCGGGTGCTTCAGGTCAGTCGGATCAAGCAGGCGCCCGCAGTTGTCGCACTGGTCGCCGCGCGCGCGTTCGAAACCGCAGTGCGGGCAAGTTCCCTCGACGTACCGATCAGGAAGGAAACGGCCGTCGTCGATGGAGTAGACCTGCTTGGATGTGCGCTCCTCGATCAGGCCTGCCGCCTCAAGCCGTTCGCAGAAGTGCTGTGTGAGTTTGTGGTTCGGCGGATTGGAGGAGCGCCCGAAGTGATCGAACGAGAGCCTGAAGCCGTCGCAGGCGGCCTTCTGGATGAGGTGCTGCTCATCGCAGTAGGCGCGCACGTCCTGTCCAGCCTCTGCGGCCGCAAGCTCTGCGGGCGTCCCGTGCTCGTCGGTCGCGCACAGGAACAGCACTTCGTGGCCCTGCATCCGGCGGAACCGCGCGTGCACGTCTGCGGGAAGCATCGAGCCGGCGAGATTGCCGAGATGCTTGATGCCGTTGATGTAAGGGAGCGCGGAGGTGATGAGGAAGCGTGCCATGAGGCGGGCGATGTAGGGCGTTGCACCGCCCCCTGACAACCCTTCCTGCCGCTCCGGCGCCGGTTGACCCTGACGCCCGCGCCCCGGACAGTTCGCCCCAGCATAGGGAGCCCGCCATGACCGTCGCCTACGAACACCTGCTCGTCGAGCAATCCGGCGCCGTCGTCACCGCCACGATGAACCGCCCGAAGAGCCTCAACGCCCTCAACACCAAACTGGTGACGGAGCTGCGCGAATTCTTCATCGACCTCTACTGGCGGCGCGATGTGCGCGTGGTGGTCCTGCGCGGGGCGGGTGACAATTTCTGCGCCGGCCTCGATCTCAAGGAGCGTTCCAACGGGCCGCGCACCGCCGGCGCCGGTCTCGATTCCCAGCGCTCTATCAGCGAGATCGTGATGGCCATGCGGCGCTGCCCGCAGCCGATCGTCTCCGTGGTCCAGGGCGCAGCCAGCGGCGGCGGCTTTGCGCTCGCGCTCGCCTCGGACGTCCGCATCGCCACCGCGACGACGCGCATGAACGCGGCCTTCATCCGCATCGGGCTTTCGGCCTGCGACATCGGGGTGAGCTATTTCCTGCCGCGCATGGTCGGCAGCTCTGTCGCCGCCGAATTCATGCTCACCGGCCGCTTCATCGACGCCCAACGCGCCTGCCAGCTTGGCCTCGTCAGCCGCGTCTCCCTGCCGGAGGATATCGACGGCGAGGTGAAGGGCTTCGTCGACGACATGCTGCACGCCACGCCGCTCGGCCTGCGCCTCACCAAGGAGTGCCTGAACCACGCCATCGACGCCCAGGGGCTTGAAGCCGCCATCGCGATGGAGGACCGCAACCAGATCCTGTGTGCGCAGGGCGAAGACTTCCAGGAGGGCGTGAAGGCGTTTCTGGAAAAGCGCGCGCCGACCTACGGCGGCTGATCAGCTCCGTTCCTCGCGCAGGGCCTTCCAGCGTTCCAGGCGCTCCTTCACGCGCAGCTCCATGCCGCGTTCGGTGGGCTCATAGAAGACCCGGCGCTTCATCTCGTCGGGAAAATAGCTCTGCCCGGAAAACGCGTCCGGCGCGTCGTGGTCGTAGGCGTAGCCTTTGCCGTAGCCGAGGTCCTTCATCATCCGTGTCGCGGCGTTGCGGATGTGCATGGGCGGGCCGAGCGCGCCTGTCTCGGCGGCGGCGGCCTGGGCGGCCTTCCACGCGGTGTAAACTGCGTTGGACTTCGGCGCGCACGCCAGATGTAAGACCGCCTGCGCCAGGTGCAACTCCGCCTCGGGCGCGCCGAGAAAGTCGACAGCGTCCTTCGCCGCAAGGCAAACGAGCAATGCGGTGGGATCGGCGGCGCCGACGTCTTCGGCCGCCGCGCGCACGAGGCGTCGCGCGAGGAACAACGGTTGCTCGCCACCCGCGAGCATTCGGGCGAGCCAGTAGATGGCGGCGTCCGGATCGGAGCCGCGGATGGATTTGTGCAGCGCGGAGATGAGATTGTAGTGCTCTTCGCGGTCCTTGTCGTAGACGGGCGCGCGCTTTTGCAGAAGTTTCGAGAGAGCGGCGGAATCGAGCGGCTTTCCCTCCGACAGGGCGAACACTTCCTCCGCGAGCGTCAGGAGATAGCGTCCGTCTCCGTCGGCCATGTCGCAGAGCAACGCGCGCGCTTCGGCGGTGATCGGCATGGGCCGGGAGAGCGTCGCTTCAGCGCGGTGCAGCAGCTGTTCCATCGCGTCCGCTTCGAGGCGCTTCAGCACGAACACCTGGCACCGCGACAGCAGCGCCGCGTTCAGCTCGAAGCTCGGATTTTCCGTCGTCGCGCCGACGAGAGTGACGACGCCCTCTTCGACAAACGGCAGGAAGCCGTCCTGCTGGCTGCGGTTGAAGCGGTGGATCTCGTCCACGAACAGAAGCGTGCCCTTGCCCATCGTGCGGCGCCCGCGGGCGGTCTCGAAGGCCTTCTTCAGATCGGCCACGCCGGAGAAGACCGCCGAGATCTGCTGGAACTCCAGCCCCGCGCCCTGCGCGAGCAGTCGCGCGATCGTGGTCTTGCCGACGCCGGGCGGGCCCCACAGGATCATGGACGCAAGCCGCTTGCCGGCGATCATGCGCCCGATCGGCCCATCCGGGCCGAGCAGGTGATCCTGCCCCACGACTTCGTCCAGCTTCTGCGGCCGCAACCGGTCCGCGAGCGGTCGCGGCTGTTCCGGCGTCAGGCCCGCGGCTTGGAACAAATCACTCATGCCGCGAGCATAGCATGATCCTCAGCGCCCGAAGTTCAGCGTGCCGACCTCCCCGCCGCGCTCGACTTCGATAGCCCAGCGGGTCTGACCGGCGAGCAGGCGTTGCAGGTCCGCGCCCGTACGCACGCGCTGGCCGTTCACGGAGCGGATGACGTCGCCCGGCCGGAAGCCCGCCCGCGCCGCCGTGCCGCGCGCGTCCATCGCCTGGATGAAGACGCCGGTGGCGAACGGACTGAGCCCCGCCTCCTCGGCCGCCGCCGGCGACAGCGCGACGACGCGCACGCCGCTCATCGGGTTCTCGCCGGAGATGTCGCGCGGATCGGGCGCGGGCGTGCGCGGCGGCGCATCGACGCGGGCGTTGACGGTACGCTGCGCCTGACCGCGCACGATGCGCAGCGGGATCGTGGCGCCGGGACGCTGCGTGGCCGCCTGATAGCGTACGGCCTGCTCATCGAAGACCTCGACGCCGCCGACCGCGAGGATGACATCGCCACGCTCCACGCCGGCGCGCTCGGCGGGCCCGCCGCTCCACAGTTCGGTGACCAGCACGCCGCGCGGCCGGTCGAGACCCAGCGAGCGCGCGAGATCGGGCGTGACCGGTTGCGCCGCGACCCCGAGCCAGGGCCGCACCACCGAACCGCTCGACAATGCCGATTCAACCACCCGCTTGACCATCTCCGCGGGGATCGCGAAGCCGATGCCGTTCGAGCCGCCGCTCTCGGAGAAGATCGCCGTGTTGATGCCCACCAGCGCGCCGTTCATGTCCACGAGCGCGCCGCCCGAGTTGCCGCGATTGATGGCCGCGTCCGTCTGGATGAAGAAGGCGAAATCGTTGATGCCCACTTCCGTGCGCGCGAGCGCCGAGATGATGCCGCTGGTGACGGTCTGTTGCAGGCCGAACGGGTTGCCGATGGCGATGACGAGATCGCCCACTTCGGCCTGGCGCGTGTCGGCGAAGGCAAGCGCGGGAAGCCGCTCCGAACCGGGCGTGATGCGCAGCACCGCGAGATCGGTTTTCGGATCGGCGACGATCACCTTCGCCTCGAACTCGCGGCGATCCGACAGCACGACCTTCAGGGCGTCCGCGCCTTCGACCACGTGGTTGTTGGTCACGATCACGCCGTCGGCGCGCACGATGACGCCGGAGCCGAGGGATTGCTCGATGCGTTCGCGGCTCATGCCGCCGAGCGCGCCCGGGGGCACGCCGCGCATCATGTCCTCAAGGATCGAGCGACGCTGGCGCACGACGCGCTGGGCGTAGACGTTGACGACAGCCGGAGACACCTGCCGCACGACGGGCGCGAGCGAGAGCTGCATTTCCGTCCGCGAGGCCGGCGCGCGCCGCTCGATGGGGGCGGCCTGCGTGAGCTGGAACTCCGCGCCGTCGGCGGACGTGTTCTGCCCAGTGTTTTGGGCCGTGCTGGGCGCCTGCGAGCAGGCGATCAGGGCGAGTAAGGACAGGGAGAGAATACGGGCGGTTCGCATCGGATCATGGCCTCGTTGCGACGGGGAATTGGGCGATGTGGATTTGGGCGGGTTTCTGGTCAAGGCGCGTGGCGGCAATGTGGCGCGGGATGCGCGGAGGTCCGCGAGTGGGACCGCCGGCGCCCTCGCCGGCATGGGGCTGCGGCGCCAGACTCCACCGGAATCTCGCGGGACGCGAACATCGAATGCCGGCGAGGGCGCCGGCGGTCCTGTTTCCGTAGTCATGATGTGTCGGCGCCTTCCGTGGCGGGTGCGGGGGAGGAGAAATTCAGCACAGGCGTCGGCGCTGCGATGAGCATGAGCCGTCCCGTGGAGACGCCCTTCGGGACCCGCGTCATCGCACGCGTCACCACTGCGTCCAGATCGTCGAGCACCCTTCGCATCTCCGCAAAACTCTTCAGCGCAATCCCGCGCGTATAGAGCCGCACCATGTCGAGGCGCCTGTGCGCGTAGCGAAGTCCGCGCGGCGTCGACGGCGGACGCATCCAGCGTCGGCGCGTATCCGCTCTGCGAAACCGCATCCGCGCGCACATCATCAGGAATATGAGTTGCCGAAGTTCCCTGCGCGCCTCGACGCGCATGCCGTTGAGCGCAATCCGCCCCTCGCGAAACCCGATCGCCTCCGCCAGCCACACGGCGATCTCCAGCAGCCAGAGCCGGAGGCTCTGGACGTGCGCTTGAAGATCGGTGCGTGTGACGGGGGAAAAGATCTGCATTGGCTCCGTTCCTGGCCTTCGGCCTGTTGAAAACGGAGCGATTGTCCTACGACCGCGATCCCGGTCGGATAGATTCATTTGTGATTGTTGGCGGCCATGGATTTGCGCGGGGAAATGTGTGGGAATGCGCGCGGGCATTCCCTCTATTTCTTGCCCTCGCCCGCTTGCGGGAGAGGGTAGCGCGAAGCGCCGGGTGAGGGCCGGCGGCGCAAGACGAGACTCATTCTGCGAGACTGTTCCCTCACCCTGACCTCCACCGATCCGCAGCCTGCTGCGGATC
>CAZGYQ010000121.1:0-6703 GCA_964530695.1 uncultured Caulobacteraceae bacterium
GGCGGTCCTGCTCGCGGACGCCGGTGCGCAGGGGCGGATCAAACAAGCGGAGACGTTGCGTGAACGAAACACCGCATGCGCACCGGGAGGTGCGCTGTCCTGCTCGCCGACGCCCGTGCGCGCGCTACGCCAGACCGCGCAGCTGATCGACGAGGTCTGTTTTTTCCCACGAGAAGCCGCCGTCGGCGTCCGGCGTGCGGCCGAAGTGGCCGTAAGCGCTGGTGCGGGCATAGATTGCGCGGTTGAGCTTCAGGTGCTCGCGGATCGCGCGCGGCGTGCAGCCGTTCATCAGGTCCGGGAGGATCTTTTCGAGCTTCGCGGGATCGATGTTTCCGCCGTCGTGCAGGTCCACGTAGAACGAGAGCGGCCGCGCGACGCCGATGGCGTAGGAAATCTGGATCGTGCACTGGTCAGCGAGGCCCGCGGCCACCACGTTCTTGGCGAGATACCGGCACGCATACGCCGCGCTGCGATCGACTTTCGTCGGGTCCTTGCCGGAGAACGCGCCGCCGCCGTGGGGCGCGGCTCCGCCGTAGGTGTCGACGATGATCTTGCGGCCCGTGAGGCCGGTGTCGCCGTCGGGGCCGCCGATGACGAAGTTGCCAGTCGGGTTCACGTGGAAGACGGTCTTGTCGTCGACCATGCCCGCCGGAAACACGCCGACGATGTAGGGGCGGCAGATCGCGTCCACATCCTTCGGCGTCAGGCCGTCGGCGTGCTGGGTGGAGAGCACCACTTCAAGCGCGCGCACGGGCTTGCCGTTTTCATATTGCAGCGTGACCTGGCTCTTCGCGTCCGGCTCGAGCTTCGGCTCCTTGCCGGAGTGGCGGGCCTCGGCGAGCACCTTCAGGATGTTGTGCGAGTACTGCAGCGTGGCCGGCATGAGTTCCGGCGTCTCGTTCGTCGCGTAGCCGAACATGATGCCCTGGTCGCCCGCGCCTTCGTCCTTGTTGGACGAGGAATCGACGCCCATGGCGATGTCCGCGGACTGCGCATGCAGGTGGCACTCGTAGTGCGCGGTCGCCCAGTGGAAGCCGGCCTGGTGGTAGCCGATGTCCTTCACCGCATCGCGGACCTTCGCCTCGAGGCCGTCGATGATCGGCTTGATCTTGTCGTCGGTCGTGCGCACTTCACCCGCGAGCACGATGCGCTGGGTGGTCACCAGCGTCTCGCACGCCACGCGCGCCACCGGGTCCTCGCCGAGGAAGGCGTCGACGACGGTGTCGGAGATCCGGTCCGCGACCTTGTCGGGGTGGCCTTCGGAGACGCTTTCGCTGGTGAACACGTAGGACTGGCGGCGCATCGGCGCGGTCTCCATCAGGTCGGGAGGGGATATAAAGAGTTCCTTATATCTCTAAGTGGCCGGCGGCAAGACGCCGGAATCGCCTTCGTCCTCTGCGAGCGCCCGGACCAGTTCCACCACACGGCGGCGGACCTTGGGGCTGCGGATGGATCCGAAGACCTGCAGAAGCTGTTGGCCCTCCGGGGTGGCGAGCATGTCGTAGACGAAGTCCTGCCCCTCCTCGGCGACCCCCGGCCGGGGTTCCCCGGCGGTCAGGCCCTCGAAGAAGTAGCCGAGCGCCACGCCGAGCGCGCTGGACAGATCGAACAGACGGCTCGCCGCAACGCGGTTAACGCCCTTCTCGTACTTCTGGATCTGCTGGAACGTGACGCCGAGGAGTTCGGCCAGCCGCTCCTGCGACATGCCGAGTTCAAGCCGCCGCTGCTTCACCCGCTGGCCGATGCGCTTGTCGACCCCGTTGGCGTGCCGCTCGTCGCTCATGATCTGAACCCTCGCGCCGGCGCGCCGGGCGGCGCGAACCGGAGAAAGGCGATGAGCAGAATGAGCAGCGGCGTCAACAGCCAGCCGAAGCGCACGTTGATGGTTTCCGGCAGCGCGACCGGCAGCGCGGCCTCCACCGCCCCGCCCTTGCGGCCGACGGAGACGACTTTGCGCCCGTATGCATCGGTGATGGAGGAGACGCCGCCGGATGCGGCGCGCGCCATCGGCAGGCCCTCCTCGATCGCGCGATACCGCGACTGGTTGTCGTTCTGGAACGGCCCCGTGCCGTCGCCGTACCAGGCGTCGATGGAAATGTTGGCGATCCAGCCCGGGCGTTCGTCGCCGTGCGGCACGAGGCCCGGAAAGATGGATTCGTAGCAGATGAGGATCAGCGCATCGTCCGCGCCCGGGATCACCACCCGCGACGGCGCATCGCCCGGCGTGAATCCCGTGCCGATCTGCTGCAGCGTGGGGATCTTCAGCCAGTCGACCAAGTTGAACAGCGGGATGAACTCGCCAAATGGCGTGAGACGGTTCTTGTCATGCCACTGACGGACTTCCGCCTGCCCCGACACGCCGTCCACCACGACGCCCGAATTGTAGAAGTGCGAAACGGCGCCCTTGCTGTCGTACTCCAGCCGCGTGGCGCCGATGATCAGCACCCGGTCGCCGAGCGTGGCGCCGATGGCGTCGAGCATGTCGGGATTTTCCATCAGCACCGGCATGTCCGGATACCGCGCGGGGATCGCGCCTTCCGGCCAGACGACGACTTCGGAATCCGCGCCCGCCGCGGGGCCGGTGAGTTCGAGATAGCGCGAGAGCACCTCCTGCTCGCGCCCCTCTGTCCACTTTTCCTTCTGCGTGTAGCCGGGATCGACCACCCGCACGATGGCGCCGCCGGCGCGCGGATTTGTTGGCCCCGCCGTCTCCAACCGCCCGTTGCCGGCGCCCCACAGGAGCCCGAGCGCCAATGCCGCGATCATCACCGGCGTCGCGCGCACCGCCCATCCGCGATGGGAATCCGCCAGCGTCGCGGGCGTTGCGAGAATGAGCAGCGTGATCGCCGTCAGGCCGTAGACGCCGACGAACGCCGCGATCTGCGACAGCGCCGTGCCGGCCTCCCACGTGTAGCCCGCGAGGTTCCACGGAAAGCCGCCGAACAGGTGCCCGCGCACAAGCTCCGCGAACATCAGCATCGACGCGATGACGCCGATGCGGCGGGAATCCGCAGTCCACAGGCGCACCGCGATCATGGCGGCGAAGCCCCAGAACACCGCGAGCAGCGCCGGCAGGCCGACCACGCCGACCGGCATCAGCGCCATCGCGCCCTCCACCTGCGTGAAGGCCGCGCCGACCCAGTAGGTGCCGGCGAGGAAATGCCCGAATGCAAACACCCACCCACGCCCGAACGCCGCGCGCATCGGCCGGTGATGGCGCGCTGCGCCATCGATCATCCAGACCAGAAAGCACAGGCCGACAGCGAGCGCCGGCGTGAAGTAGAACGGTGCGTACGCGAGCGCGGAGAATGCGCCCACGGCCAGCGCCGCAACATACATGCGCCACCGCGGCAACTGATCGATCCAGAGCTGGATCCCGCTCAGCGCCGGTGTCCGTTCATCCCCTGCCCTCACGCCGCCGATTCCTCCCGCACGATCGGCGCGGGACGAACGCGCAGCCGTTTCACACGCCGCGGATCGGCGTCGAGCACTTCAAAGTCAAACCCGACCGGATGGCGCAGGACTTCGCCGCGTTGCGGGACCCGCGCCGCCAGCGCCGCCACGAGGCCAGCCACCGTCTCGACCTCGCCCTCATGGTCCGCCAGATCAAACTTCGCGCCCGTGCGCTTCTCGAGCGCCTCGACGCTGGCGCGGCCGTCCGCCTCGAACACGCCGCCGGGACGCGCGATGATCTTGTCGGAATCGTCGATGTCGTGCTCGTCGTCGATCTCGCCGACGATCTGCTCGACGATGTCCTCGATGGACACGAGACCGTCCGTGCCGCCGTATTCGTCGATCACGAGCGCGAGGTGGATGCGCCGCGACTTCATCGTCAGGAGCAGTGTCGGCAACGGCATCGACGGCGGCACAAACAGGATTTCGCGCTTGATGCGCGAGAGCACGCGGTCGCCGAACTTCGCCACCGGATGGCCATCGCCGTTCGGCGCCAGCAGCGCGATGACTTCCTTGACGTGGACGAACCCGGTCGGGTCGTCGAGCGTCTCGCGAAACACCGGCAGCCGCGAGTGCTGGGACTCGGCGAACAGCCGCGCCGCGTCGCCGAGCGTCGTCGAAACATCGAGCGCCACGATGTCGGCGCGCGGCGTCATCACGTCGCCCGCGTGCAGCTTTTCGGTGAAGCTCGCCGCGGCGATGACCATGGTCTTCTGCGCGGCGTCGACGGCCTGCCCCCGCTCCTCGCGGTTCTCGAACGCTTCCGCAACGTCCTCGAGCACGTCGGCGCTGTGGCCTCGGCGTGTCAGCCGTTCGAACAGCGTCCGGAATAACGACCGTGACGGGCTGTCGGAGGATTCGCTTGCGTCGCTCATGTCAGGTGTTCGTATGGGTCTGCGATGCCGAGACCGGCAAGGATCGCGCGCTCGCGACCTTCCATCTTCTCGGCGTCCTCGTCGTTCTCGTGATCGTAGCCGACGAGATGCAGGAAGCCGTGTGCGATCAGGTGAGCGGCATGGGCGCGGGGCGTCTTTCCCTGGGCCTGCGCCTCAGCCAGCACGGTCTCAAGCGCAAGCGCAACGTCGCCGAGCGCACCAAATCCATCGGGCGCCGGAAACGAAAGCACGTTGGTCGGCGCATCCTTGCCGCGCCACGCCTTGTTCAGCGCGCGCACCGCGGCGTCATCGGCAAACAGCACCGACACCGCGCCACGCGCGGTTTCCCCCGCCCCCGCAGCGGCGATCACGCGTGAGGCCAGCGCATCGGGAGATTCGGCAAGCGCCGCCTCCCAGCCATCCGCCTCGACGACGGCGTCTATTTCGAGATCGGTCGTCATGGCATCTGCCGTCGTCTGCGCTCGTCCTCGTCGTAGGCCTCGACAATCTCGGCGACGAGATCGTGCCGCATCACGTCCTGTGCGGTGAACCGGACGACCTCGATGCGCCGCTTGTTGGCGAGAATGGCCAGTGCATGGTCCAGACCCGACACGTTTGCATTCGGCAGATCGATCTGCGACGGGTCGCCCGTCACCACCATCTGCGACCCTTGCCCGAGTCGCGTCAGAATCATTTTCATCTGCTGGATGGTGGCGTTCTGCGCCTCATCGACGATCACGAACGCATTCGTCAGCGTGCGCCCGCGCATGAAGGCGATCGGCGCGACCTCGATCTTGTTCTGCTCGCGACGCTGCTTCAGTTCCTCGTCGCGCATCTGGCTGCGGAATGCGTCCCAGATCGGCTGCAGGTACGGATCGACCTTTTCCTCAAGCGCGCCAGGAAGGAAGCCGAGACGTTCGCCCGCCTCCACGGCGGGACGCGTGACGATGATCTTGTCCACGAGACCGTTGCGCAGCGCCTCGACGGCCGCGGTGACGGCGAGAAATGTCTTGCCGGTGCCGGCGGGCCCGACGCCGAACACCAGCGGCTTGTTCTCGCTGCGCATGGCTTCGACGTAGCGCTGCTGGCGCGGCGTCTGCAGCGTGAAGGTGCCGAGCGTGGGCAGATCACGCAGCTCGATCTCGCCGTCGGCGTTGGGCGTGGAAAAGGAAATCGCGGCGCGCACTTCTGCCTCGCGCAGTTTCTTGCGCATGTCGAAATGGCGGATGAGCGTGGCGAAAATGCCTTCAGCGCGCGCGAGTTCGCCCGCATCGTCGGACGTCAGCCCGACCTCGTTGCCGGACACGTGGATATCGACGCTGTGCGTCTCGCCGGTGCGGAACGAATCCTGGATCAGCGCGACATGGCGATGCAGAGGCCCGAAGATGGCCTTTGCGGCGTTGGCGTCCTGAATGGCTATGATGCGGTTCATGCGCTGATGCGTTCTGCGGCGACGAGCGCGCCGGCAAGGCTGTTCTGCGTCGATCCGGAGATGGCGACGTTGACGATTTTCCCGACGAGATTCGCCGCACCGTCGAAATGCACCGATTGCAGATACGGGCTGCGGCCGTGCATCTGCCCGGGCATGCGCCCCTTCCCCGCCACAAGCACCGGCAGCGGCCGGCCGACCTGCGCGGCGTTGAACGCGCGCTGCTGTTCGCCAAGCAGCACATGCAGACGCGCGAGGCGATCGCTCGCGATCTCGTCGTCCACCTGTCCGTGCATGGCGGCGGCGGGCGTGCCCGGACGACGCGAATACTTGAACGAATACGCCGATGCGAAGCCGACTTCGCGGACCAGCGCGAGCGTCGCCTCGAAATCCTTCTCCGTCTCGCCCGGAAAGCCGACGATGAAATCGGTCGACAGCGCGATGTCCGGGCGCGCGGCGCGCAGTCGCGCGATCGCCGCAACGTAGTCTTCCGCCGTGTGCTTGCGGTTCATGGCCTTGAGGATCCGCGACGACCCCGACTGCACCGGCAGGTGCAGGAACGGCATCAGCTTTTCCTCCGCGCCGTGCAGCGCAACGAGGTCGTCGGACATCTCGACGGGGTGGCTCGTCGTGTAGCGCAGGCGTGCGACGCCTTCGATTTTCGCGAGCGCGCGCAGCAGGTCAGCGAAGGTCGCTTCGCCTTCGCCCGATGCGCCGTGCCAGGCGTTGACGTTCTGGCCCAGCAGCGTGAGTTCGCGCACGCCCTGCGCGGCGAGCGCGCGCGCTTCAGCGAGAATTTTTTCCAGCGGCCGCGAATACTCCGCGCCACGGGTGTAGGGCACGACGCAGAACGTGCAGAACTTGTCGCAACCTTCCTGCACCGAGAGGAACGCGGTGACGCCCTCGGCCTTCGGCGCCGGCAGCGAGTCGAATTTTTCCTCCGGCG
>CAZGYQ010000122.1:0-6601 GCA_964530695.1 uncultured Caulobacteraceae bacterium
CGCCGCGTTCAACGCCGACTTCGACGGCGACCAGATGGCCGTGCACGTCCCGCTGTCGCTGGAAGCGCAGCTGGAAGCGCGCGTGCTGATGATGTCGACGAACAACATCCTCTCGCCCGCCAACGGCAAGCCGATCATCGTGCCCTCGCAGGATATCGTGCTCGGCCTCTACTACCTCTCGGTCGTCAAGGAAGACGGCGTCGAGGTGGACAAGAAGACCGGCCAGAAAAAGTTCCGGATGTATTCGGACATGGGCGAGATCGAGCACGCCTTGCAGGCGGGCATCGTCACGCTGCACACGCCGATCCTCGCCCGTTACGAAACGGTCGATGAGCACAACAAGCAGAAGTGGATCACGGTCGAAACGACGCCCGGACGCATGAAGATCGCGGAGTTCCTGCCGCGCCATCCGAAGGTGTCGCCGGATCTCATCCAGGCGCTGATGACCAAGAAGGAAGTCGGCAACCTGATCGACGCAGTCTATCGCCACTGCGGCCAGAAGGCGACGGTGATCTTCGCCGACAAGATCATGGCGCTCGGCTTCCGCGAAGCCTGCCGCGCCGGCATCTCGTTCGGCATGGGCGACATGATCGTTCCGAAGGCGAAGGAAGCGCTCGTCGAGGACACGCGCACGCGCGTGACCGAATACGAGCAGCAATACGCTGACGGCCTGATCACCAAGGGCGAGAAGTACAACAAGGTCGTCGACGCCTGGTCCAAGTGCACCGACAAGGTCGCCGACGCGATGATGGAAGAGGCGGCCAGGCCCGCCAAGTCCAGCGACACACGCACCAACGAGCTGAACTCCATCTACATGATGGCGCACTCGGGCGCGCGCGGTTCGAAGAACCAGATGAAGCAGCTCGCGGGCATGCGAGGCCTGATGGCCAAGCCCTCGGGCGAGATCATCGAGACGCCGATCATCTCGAACTTCAAGGAAGGCCTCTCGGTTCTCGAGTACTTCAATTCAACGCACGGCGCGCGGAAAGGTCTCGCCGACACCGCGCTCAAGACCGCGAACTCGGGCTACCTTACGCGCCGCCTCGTTGACGTCGCACAGGACTGCATCATCACCGAGGAGGACTGCGGCACGCAGGACGGCCTCGACATGTCGGCCGTGATCGATGGATCGGAAGTGGTGGTCTCGCTCGGCACGCGCGTTCTCGGGCGTACCAGCGCGACCGACATCATCGAACCCGGTACTGGCAAGTTGATCGCGCCGGCCAACACGTTCCTCGACGAGGACATGGTGGCGGTGATCGAGAAGTCCGCGGTGCAGACCGTGAAGGTTCGTACGGTGCTCACCTGCGAAACCCGCACGGGCGTCTGCGGCGCCTGCTACGGGCGAGACCTTGCACGCGGCACGCGCGTGAACATCGGCGAAGCGGTGGGCGTCATTGCGGCGCAGTCCATCGGCGAACCGGGCACCCAGCTCACGATGCGCACGTTCCACATCGGCGGCGCGGCACAGGTCGCCGAGCAGTCCGGCGCGGAGTCCGCGCACGACGGGGTGATCAAGCTGGTGAACCGCGGCACGCTGAAGAACGGCAATGGCGAGCTGATCGTCATGACCCGCCAGATGCAGGCCATGATCATCGACGCCGATGGCAAGGAACGCCAATCGTTCAAGCTGCCGTTCGGCGCCAAACTGAAGATCGACGAAGGCAAGCCGGTCAAGCGCGGCGACCGTGTGGCGGAGTGGGATCCCTACTCCACCCCGATCCTCACGGAAGTGGCAGGCACGGTGCGCTTCGAGGACGTTATTGACGGCATTTCCTCGCGCGACGAATTTGACGAGGAAACCGGCATCTCGTCCAAGCACGTCATCGACTGGCGCTCCACGGCCAAGGCTTCCGAGTTGCGCCCGGCGATCATCATCGTCGATGACAAGGGCAACCCCGCGAAGCTCTCGAACAAGGCAGAGGCGCGGTACCTGCTGCCCGTCGGCGCAATCCTCTCGATCGCGGATGGCGATACCGTGAAGCCCGCGCAGGACCTCGCGCGGATCACGACCGGCGGCGCCAAGACACGCGACATCACGGGCGGTCTGCCGCGCGTGGCGGAACTGTTCGAAGCGCGTCGCCCGAAGGACCACGCGATCATCGCCGAGATCGATGGGCGCGTGGAGTTCGGCAAGGACTACAAGAACAAGCGCCGCCTGAAGATCGTGCCGGAGGACGAGAGCCTCGAACCCGCCGAGTACATGATCCCGAAGGGCAAACACATCGCGGTGCAGGAAGGTGAAATCGTCCGCAAGGGCGACTACCTGCTCGACGGCAACCCCGCGCCTCAGGACATCCTCGCCATCATGGGCGTGGAAGCGCTCGCCAACTACCTCGTCGAGGAAATCCAGAAGGTCTATCGACTGCAGGGCGTGCCGATCAACGACAAGCACATCGAGGTGATCGTTCGCCAGATGCTGCAGAAAGTCGAAGTGATGGACGCGGGCGACACTGAATACCTGAAAGGCGAGGCGGTCGACGCGCTCGATCTCGAAGACGAGAATCGCCGCGTTCTGGAACTCGGCCTGAAGCCGGCGACCTCCCAGCCCATGCTGCTGGGCATCACCAAGGCCTCGCTGCAGACCCGGTCCTTCATCTCCGCGGCATCCTTCCAGGAGACCACGCGCGTGCTTACGGAGGCGGCGACCTACGCCAAGACCGATACGCTTGAGGGCCTCAAGGAGAACGTCATCGTCGGCCGGCTCATCCCGGCGGGCACGGGCGGTCAGCTCCGGCGCTACCAGCAGGTGGCCGCCGACCGCGACCAGAAACTGCTCGACAGCGGCGAAGGGGTTCTCCTGCGTCGCCAGATCGACGAGCGCGCCCGCGAAGCCGCCGAATAGGCGTCGGTCTCTGGTCCAATGCGAATGCGGCCCGGTCTCCGCGCGAGAACGGGCCGTTTTCGCGCCTGGTAACTACCGGCGCGCGAGCGGTGAAATCCGGCGTCGCGACCGTGGAGGCGGGAGCCGTTCGAAACGGACATGTTTGTCGCCCTTCGCGAGTGTTGCATCGTAGGGGCGCGGGCACTAAACAGTCGCCTCCCGCGACGGGGGCCTTGAGTCCCGAAGCGCGTTGGGGCGTCGCCAAGCGGTAAGGCAGCGGTTTTTGGTACCGCCATTCCCAGGTTCGAATCCTGGCGCCCCAGCCATTCCTTTCGGATCCCCATTCCTTTCGAATCCTGGGCACGAAAAAGCCGGCGCACCGTGAAGCGCGCCGGCCAATCCGTTTGAGGTCCTTGCGAGACCGCTACTTCGTCGGCGTGGGCGCCGGCGTGGTTGCAGGAGCCGGCGTCGCCTCGGGGGCTGGCGTCGGCGTGACCGTCGAGGGGGTCGCCGCAGGCGCGACGGCGGGAACCGGCGTCAGCGCCTGTTGCGGCGCCGACGGCGCGTATTTCAGCAGGCCTTCGGTGTCGCCGGTGACGATGTAGTAGATCTCGCGGTTGCGAGAGCCGCCCGGCTGGGTCGGGTCATCGAGATAGACCTCGAAGTTCGCGCCTTCCGTGAGGCGGGTCGCGGCGATCAGCGCGTCGATCTTGTCGTAGACCGCCGTGATGATCGTGTCCTCGGAGCCTGTGTAGTTGACCTTGATCGCCTGACCGGCGGGCGTTTCGCCAGCCTTCACGCCGATCAGCACTGCGGGGCGCTGGCCTGAGTAGGGCATGCCGAAGTTGAAGCCGTAGGTGTCGCCGGTCCAGGCCGTCTCGATCGCCATGGGATTGGTGAGCGCGAGATTGTTGCTCGTGAACACGGTCTTGAGGATCGCGGTGGCCTGACGCGCGCCGTCGGCGATCTGGCCGGGGCCCTTGGTCGTGGAGCCTTCCAGATAGAGGTAGGGCTGGGCCGTGCGCGTAACGACTTCGTAGGACAGATCCGAGAAATCCGCCGTCTTGGTCTTCGCCGCTTCCGCGCCGGTCCACGTGACGAGGGCGCCGATGACGGGGTCGAGCTGGACGCCGCTGCCGCCCTGGCCGCGCTCGACGGGGTTGTAGCCGAGGTCCTGGACGACCTTGATCGCGACCGACGTGGCGTTCTCCGCCGACGTCAGCGTGTACGTCACCTTCGCGTGCTTGCTCGTCGCGAAATCAACGCCCGCCTCGACCGACTTGCGCAGGTCTACGGCCGTCACCGTCTGTGTGATGCCTTCGGCGACCGCCGCTTCGCCAGGCGCGGACGCCAGCATCGCGTAGACAGTCGCCAGCGGGCGATCGATCGTGATGGTCTGCTCGCGCTCGACCTTGCCCGGCAGCACGATGTAGCTGCCGCCAACGCCGGCCCCAGCGAGGGCCACCGCACCAATCGCCAAATTACGAAGAAGCGCCATGCTTCAATCTCCCCGATAAACGAACCTGATCCCGCGCGGAAATGCCCCCGCGCCTCCGCAGGCCGGTGTCTTAACAGATCGGCGTCGGGGCCGGAAGCCGCAATACCCCGCGCCGCCGGTCGTGTGACCTGGGGCACGGGTTTGCACTGTGTTCGATCCCTGGCGAGGGACCGGCTGAGGACCGGCCAGGGGATCGGTTAGGAGCCAGCGGGCGCGAAGGACCCGGCCTCCGGCGAACCGACGGCCCGCAGGGCGAAGGCGTAGTCGAGCGCCAGTTCCTTCAGGTAGTCGAACCGCCCGGACGCGCCGGCGTGACCCGCTTCCATGTTGATCTTGAGCAGGACCGGACGGCCGCTGGTGGTCGCCGGTCGCAGGCGCGCCACGAACTTGGCCGGCTCCCAATAGGTCACCCGCGGATCGGAGAGGCCGCCCGTCGCCAGCACCGCCGGATAGGCCGCCGGACGGATGTTGTCGTAGGGGCTGTAGCTCGCGATGTAGTCGTAGGCCGCCGGATCCTCGATCGGGTTGCCCCATTCGGGCCACTCCGGCGGCGTCAGCGGCAGGGTGGTGTCGCTCATCGTGTTGAGCACGTCGACGAAGGGCACGCCCGCAATAACGCCGGCCCACAGATCGGGGCGCATCGTCGTGATCGCGCCCATCAGCATGCCGCCCGCCGATCGTCCCTCGGCGACGATCTTGCCTTTCGAGGTGTAGCCGCCGGCGATGAGATGTTCGGCGCAGGCGATGAAGTCGGTGAAGGTGTTCTTCTTCTTGTCCTTGCGGCCGTCGAGGAACCACTGCCAGCCCTTCTCGGAGCCGCCGCGCACGTGCGCGATGGCCCAGACCCAGCCGCGATCGACCATGCTGAACCGGCGGATCGAGAAGTCCGCCTCCATCGAACTGCCGTACGAGCCGTAGCCGTAGAGCAGCATGGGCGCCGAGCCGTCGAGCGGCGTGCCGGCCTTCATCAGGATGGTGATCGGCACTTCGGCGCCGTCGGGGGCTTTCGCCATCAGGCGGCGCGTGACGTACTTCGCCGGGTCATGGCCGGAGGGGATTTCCTGCACCTTGCGCACGGTCTTGGCGCGCGTGGTCATGTCGTAGTCGACCCACGAGCGCGGCGTCGTCGGCGAGTTGTAGATGTAGCGCATCACGGCGGTGTCCCACTCGTAACCGCCGTCGAGCGCGAGCGCGTAGGCTTCCTCGGGGAACGACACCGTGTGCTCGGCGCCGCCGGTCTCACGCACGACGAGGCGCGGCAGCGCGTTGACGCGTTCGAGGCGCACGAGATGGTTCTTGAACGCGCCGAGACCGATGATCAGGCGGCCCGGTTCGTGCGCGAGGAAGTTCTGCCAGTTGCGGCGCGGCGTCGCCGTCAGCGCTGTTGTCATCACCTTGAAGTCGACGGCGCCGTCGGCGTTGGTGCGGATGTACCAGACGCCGTTCCAGTGCTCGATGTCGTAGAGCACGCCGTTCTCGCGGGCTGCGAACAGGCGCGGCGTCGCGGTCGGCGTGCGCGCCGGAATGACCAGTGATTCAGAGGTTTCCTGATTGCCGCAACCGATGACGATGAATTCGCGGCTGTTGGTGACGCCGAGGCCGACGAAGAAGCCGTCGTCCTTCTCTTCGTAGATCAGCGCGTCGTCGGCCGCGCCGCCGCGGACGGGGCGGCGATAAACCTTTTTCGGGCGGCCTTCTTCATCGCGCCACAGCCAGAAGAGGTATTTCGAATCCGGCGAAAACACGAAGTCGCCGGTCGTGCTTGTCGGTCCGTCGGGGAGGATCACGCCGGTGGCGAGGTCCTTGATCGCGATGGCGTAATACTCGCTGCCCTGCTCGTCGATGGAATAGCCGTAGAGCGCGTGGTCCGGCGAATGCGAGGCGGCGCCGATATCGAAATGCGCCTTGCCCTGCGCGAGCGCCGGTTCGTCGAGCAGCACCGCTTCGGCGCCGCCGTTGCGCGGGCGGCGATAGTGGCGCGGGTACTCGGCGCCTGTATCGAAGCGCGTGAAGTATTCCCACGCGCCGTCCGGATCGGGGACCGTGCTGTCGTCTTCCTTGATGCGGCCCTTCATCTCCTTGAACAGCGTTTCCTGCAACGCCGCTGTCGGGGCGAGCATGGCGTTCATGTAGGCGTTCTCGGCGACGAGGTACTCGCGGATGTCGGCGCGCAGGACCGTGGGATCGCGCATGACCTGCTGCCAGTTGTCGTCCTTCAGCCACAGAACAAAACCGCTTTCGCGGTAGGCCAGTCCTGAGAGGGGGACGCTTTACGATTC
>CAZGYQ010000123.1:0-243 GCA_964530695.1 uncultured Caulobacteraceae bacterium
CCCGCGATCGTTTCCCGTCAGGCCGGCTCCAGGCGGTTTTTCACACCCATGTACCGGTTTCCCGACGCGCGTGCGGGTCATGCCTGTCCGCATGAGCCCCGGATCTCGCGCATGTTCCCTCGTGCTCATCACACTCAGCATGCGCGCTTCCCACGCTCGACCGCATCGCCACCGCGCCGTTGAACAGGTGTACCGGCTGCTCTCCATGCGGAGACGATGAGCATGCGTAGGAAAATAACCCCG
>CAZGYQ010000123.1:253-6253 GCA_964530695.1 uncultured Caulobacteraceae bacterium
ACTAATTCCTACGCGCGACTCTTCGCACCGGGTGCGCGCGTCCCCCGGACGCGCCGGGCGTTGCGTGACTGAACTCGGGGTCGGCTGACAATCGCTGGCCGGCGGGCGCGTCCGGAGGACGCGCGCTCCATCCCCCTACAGCGGCGACCACTCCTCACTCGCCGGCAAGGGCGCGAAGATTTCATCCAGCATCGCGTCCGTGACGCCTTCAAGCGTCGCGGGGCTCCATTTTGGGGCGTTGTCCTTGTCGACGATCACCGCGCGCACGCCTTCGAGGAAGTCGTGGCGCCCGACGACGCGCGCGCCGATGCGGTATTCCATCGCCATGTTGTCGGCGAACGTCGCGCATTGCGCGCCCTCGCGGATCTGACGAAGTGCTACCTTCAGCGTCTGCGGCGATTTCGTCTTCAGCGTTTCAAGCTGCGCGACACACCACGGATTGGCGCTCTCCTTTTCGAGCGCGGCGAAAATCTCTTCGACCGTATCAAAGCCGAACAGCGGCTTCAGCGCGCCGGGCGCCGGCACGATCGGCTTGCGCCTGGCCTCGCACAGCGCATCGAGCCCGGAGCGGATCGCGTTCTTCGGATCGTGCGTGTCGGCGGCGCCGGCGATCTGCGCGCGCGCCGCGCCGAGCAGTTCCGACGGGACAAGATGCGTGGCGACGCCTGCGGTCACGCACTCCTCCCCTTTCAGCCGCGCGCCGGTGAGCGCGAGCCACGTGCCGAATTCCGGCTCCGGCAGGCGCGGCAGAAACCAGCCGCCGCCGACATCAGGGAACAATCCGATGCCCGTCTCAGGCATGGCGAAGGTCGTGCGCTCCGTGGCGATGCGGAAATCGCCATGCACCGAAATGCCGACGCCGCCGCCCATGGTCACGCCGTCGATCAGCGCCACATAAGGCTTCGGATAGGACTGGATGAGATGGTTGAGGCGATACTCGGCGAAGAAGAATTCGCGCGCCTCGACGCCGTCCTTCGCGCTGCTTTCGGCGAGCATGCGGATGTCGCCGCCCGCGCAGAACCCCCGCGTGCCCTCGGCATGATCGACGAGCACCGCCGTCACGTCCGGATCATCGCGCCAGGCGACGAGCGCATCGATCATCAGCCGGCACATGTTCGTGTTCAGCGCATGCAGCGCGCCGGCGCGATTGAGCGTCAGGCGGCCGAGACGGCCTTCCTTGCTGACGAGAACTTCGGGAGTGACTTGGGGGGCTTCGGTCATTCCCGGCTTCTAGCGGCGACGGCCGCCGCCGGAAAGTCCGCGAACACGCCGTCCACGCCCAGCGCGTAGAACTGACGGATCTCGGCGTCGAGATCGCCATGCGCGGCGGGGCTTTCTCCCCGGCGCAGTTCGGCGGGCAGGAAATGGTTCTCGGCGCGGAAGGTCCACGGATGCACCTTGAGGCCCGCCGCGTGCGCGCGATCGACGAGATCGGTCGGCGCCAGCGAACGCCCCGCGCCGTCGCGCGGCACGATGAGCCCCTTGAACGGCCCGATGCCATCGACATAGTCGGCCAGCCGCTTCGGCCCCTCGCCACGAATGAGATCGGCGTAGGTGAGCCCCATGCCCGTCGGGAGATGATCGAACGGCATGCCTTCGTCGGAGATCAGCTGGATCAGCCGCAGCGACGTGCGCGCGCGCAGGCGCTTGAGGTTGGTGGTCTCGAAGCTCTGGATGAACACCGGCGCGGCCGCATCCCGCCAGCCGTGGCGCGATAGCGTTTCAAGCAGCGCATCGTCAAATCTGTGCCCGATGGATTCGAAATACGTCGGGTGCTTGGTCTCCGGATAGACGCCGACGCCTCCGGCCTTCGCGAGCGCGCAGACCTCGTCGAATGTTGGGATCGCCTCCTGCCCGTCGAACGCGGCGTTCGCGGGGCGCAGCTGCGGCAGGCGCTCGCGGCAACGCAGCGTCTTCAGCTCCGCCAGCGTGAAATCCTCGGTGAACCAGCCTTCGATCTCTTCGAAGTCGACCTTCTTCTTCGTGCGACGCGCCGCGAACTCCGGACGCGAAGCAACGTCCGTCGTGCCGGAAATCTCGTTCTCGTGGCGACACACAAGCGCGCCGTCCTTCGTGAACACGAGATCGGGCTCGATGAAGTCCGCGCCCTGCGTGATCGCGAGACGATAGGACGCAAGCGTATGCTCGGGCCGTTCGCCGCTGGCGCCGCGGTGCGCGATCACGAGAGGGCGAGACGTCGACACGCGCCTACCTGTCGTCGCGCATGCCGCCAGCACCGGCAGCGCCAGCAATATTTCCCGTCGCGATGTCACCTGGCCGTCTCCGCTGATATTTCCGCGCCCATGTGCCGGCGCCATGTGACAGCGGCGCGACAGACCGTGGCGCCCGGCTCAAAGGCGCTCGTCCTGCGGCGCGATGCGCGTGAACAGTATGCCGGCGAAGACCACCGCCGCGTAGGCCGCAAGCATCAGCGCGCCGAAGGTCGCATCGAGCGTCGGGTCGAGATCCGGGAAGACAGTGGAGAATTCGCGGGTCGCGAAGACATCCAGCGCCATGCCCGGCAACGCGATCCCGACGGCGGCCTCCGCCTGGTCCCCCGGCGCGACCCCGAGCAGCTTCATCAGCGCCCACGTCACGGCGATCATCACCAGCGGCGCGGCGATGAACAGGCCGAGCAGGAGGTTTTCGTCCGGATAGAAAAAATAGGTTCCAGCCAGCCGGAACGCGAGCGTGCCGATCAGCCAGAGGACGAAGCCCGCAATGGCGGCGCGAATGATCATGGTGCTCTCCTGCAAGGATTCATGCGGCATCGACCCGATCACGGAAGCCCGGCAACGTCCAGCCGAACACGATGGCCCCCGCCCGCACGCCGAACGCGACCAATCCGCCCATGCCCAGCGCGACGAATTCCGGCGCGCCCGCGAGCGTCGCCCCCACAAACACCGAAGCGCCCGCGAGCGCCGCCGTCGCATAGATCTCGCGGCGCAGCAGGATCGACGGTTCGCCCGCCAGAACGTCGCGGATCACGCCGCCGAAGCACGCCGTCAGCACGCCCATGACCACCGCCACCAGCGGCGCGACGCCCAGCGCCAGCGCTTTCGCCGCGCCCAGCACGCAGTACGCCGCAAGCCCCGCCGCATCGAGCCACAGGAGCGCGCGCATCCGCGCGAGACGGTCGCCGATCACCCAGACGACGAGGGTCGCCGCCCCGCACGCCGCGAGATACCCCGCATCCTTCACCCAGAACACGGGCGCAGCGATCAGGAGATCGCGCAGCGTGCCCCCGCCGATGCCGGTCACCGCCGCGAAGAAGGCGAAGGTGATGATGTCGTGCTTCTTCTGCGCCGCGGCGAGCGCGCCTGTGGCCGCGAAGACAAACACGCCGAGATAGTCGAGCGCGCCGAGCAGCAGCGAGACGGGAGGCATGGTTTCCAGCACGGTGACTGCTTATGATGGGGTCATCTTGAGCGTTCAAGGCCTTCCCATGCTGATCGTCACCGGCGCCATCATCGCCCGCCCGGATACCATTGCGCAGCTGACCGAGATCGGCGTCGCCCACTCGCGCCGCTCGCGCGCCGAGCCCGGCTGCATCGCGCATGCGGTGTACGCGGACTGCGAGAACCCGCTGCGACTCTTCTTCTACGAGGAATGGGCCGACCGCACCGCGCTCGACGCACACTTCCACATGCCGGAATCGAACGCATTCATGCGCGAGGTTCGTACGCTGTCGACCTTGAGCGATGGACCGCGCATCATCGAGGCGCGCGCGCCATGATCCGCGTCGGCATCGGCGGCTGGACGTTCGAGCCCTGGAAGGACAACTTCTATCCGAAGGGACTGTCGGCCGCGAAAGAGCTCGGCTTCGCCAGCCGCGCCGTCACCACCATCGAAGTCAACGGCACGTTCTACTCGACGTTCAAGCCGCCGACGTTCCGGAAATGGTTCGAGGAAACGCCGGATGATTTCGTCTTCGCGCTGAAGGCGAACCGCTTCTGCGTCAACCGCAAGGTGCTTGGCGATGCAGGCGAGTCGATCGAGCGCTTTTTCGCCAGCGGCGTGGAGGAACTGGGCCCGAAACTCGGGCCCATCCTGTGGCAGCTTGCGGGCACGAAGAAGTTCGACCCCGACGACGTCGCCGCGTTCCTGAAACTGCTGCCAAAGAAGCTCGGCAAGCTGAAGCTGCGCCATGCGCTCGAGGCCCGCCACGAAAGTTTCCGCGATCCCGCGTTCGCAGCGCTGGCGAAGAAGCACAACGTCGCCATCGTCTACGCGGACTCCGTGGATTATCCCGCGTTCGCCGATCTCACCGCCGACTTCACATACGCGCGCCTGCAGAACACCGCAGAGAAGCCCAAGACCGGCTATGGCGGCAAGGCGCTTGACGGGTGGGCGGAGGTGGCGCGCGCGTGGGAGAAAGGCCAGGCGCCTCCCTCCCTCCAGTACGCCGACGCGCCGAAGGGCGACGGCAAGGCGCGCGACGTGTTCGTCTACATGATCGCCGGCGCCAAGGCGCGCAATCCGGCCGCCGCGATGGCGCTGCTGGAGCGCCTGAAGTAGCCGCGCGCCTCACAGCTCCGCGCCCGCCGTCCAGTCGTAGTTGACGATGAGCGAGTCTGCGATGTTGGCCTGCACGAAGTAGCCGCCCTCGCTCGCCGATGCGACTGTGGGCGTTCCGGCGTTGCGCCAGGCGGTGTCGTAGTACGAAAGCTTGCCCGCGGCGCCCGCGCCGTCGAAGACGGTGAATGTCGGCGCAATGCGCTTGGAGACCTTGAACGCGAGCGTCGCATACGCCGCCGCGCCCGGCGCGCCGACGCTCGTCGTGCATGCGCCCGCCCCCGGCGCGCCGCCCGGCGCCACGGCGAGGTTGTGGCTCTTCTCGAAATAGCGCTGGCACGCGGCGAGTTCCTCGGCGGGCGCGCGATGGACGAAGGTTGGCGCATCCGCGCCCGCATGAAGCTGCGCGAGCGCAATCCGCGCGGTTCCGCCGGGCGCGGCGCGCGCGATGGAAAGCTCGACGCCGTTGGCGCACGACGGCGGCAGGGCATCGAAGACGACCGCGAACCGCCTCCACGTCGTATCGAGGCCGGTCAGCGCGATGGATTGCACTGTGGTCGTGGCGCTGAAATCGTCGGCCGCATTTGCGGATGCGATCGCAACGGACAACGCGCCGGTTCCGTCGATGCTCCTGGCCCAGAACGCCGCACAGGCGCGATTTCCGACGATGCCGACACAGGCGCGTCGCTCGATCCGCTGCGCAATGCTCCAGGCGCCGGAGCCCGCCGCCTGCAGAGATTCAAGCGCGCCGGCCGGCGCATCGGTGCTGCGCGAGACTGTCATGGCGCCCGCCGCGGTGCGCCAGCGATCGGCGACATAGCTTCCCGACGCCACGGACGTGAACGCCGCGCCACGCTGCCAGATCGCGAACGCGCCGTTGAGCAGCCGGTTTTCGTCCGACGGAACGGGCGCGGACCATTGCGCGCCGTCGAAGATGACGAGGCGATTTTCGTCGCGCACATGGAAACGGAAGCCGCTGCGGGGGGTGATCTGTTCCCACACGCCGTCGCGCCAGTAGGCGACCGCATGATCGGACATGGCGGCCCACGCCGCGCCGGTCTTGCCGGGCGGCAGGATGTGGCGCGCGCCGTCCGCGGGGCTCGCCGGTTGCGCGAGCACGGAACGGCTTTCAACCGCGCCCTGCACCAGTGCATCGAGGCGCAACAGGCTCTCGTTGACGGTGACGTGCTTCTGCGCCTGCGCGGGCTGAAGGAATGGCAGGATGAGATTGGTGGAAAAATCGGACATGGGTTGGCTCCTGATGAGCCGCCATGATGCGCGGGCGCGCGACCCGGTCGGATAGATTCGCTGCGCGCGAACAATTCGCGTTGAGCGCCAAGGCCTTCGACGCGCGCCAGGCGTGGAACGCGCCGAATCTATCCCTCTATTTTTTCGCCTAACCCCAGAAATCCCCGCTCTGGACGAGGCTGGCGCTGTTGACGCCGACGAGGACGATCTGGTCGCCGTTGGAGAAGGTGAAGACGG
>CAZGYQ010000124.1:0-6125 GCA_964530695.1 uncultured Caulobacteraceae bacterium
GGGACAGGTGAGATCTATCCCCGCAATTCTGTGGGACCGCGCGGAATCTATCCCCGCATTTTACCCGCTTCGGGTGTCAGGCGGCGATGTGCGCTTGCTTCGCATGGTCGCCGTATTTGCGGTCGACGCCCTTGATGTGCGCGGTCAGCCAGTAGCGCAGGAAGTGAAAGAACGCCGGTTCGACGCGCCCGCCCGCGGCTTCGATGGTCTTGGCGTGCTGGGTGTAGTCGGTCAGCAGTTTCGCGTGGATGCGCGCGTGCAGGTCAAGGTCAGGGAACGCGCATTTCTTCATGAACGCTTCCTCGTCGCGGAAGTGGCTGATGCACACCTCGCCCAGCCGACCGACGAGCCTGTTGATGCGCGGTCCGGTCTCGCCCGCCGCCGTTGCGTCGAAGATCGCATTCATCGCATCGAGGATGTCGCGGTGCTCGGCGTTCATCGCCTTCACGCCAACATCCAGGCTCTCGTCCCACGACATGATCGGCATTCAGGGTTCTCCGCGGACCGGGTGAAAGATGATGCAGTCCGTTCCAGACTGTCAGTCATTCAACTTAAGTCCGCCTTAACGGCGCGCGATGCGCGCAAGTTCTCTGCCGCCGCGTACGCTGCGATACCACAGTGAACTAGATCGTTTAGCGTAAGACTCCGCTTGCGCGGCCGCCATCGCAGTCGTGCGTCGTCAGAACCACATGTCACGCACGCAGCGGCCATCGCCGGGCAGATCGTCGAACGTGTCGAGGCCGTCGAAATGATCGATCGGCAGGGTCGCGACCGTTTCCGGCGGCGCGAGACGCACATTCACGGCCATGCGGCGACGCCCGTCCGCGTCAGGACGCAGGCCCCGCCAGCACAGCACGCATCCGCAGGTCGGACAGAAGCGGATCTCGAGCGCAGGGTCTTCCTTCCCGACGCGCGTGTAGGCGACGGTCGGCCCCTGGAGTTTGATGCGCTCGTTTTCGTAATCGTAGGCCCACAGCGCGCCGTAGCGGCGGCAGAGCGTGCAGTTGCACGCGGTGATCGATCCCGGATCGCCTTGAAGCGTCCAGTGCGCCGCGCCGCAATGGCAGGTTCCGGTCAGCATGATCTAACTCTGCCCGCCTGCCTTCTTGAACACGCCCGACCCGCGCAGCACGTCGCGGCCGTCGGCGTGGATGCGCGCTTGCGCGAAGGTGATCTCCTTGGCCGCGCGCGTCACCTCCGCTTCGCCGAACACCCACTGGCCCTTCCGGGCGGCGGAGAGGAAATCCATCGACAGGTGCAACGTCACCGACTGCGCCTCGACCGCGCCGTAGACCGCGCGCGCCAGCAGGCCGTCGAGGAAGGTCGCCAGCATCCCGCCGTGGACGATGCCCATGGAATTGCAGTGGCGCGGCAGGACGAAGAAGGCGTGCGCGAACGACCCGTCCTCGCCGATGCGATGGAACATGGGGCCGTTGTGGGTGGTGTAGGGGCCCCGGGGCGAGGGGACGAAGCCCTCGGGGGGCGGGGGGACGGTTTCGGTCATGTGGGCGCACAGTAGCGTGCGAATGATGGCGCTCCCAACCCTCGCCCCCGACAGGGGGAGAGGGTGGGCCGCGAAGCGGACCGGGTGAGGGGCGGCGCAGGATGAGTCTCGTTCTGCACTCACCCCCTCACCCGCCGCTTGCTGAAGCAAGCGTCGACCTCTCCCCCTATTGAAGGGGGAGGGGTGTCTCACGACGCTGGGTCACCTTGACGGGAAGGCAAAAAAAAGCTGCTTAGCGGCCCGATGCTGCGCTGCAGCGCACGAAGCCGCGCGGAAAGCGGCGCCCGGAGCAAGAACCATGCGCGTGTATTATGACCGTGACGCCGATCTCGCCCTCATCAAGGGAAAGACCGTCGCCGTCGTCGGCTACGGCAGCCAGGGCCACGCCCACGCGCTCAATCTCCGGGATTCGGGCGTCGAGAAGGTCATCGTCGCGCTGAAGAAGGGCTCGGCGTCGGCGAAGAAGGCCGAGGCCGAGGGGCTGAAGGTGATGACGGTGAGCGAGGCCGCGAAGGCCGCCGACGTCATCATGATCCTCGCGCCGGATGAAACGCAGGCGGAGATCTACACGGGCGAAATCGCGCCGCACATGAAGGCCGGCAAGACGCTCCTGTTCGGCCACGGCTTCAACATCCACTTCAAGCTCATCGAGGCGCCCGCGGATGTGGACGTCGCGATGATCGCGCCGAAGGGCCCCGGCCACACGGTGCGCAGCGAATACCAGAAGGGCGGCGGCGTGCCCGCGCTCGTGGCGGTGCATCAAAATCCGTCCGGCAAGGCGCTCGAACTCGCGCTGGCGTATGCGTCGGCGATGGGCGCGGGCCGTTCGGGCGTGATCGAGACGAGTTTCCGCGAAGAATGCGAGACCGATCTCTTCGGCGAGCAGGTCGTGCTGTGCGGCGGCCTCGTCGAACTCATCCGCGCCGGTTTCGAGACGCTGGTGGAAGCGGGCTATGCGCCGGAAATGGCGTATTTCGAATGCCTGCACGAAGTGAAGCTGATCGTGGATCTCATCTATGAAGGCGGCATCGCCAACATGAACTATTCGATCTCCAACACGGCGGAGTACGGCGAATACGTCACCGGCCCGCGCATCGTGACGCCGGAGACCAAGGCCGAAATGAAGAAGGTGCTGGAGGATATCCAGCAGGGCCGCTTCGCGCGCGACTGGATGCTGGAGAACAAGGTCGGCCAGCCGAGCTTCAAGGCGCGCCGTCGCGCCGCCGCCGAACACCCCATCGAGGACGTCGGCGGCAAACTGCGCGCGATGATGCCGTGGATCACGAAGAACAAGCTCGTGGACAAGGCGAAGAACTAGCCGCCCGCGAGCTTCAGCACGCACTGCGCCAGCGCTTCGGGCTGCGAGAAATACGCCGAGTGGCTCGCCTGCAGGCTTTCGACACGCTCGACCGGCGTTTCCGCGAGCAGGCGATCCTGCAGCGCGAGTGAAACCGCGCGGTCTTCCGTCAGGCGGATGTACGCGCGCGGCACGGCGCCGTAGCGCGCCTCCGTGAGTTTCAACCGCGTCAGCGCCGGACGCACGGGTTCGCGCGTCAACAGTGCGCGCGCAAGCGCGACATCGGCCTCGCTGCAGTCGGCGTAGAGCGCGTCGCGGTAGGCCTCGGGTCTGAGGTTGTCCCACAGCGCGAGGCGATTGATGTCCACCTTGCCGGTCAGTAACGAACCCTTGTCCGGCAGATAGTCGAGCACGCGTCGTCCGCCAGGCAGCATGAAGGCCGCGAGATAGATGATGCGTGCGACCTTTTCGGGATGGCGTTCGGCCAGCATCGAGGCGACGATGCCATTCCTGCTGTGCACGACGATGGTGGTTTTCCCGCCGTGGGAAAGCGCGGCCGCCGCTGCATCGACCATGGTCTTCATGCCAACGAACGCGGGCGTCGCCGGCGCACGACCGCGACCGGGTAAATCGATGGCCAATGCCTCGTGGCCCTCGCCTGCGACGAGCGGCAAAACCTTGTGCCAGCACCACGCGCCGTGCCAGCTGCCGTGAAGAAAGAGAAACCGCATCGCCTGCAACGCTCCGTGTCTGATATGCAGGGCGGCGTGTACCGATGCGGCGGCGCGCATGCTGGCCGTATTCGGACGGACCTGTTCGGAGTGCGCCATGCAACGTCCCCAAATCCCGCCCGCGCCGCTTCATGGCGGCTGTCTCTGCGGCGCGGCGCGCTATCGCCTCACGGCGCGTCCGCGCGCGGTCAACGCGTGCCATTGCACGGACTGCAAGAAGAGTTCGGGCGGCGCGTTCGGCCTGTTCCTGCACGCGACGGACGATATCTTCGTCCACGAATGCGGCGATCTCGCGCACTGGCGCAAGACCGCCGAAAGCGGGCGCGAAGTCGACATCGCGCGCTGCGCAGCGTGCGGCACGCGGCTGTGGCACCAGCCGGTATCGGCGCCGCAGTTCCGCTTCATCGCGGCAGGCACGCTCGACGATGCAAGCTGGGCCGTGCCGACCTCGCACATCTGGGCGAAGACCCGCGCACCGGATGTGGTGATCGCGGATGATGCGCTGGTGTTCGAAGGGCCGGCGCCGGATCGGCAGGTGCTGTGGGACCGGTTTGCGGAGATCTATGGCAGGGGCGATTAGCGCCGCCGCTGCGGTCGCCGTGCTTCCCCGTGAGGGGAAGCTGTCAGCGCGAATGCGCTGACTGATGGGGTGGTAAGCTCGCGTTCGAAACGGAGCCGCCGCCCCATCCGTCGCGTCGTTGACGCGACTCGCCACCTTCCCCTCGCGGGGAAGGACGGAAACACCGCGAGCTCACGCCAGCCTGATCTCCCTTAGCCGCTCGTTCAGGAACTCCTGCGCGGTGATGGGTGTCGGATACTTGTCCGGGTGTGCTGCGTCCACGCAGCCCGGCAGCGTCTTGATCACGTAGTCCGGCGCGAAATGCAGGAAGAAAGGGATCGAGTAGCGCGGCAGGTGCGCGCGCTCGGGCCTGGGGTTGAGCACGCGGTGCGTCGTCGACGGCAGATAGCCGTTGGTCAGCCGGTCGAGCATGTCGCCGATATTGATCACCACGCAGTTCGCGGGCGGGTTCACGTCGAGCCACGTTCCGTCGCGCTTCAGCGCCTGCAGCCCCGCCTCCTCGGCGCCGAGCAGCAGCGTGATGGTGTTGATGTCGCCGTGCGCCTCCGCGCGGATGCCGTCGGGATTGCCGACCTGCGGGGGATAGTGGAGCGCGCGCAGGATCGAGTTGCCGTCCTTCACGGTGGAGACGAAGAAATCGTCGGGCAGTTTCAGATACTGGGCGATGGCGGCGAGGACCCTTGCGCCCAGCGCATCGAACGCCTGGTAGAGCGCGTAGCCGTCCTGCTCGAAGCCCTCGATTTCCGCGGGCCATACGTTGTCAGGCATTTCGGCGCGGAAGGGATGGCCGGCCGGCAGCTCGCGCCCGATGTGCCAGAATTCCTTGAGATCGACCTTGTCGGCGCCCTTGGCGGCTTCCACGCCGAACGGCGTGTAGCCGCGCTGGCCGCCGCCGCCCGCGACGCGGTATTTCAGCTTCACCGCCTCCGGCAGCGCGAAGAACGCCTTGAAGCGCCCGATGGCGCGGTCGATCAGCGCCTGGTCCAGCCCATGGTCGGCGACGATGCCGAAGCCGGTGCTGACGAAGCTGTCGCCGAGCTTCTTCGAGAAGGCATCCGGGGATTCCGTGAGGGAGACGGGCATGATCATGGCTCCAGATTGCCACGGGTGAATCGTGGGGGAAAGTGCAGGGGAAATTGCGCAGGTTGACGTGCGCGCTATTGATTTCCATCAATCCGGCGTTGAACGACGCCGTGCGGAGCGGCGGCTCACCCGGCGGCTCACCCCGGCGGATGAGCCGGACTTTCCGAACCCCCGCGCTCTGTGCCACCACGGGGCCCATGTCTCCCATCCGCGCCGCCATCATCCCGGTCACGCCCTTCCAGCAGAACACGTCCCTCGTGTGGTGCGAGAAGACGAAGAAGGCCGCGTTCGTCGATCCGGGCGGGGAAGTCCCCAAGCTGCTCGACGCCGTGCGCCAGACCGGCGTGAGCGTGGAGAAGATCCTGCTCACCCACGGCCATCTCGATCACGCGGGCGCGGCGGCGGAGATTTCGGAAACGCTCGGCGTGCCGATCGAGGGGCCGCATCGCGACGAGGACTGGCTGCTCGCCAAGCTCGAGGCGAGCGCTGCGAAGTACGGCATGAAGGACGCGCGCAACTGCACGCCCACGCGCTGGCTCGACGACGGCGACACGGTGACGGTGGGCGAGGTCTCCTTCGACGTCGTCCATTGTCCGGGGCACACGCCGGGCCACGTGGTGTTCGTGCAGAAGGATGCGCGCATCGCCTTCGTCGGCGACGTGCTGTTCAAGGGCTCGATCGGGCGCACCGATCTCGAGCGCGGCAATTTCGATTCCCTGATTTCCGCCATCCGCACCAAGCTGTTTCCGCTCGGCGACGACATCCAGTTCGTCAGCGGCCACGGCGACATGTCGACGTTCGGCTGGGAGCGGAAGTGCAATCCGTTTGTGAGCGATCTGGCGGTGGGGGAAGGGTGAGTATTTTCCTCCCCCGTGAGCAAAGCGAACGGGGGAGGTGGCTTGCGCGAAAGCGCAAGACGGAGGGGGCGGC
>CAZGYQ010000125.1:0-6070 GCA_964530695.1 uncultured Caulobacteraceae bacterium
CAGGGGCGGCGGCGCCAAACGAGACTCATCTCGCGCCGCCCCGCCCTCACCCGGCGCGTTGCACGCGCCACCCTCTCCCGCCTGCGGGAGAGGGTTGAGCTTCACCGCCCCACCACCCGCATGCGCCCGGCGGCGCTGCGTCCGTAGACGCCGGGCTTGTACATGTCCTCGATCGCCGCGCCCGGCAGCGTGTAGGCGCCTGGCGTCACCGCCCGCGCGACATACGCGATGGTGTAGGCTTCGCCCTGCACATCGAGCGCGGCGACGAAGCGATCGTCGCGCTTCTCGGTGATCCTCGCCGACGAAATGCGGCCGAGCCAGGCGAACGGACCATCGACGCGACGACCGTCCCACTGCTCGATGCCGGCGCCGTCCGACGGGCTGAGGATGGATTCGATCTCGAGGCCCGCAGGCAGGAGGTCGATCAGCGCCGCCGGATAGAGACGCTGGCCTTCAGGCGCGCCCGTGAGCGCGACGACGACGCGATCGCCCTGACGGATCGCATCGAGATCGGCGAGCGTGCCGTCGAGGCGGAAGATGCGCTTGCTGACGGAGAGCCCGTTCGACGACGCCGGCGGCGCCGCGCGCGGCGCGCCTGACAGCGTGAGCGAACGCCACACGGCGCCCTGGCCGTCATTGCGGAAGGTGATCGGCCGCTGCAGCTGCGCGACCACCGCCGCGAACGGCGTCATCGCCGCCGGCGCATTGCCGTTGACCGAGATGTTCACCGGCCCCGCCGCCTTCAGCAGGGCATTCGCCGCGAGCAGCAGTTGCGCCTGTTCCTGCGTCATCATCTGGTCGGCGCGCGGCTGGTCATTCTCCAGACGTCGCGTGAGGCGGCGCACGGTTTCGTTCAACGCCGGATCAGTCGCGGCCGCTTCGGCGGCGAGCGCGATGACGCCCGCCGTGTCGCGCACCACGGACTGATAGTAATCGCCGTTGTTGCGATAGCCGATGGCGGCTTCCGCCTGACGGAAGGCGCTGCGCGCGCGGGCCCGGTCGCCGAGATGGGCCATCGCCGCGCCGATCTGCGCGCGGGCGAGCGGACTCGGTTCGCGGGCGAGACGCGCGTCATGGAAGTAACGCACCTGTCCAACATCGGCCTTGCCGGCCTTCGCAAGCACATAGAGCGCATACGCCGTGGCGCGTGAGCGCAGCAGTTCCTTCGTGTCGGTCTGCCCCGTCCACTTGGACACCTCGAAGTCGTAGGCGACGTTGGAGAAGTCATCGAGACGCGCGATGGCGCGCAGGCCCTTGTAGGCCTCCTCGAGCGGCGCGGCGGGCACGACGTATCCCGCTTCCTTGGCGCGACGCAGGAAATCGACGGTGTAGGCGCCGAGCCACGGGCTCGCCGCGCCGTCTCCCGCACGCCACAGGCCGAAGGCGCCGTCCGGCGTCTGCCGGTCGAGAACCTTCGTGATCGCGTCGTTCATGCGCGGCGTCAGCTGACGGTCGCGCTGGCGCGCGGCCAGCGGCGCAAGCGTGTTCGCATAGAGCAGCGGCATGGCCACGCTCACGAGCTGCTCCGTGCAGCCGTACGGATAGCGTTCGAGGCTGTCGAGCAGCGGCGCGGGGTCGAGACCCGCGAGGCTGGAATACGACACGATCGCGCGGCTCTGGTTCGGCTGGAACGCCGCAAGCGCCGCAGACGTCAGCGAATAGACTTCGCCGCGTTGCTGCGACGCGAGGGCGACCTGCGTGACCGGCAGGAACGGCGCGCGCGCCTCGATGTCGTACTCGTGGCTGACGGCGAAATTGCCGGGACCCGTCACCGCAAGCGTGAGCTTGCCGATGCCCGCCGCCGGCGCGGTGACCGGAATGCGGATCGTCGTGTTGGCGCCGCGGTTGAGCGTGACGGTCTGCGCCTGCCCCTGTGCGGTGGCGGCGCCCTGACCGTTGAGCGCGATGCGATAGGCGCCGGACGCGCCTTCAATGTTGTCCACGCGCAGCGTCGCGAACGCCTCGTCGCCGGGCGCGAGGAAGCGCGGCAGCGTGAGGTCGGCGACCACGGGATCACGCACGGTGACCTGCGCATCGTCGGAGCCGAGCGCGGTTTCGCTCCACGCCACCGCCATGAAGCGGAGCTGGCCGTTGAAGTCGGGGATGTCCAGCGGAACCTTCGCGGTTCCGTTGCGCACTTCGACGAGGCCCGTCCACAGCGCGATCGTCTTCGTCGGCACCACGGTGAGGCCTTCGCCGCCGAGGCTGTCGCCGCCCTGGCGCGGCGTCGCCGGCGCGCCGAGGTTCGGGTTGAGCAGGCGACCGTAGTCGTCGCGGATGCCGACGCCGAGCGCGCGGCGGCCGAAATAATAGTCCTTCGGATCGGGCGTCTTGTAGCCGGTGAGCTGCAGGATGCCCTCATCGACGGCGGCGATGGTGACGCGCACCTTCTCGCCGCGCGGCGCGCCGGTGATGGCGAGCGGCACGTCGACGCGCGTGCGCGGACGCACGATGCCCATGTTGTCGGCGACGGCGACGGTGAGCGTGCGGTTTGCGGTGTCCACCGGCACATAGCTCACGCCGACAGCGCGGCGCGGCACGACGGGCGTGTCGCGACGGCCCGCAGGATCGCGCGGCGTCATGACGGTGACGAGCACGTAGGCGCCCGCACCCCATTCATTGTCCACGCGCAGCGAGACCTTCTTGCCGCCGGCGGGAATGCGCTCGGTGCGCATCGACAGCACGCGGTCGGTGGCGACGACGATCTGCGCCTCGCCCGCATACGGCGGCTTGATGTCGATCTCGACGCGACCGCCCATGCGCATCGGCGCGCTCGGCGGCACGACGGCGACCATGTCCGGCGTATCGGAGTCCGTGGCGTAGCCGCCCCAGCCGACGCCAAAGCGGTGGGTGGTTTCCGCGCCCGAGGCCTCGTGCTTGACGATGAGGCGATAGCTGCCTTCGCGCAGGTTCTGTTGCGTGATCGTCAGCGCCTGCGCGGCGGGAATGTCCACCGTGCCCTGCGCGCCCGCGACCTGGATATCGCGGCCCGTGCGGCGCCATTTCCACTGGCCGCCTTCGAGATACCAGTCGTAGCTCCAGTCTTCCTCGATCAGCCGCCACGTCACGCGCGACGCGATGCGCTTGGCGTTCGCATCCACGGCGACGACGTCGAACGCGGCGGGCTGTCCGGCGCGCAGCCAGCCTTCGCCTTTCGGCTTCACGCCGATGTACTGGGAGGACAGACGCACGGGGATGTCGAAATTCTCGCGCACCACGCGCCCGCCCGGCTCGGCGACGCTGGCGACGACCTTCGCGCGCAGCGGCATCGAGGTCTGCGGCGGGTTCGGCAACGCGACCTGCAGCTGCGCGCGGCCGGCGCCGTCGGTGACGGTTTCCGGCAGCTGGAAGAACTGCTCCTCGAAGCTCTCGTCGGCCTTGCCCCACGTGTAGCCCGCGAGCGCGGGGAACGGATTGGGATCGACCTGCAGACGGCCTTCGCCCTGCACGACGAGGCCTGCGCCGGGCGCGCCGTAGAGGAACTGCGCATCGACGGTGATCGCGCGCGGCTCGCCCGACGTCAGCGGCGCCTCGGAGCCCTCGACCTTCACCTTCAGGCGCTGCGGCACGAAATCCTCGACCGCGAACGACACGTCGCCGGCCGGTTGGTCCTGCCCGTCGACTTCCAGAACAGCGCGCCACTGGCCGCGCGGCGCGTTGCGGTCGATCTGCACGTTCTTGATGATCGATCCCGCCTCGCGCGCCTCGGCGAGACGCTGGCGGCGGAACTCGGTGCCGTTGGGGCGATAGATGACGAGCGTCGACTGGCGATTGGAGATCGCGCGGCCCGTGGGATCGCGCAGCATGCCGCTCACGCGCACGATTTCGCCGGGGCGATAGATGCCGCGTTCGGTGAACATGTAGGCGTCCACGTCGCCGGGCGACGACCGCCCGCTGACATCGCGTTCGGAGAGATCGAGCGTGCCGCGTTCGAGATCGAGCGCCGCGAAATCACCGCCCGAGCCGTAGGCCATCACATAGCGCGCGCGCTGCGGGCCCTCGCCCTTCATCAGCGCCTGCGCGAAGCGGGCGCGGCCTTCGCCGTTGGTGCGCGCACGCGCGAGTTCGTCGTTGTTCTGCGCGATGAGCGTGAGCGTCACCCCGCCCTGCGGCTGCGCGGACTTGAGCGAGCGCACGACGACATCGAGGCCCGTGGCGCCGGAGAAGGTCTGCAGCGCCATGTCGGTGTACATGATCCAGCGCGCGGCGGCGGCCGGGCGATCATTGTTTTCCCCGCGCGAGCCCGCGCTCGGCGTCGCGTCGATCACGCGCAGCACGTAGGCGCCGGGGTTGCGATCCTTGAGCACCGCGCCGAGCGGAAACACCGTCGTCATCGTGCGGTTGCGCTGGTTGGCCGGCAGCGCGAGCGCGCCGCGTCCGCCCGCGACCGCGCGCGCGACATCCACTTCGCCCTTCCAGATCGAGACGCCGAATTCCGAACCCGCCTCCTCGATGGACCAGTAGTCCCACGAGCCCTCGGCGACCGCCTGGCCTTCCTCGATGGAGCGCTGCGAGAGGATGCGGTCGGAGACGCGCAGCACCTCAACCTTGAGTTTGGTGACGTTCACGGTCTCAAGACCAACGCCGTCGGCTTCCGCGCGCGGCAGGATCACGCCCGAGCCGGCGAAGCCCACGAATGACGGGCGATCCCCGAAGGTGAGCTGGAAGGTCTCGTCCTTGCGGGTCTTCTTGCCGTCGGCGGACGGCAAGCCTTCGCGGATCGTCACCTGGCGATCGACGTCATACGGCAGGCCGCGCAAGCACAGCGATTTCTCGACCGGCTCGAAGCGCACCTGGGCGGCGGGCTGGAGCGTGACGAAGTCGGCGTAGTTGACCTGCGGATCGTTCGCGAGGGTCTGGGTGAATTCGAGGCAAGCCACCGGGGTGTCGCCGCCAGTCTCGATGCGCAGGCGCTCGAAGGCCATGTCGCCCGGCGCATGCGCCACGGCGCGGGGCGCCTTGGCCGAGCGGGCGCTTTCCGCTCCGCCGCCTGCCGCCCGGAACCAGCCGGCTGGGCCGGACCCCGACTGACCCAGAACGACGCCGCCCAAAAGGCCGACAGCCAGCGCCGCCACCGCCGCCACGATCACGTTCCGGTTCATGAAGTCCTCGCCCGTTTTCCCCTTGGGTCTAGATGCTTAGCCCAAGGTTGGCGCGGACGTTAACATAACGATCTCGTAAGAATTGCGGCGACGGCGGCTGCGGCATCCTGTTCATGTGCGGCGAGTTGACGCACCCGTGCGCCGCCGGTCTCCCGGCCAAATAGCCATGGTCGGCTATACGCGGCTATCTCAGTCCTTCGCGCGCTCGACGTAGGAATTGTCTTCCGTCGAGATGATCACCCGGGTGCCGGCGTCGATGTGCGGGGGCACCATGGTCTTCAGGCCGTTGGAGAGTTTGGCGGGCTTGTAGGACGACGAGGCCGTCTGGCCCTTCACCACCGGTTCTGTCTCCACGATCTCGAGCGTCACCCGCGGCGGCAGCTGGATCGACAGCGCCTGGCCGTCGAACATCGTCAGCCAGACTTCCATCTCCGAGGCCAGGAACGCCGCCTGCTCGCCCACCGTATCCTTCGACACGGTGACCTGCTCGTAGTTGTCGGGGTTCATGAACACATAGCCGACGCCCTCGTCCTCATAGAGGTAGGTGTGGCGAATCTCTTCCACGAAGGCCTTTTCGAGCGCGTCGGTGGTCTTGTAGGTCTGCGTTGTCTTGGTGCCGTCGACGATGCGACGCATCGTGATGGTCGTCGTCGGCGTGCCCTTGCCGGGGCGGAACGATTCAAACGCCATGACGACGTAGAGCTTGCCGTCGTCCAGTTCGAGCACGTTGCCCTTGCGCACGTCGCTCGCGATGACCTTGACCACTTGAAGTCCTTTCGAAGGGGCGTTTCTGCGCCCCGGTTGTATGCGAAGCGCGCGTATTAGCCTGAAATCCTCCGGAAACGGAACTGCGACCGTGTCGCGGCGTTCCCGTTCGGAGACATTTCGCCTTGACATAGGATTTATTTCTCACATGTTCTCCCCGTGCGCCGGTCACGGGAGGGCTTCGAGGAGCTCCGATGGCTTCA
>CAZGYQ010000126.1:0-5655 GCA_964530695.1 uncultured Caulobacteraceae bacterium
CCCCGCGAGGGGAAGCTGTCATTGCGGTACGCAATGACTGATGGGGAGGTTAGCTCGCCTTCGAATGGGAGCTGCCGCCCCATCCGTCTTGCAGCTTCGCCGCAAGACACCTTCCCCTCACGGGGAAGGACGGAAGTCTGTCCGATCCGAGCTGCAACATGACCATCACCGGCGCCACGAAAGTCCTCGCGCTGTTTGGCAGTCCGGTGACGCATTCGCTCTCGCCGCAGATGCATGCGGGGTGGATCGCCGATCACGGGCTCGACGCGACCTACGTGGCGCTGCCGCTGGAGGGGAAGGGCGTCGAGGCGACGCTTCGCGCGCTGCGTGGCGTCGGGTTTCATGGCGCCAACATCACCGTGCCGTTCAAGGACGCCGCCGCACGCGCGGCAGACTGGCATGACCAGGCGGTGCTCGATCTTGGCGCGGCGAACACGCTGCGCTGGCATGAAGGCGAACTTTATGCGGGCAATACCGACGCGCCGGGTTTCGTCGCCGCGCTCGATGAGCAGACGCCGACGTGGAAGGTGAGTGTGAAACGCGCGCTCGTCGTCGGCGCGGGCGGCGCGGCCAAAGCCATCGCCTACGGGCTCGCGAAGGCGGGCGTCGAACATATCGACATCGTCAACCGCTCCGCCGCGCGCGGCGCGGAAACCGCCACAGCCGTGGCGCCGTCGGCGGTCTCGGTCGCGGCGCGGCCGTGGGGCGAACTTGAAGACGCCATCGCCGAGGCTGATCTCGTCGCCAACGCCACGACGCTCGGCATGACCGGCAAGGATGCGTTCGACTGGCCGCTCGGGCGCGCGAAAGAAACCGCAATCGTGGCGGACGCCGTCTATGCGCCACTGCAAACGGATCTGCTGATCGCCGCGCGCGCACGCGGCCTCGCGACCGTCGACGGCCTCGCCATGCTGATCCACCAGGGCGCGCTGGCGTTCGAGCGCTGGTTCGAGATCGCGCCCGATACGGTGAAGGCCCGCGAACGTCTGCTCGCCATTCTCGCGGCGCGGGCATGAAGCTCATCGGCCTCACCGGCTCCATCGGCATGGGCAAGAGCGCAACGGCGCAGATGTTCCGCGACGAAGGCGTGCGCGTCTATGACGCCGACGCCGCCGTGCATGCGATCTATGAAAAGGGCGGCGCCGCCGTAGAGCCCGTGGGTGCTGCGTTTCCGGGCGTCGTCGTCGACGGCGCGATCAATCGCGATCTGCTTTCGAAGGCCGTGCTCAACGACGCCGAGGCGCTGAAGGTGCTGGAGTCCATCGTCCATCCGCTGGTCGGCGCGGCGCAGCTCGACTTTCTCGTGGCCTCGCGCGAGGCGGGCGCCGATCTCGTGGTGCTCGACATTCCGCTATTGTTCGAGAAGGGCGGGGACAAGCGTGTGGACATCGTCGTGGTCGTCTCCGCCCCGGCCGACGTGCAGCGGGCCCGCGTGCTCGACCGGCCTGGCATGACGGCGGAGAAGTTCGAGGCCATCCTCGCCAAGCAGACGCCGGACGCCGAAAAGCGCGCGCGCGCCCACCATGTCATCGACACCGGGCAGGGGTTCGAGCACGCCCGCGCCCAGGTCCGGGCCGTGCTGGACGCCATCCGCAAATCTTAATACCCAGAGGCGATGCGCGAAGTCGTCTTCGATACAGAAACCACCGGCCGCGACCCCGATACGGGCGACCGCATCGTCGAAATCGCCTGCGTGGAGCTGCACAACTACCTGCCCACGGGCAAGACGTTCCACCGCTACATCAATCCCGAGCGCGACGTGCCGGAAGAGGTGGTGAAGGTCCACGGGCTGACGGGCCGTTTCCTGAAGGACAAGAAGCTGTTCGGCGATCCCGACATCGTCGATGCGCTGTTCGATTTCTTCGAGGACAGCCCGATCGTGGCGCACAATTCGGAGTTCGACCGCAAGTTCCTCAACGCTGAACTCATCCGCGTTGCCCGTCCGCCGCTGGAGATGGACCGCTTCATCGACAGCCTGAAGATCGCCCGTGCGCTGTTTCCCGGCGCGGCCAACTCCCTCGACGCGCTGAGCAAGCGGTTCAACCTCGAGCGCCTCGGTTTCGATCTCGCCAAGCGCAAGGGCGCCGGCGGCCACGGCGCGCTGATCGACACGAAAATCCTCGCGGAAGTCTACCTGCAGCTGCGCGGCGGCCGGGAGCGCTCGCTCTCCTTCACCGAAGCCGCGCCCGCCCACGACGAAGGCGCGCCGCTCAAGTTCGAGCGCCGCCCGCAGCGCCCGCAGTCCCTGGCCCGCGTCACGCATCCTGACGAGCGCGCCGCGCACGAGGCGTTCATCGCCGAGATGGGCGACATCGCGATCTGGAAAAAGCTGTAACAGGCTGACGATTCCGTCCTTCCCCGGGAGGGGAAGATGGCGTTCGCGAAGCGAACGACGGATGGGGCGGCGGCTCCTGGTTGAAAGTGAGCTGACCTCCCCATCAGTCAGCGCATGCGCGCTGACAGCTTCCCCTCCGGGGAAGCACGGCAACCGCCGCGCGACCGAAATCAGTTCGCCGGCGGGCCGCCCGCCTGGCGATCGCGCAGCTGCGCGCGGTAGAGCGCGGCGAAATCGATCGGGTCGATCAGCAGGGGCGGGTAGCCGCCTTCGCGCGTGACTTCCGCGAGCAGCCGGCGGCTGAACGGAAACAGCAGGCGCGGGCACTCGATCAGCAGCAGCGGCTCGATGTCTTCCTGCGGCACGTTCACGAACTGGAAAACGCCGGAATAGACGAGCTCGGTGATGAACATCACGTCGTCGCCACGCATGGCCTTGGCGCCGATGCGCAGATCCACCTCGTAGGCCTCGCCGTCCTGCAGCGGACGCGCATTCACGTCGATGCCCATGTCGATGGCAGGCGCTGCTTCGCCGGCGCGCACGCCTGCGGCGGCTGTGGGGTTCTCGAAGGACAGGTCCTTCACGTACTGCGCCAGCACGCGGAGATGGGGGGAATCCTGCACGGGTTGACCGCTGTCGGGTGCGCCCGGTTGCGACATGCGCTTGCTCTCGATGCTGGAAAGGGTTGAACTGAAAGGGCGGGCTAACATGCGTTAGCCGGGGTCGCAACACTTCGCCCGGACGGGCCCCGACGGGGCGGAGGCGCCCGCGACGGGCGCGTCCATTTCGCCGATGCCGTTCGTACACTGGCGCGGGCGTCCGGCACGCATTATCTCTCGTCGATGCGGCTGGCGGCCGCCAACCCTTGGAGTAGCGTCGGTGTCCAGAGAGCTGATCGAAGTCCTGATCCTCGCCGCGGTGGCGGTGGTGGTGATCGGTCGCTTTTTCAGCGTCCTCGGGCAGAAACGCGGCTCGGAGCGCCCTGAGGCGCCCCAGCAGGCCCCGGCCACGGTCGACGCCGGCGTTTCTCCGCAACCCTTTCCCGCCAAGCCGTCCGTCGCCGCGCCAGCGGCCGCGTCCGTGGGCGTCGCGTCGATTCTGGCGGTCGACCCGGCGTTCGATCCCGCGGCCTTCGTCGCGGGTGCGCGGGCAGCCTATGAACTCATTGTCACCTCCTTCGCCGCCGGAGACCGCGCGGCGCTGGGCCCGCTTCTGAGCCCGCGCGTGTTCGAGAGCTATTCCAGCGCGATCACCGAGCGTGAAGCCGCAGGCGGGAAGGGGCCGGAGCTTGTCCGCCTGAAGACCGCCGAAATCGCCGAGGCCCGCGTCGAGGATCACATGGCCCGCGTGGCCGTGCGCTTCGAGGCCGAGCTCGCCGAGGGCGCCCACGGCATCCGTGAAACGAAGGAACGCTGGACCTTCGAACGCGACACCCGCTCGCGCGATCCCAACTGGCGCCTCGCCGGCGTGGCCCAAGCCTGAAATATCATCCTGGGACCAAACGATGAGCCGCCCGCCGAAAAAGGGCGGTCTCTCCCCCGACGAGGAAGACCTCTGGCGCAAGGTGACACGCACCGTGCGTCCACTCGCGCGCCGTAACGAGCACGCGCCACGGCGTACGGCTCCCACGCCGGCGGCGCCTTCGGGCGCCTCGCCTCCCGTCATCCGAAACCTGGCGCCGCACCCGGCGCCGGCTCCCGCGCCGATGAAGAAGGGTCCGCTGGCGGATCGCTCTCCGGAAAAACGCGTACGTCGCGGCAAGCTCGATGTCGGCGCCAAGCTCGACCTGCATGGCTTCACCCAGGACGAGGCGCGCGGCGCGCTGACGCGCTTCCTGCTGCATGCCCGCGCGGACGGCGTGCGCGTCGCGCTGGTGGTGACGGGAAAGGGCGGCCGCCTGCGCTCAGGGGAAACCGCGCCAGGCGTGCTCAAGCAGCGTCTGCCCGACTGGCTCGCGGGCGGAGACCTTCGTCCGCTCGTGTCCGGCTATGCCGAAGCGCACCAGCGTCACGGCGGCGGCGGCGCGTATTACGTTTTCATCCGCGCGGGAGAGTAGGGGGCGTCAGTCCTCGCTCGGCGCGACCGAAACGCCGCGCAGCTTCTTCTCGTCGTGCCCGGACACGCCCTTGCGCGCGTGCAGCGCCGTCGCGGCTTCGTCCGCCGTCACGCCGCAGACCTGCAGCGTCACAAGCAGGTGGAACAGCACGTCCGCCGCTTCGCCAGCAAGGGCCGCCTTGTCGCCGGAAACGGCGGCAAGCGCGGCTTCCACGCCTTCCTCGCCGAGCTTCTTGGCGCACTTGCCGGGCCCGCCGCTCAAAAGGGAGGCGGTGTAGGATTGCTTCGGATCCGCGCCGACGCGCGAGGCGATGATGTCGACGAGGTCGTCGATTACCGCGCCGAGCGTGCGGCCTTCCGGCGCGCGATCGACGAGGGGTGTCAGATTGTTCATATGGCCCTCACGGGAACGCCCGCCGCGGCGAGCGCCGCGCGCGCTTCGCCCAGGGTGTGCGTTCCGAAATGGAAGATCGAGGCGGCCAGCGCGGCGCTTGCGCGCCCGATCGTGATCGCCTCGACCAGATGTTCAAGCGTGCCGGCTCCGCCGGACGCTATGATCGGTACACGGACATTGTCAGCGATTTGTGACAGCAAGTCGAGATCGTAGCCGGATTTCACGCCATCGCGGTCCATCGAGGTGACAAGCAGTTCACCGGCCCCTCTGTCAGAGGCCTCGCGCGCGAAGGCGACGGCGTCCTTGCCGGTTGGCGTGCGCCCGCCGTGTGTGAAGACTTCCCAGCGGCCTGGCGCGGTTTGCTTGGCGTCGATGGCGACGACGATGCACTGCGCGCCGAATGCGCTTGAGGCCGCGTCGATGACCTCGGGCGTCATCACGGCGGCGGTGTTGATGGAGACCTTGTCGGCGCCGGCGGCGAGCAGGGCGCGCACATCGTCCGGCGTGCGCACGCCGCCGCCGACGGTGAGCGGCGTGAAACAGTGCTCCGCCGTTCGACGCACGGCGTCGAGCAGCGCGCCGCGGCCTTCGACGGAGGCCGAGATGTCGAGAAAGCAGATCTCGTCGGCGCCCTGCGCATCATAAAGCGCGGCGAGTTCCGCCGGATCGCCCGCGTCACGCAGGCCGACGAAGTTCACGCCCTTCACGACCCGCCCGTCCTTCACGTCGAGGCAGGGGATGATGCGTGCGGCTAGCACGTCGCGCCGGCCCCCATCCCCCGGCTTTGCCGGGCACTTCCCCCGCACGCTTCGCTACGGGGGAAGAAAAACGCCGGCACCTTTCTTCCCCCGCTTGCGGGGGAAGTACCCGC
>CAZGYQ010000127.1:0-5593 GCA_964530695.1 uncultured Caulobacteraceae bacterium
CCGCCGGCCAGCCGCCTGGGGGTTGAAAATCCAGACCCGATCGCGGCCGTCGGCGCCCAACGCCCACGGGGACGCGGAGCGGACTGCGATCTCTCATGACCCCCGCCGCCGAAAGGCGGATGCGCGGAACGACCCGCGTCCCCTGCCCTCCTATTGCGGGCATGTCTCAGGAACGAACCCGCATCGGCGGACACTGATGCATGGCCGGAGCGACGCCCCCTCTTCATCCATCACGCGCCAGACAAAGGAGTCCGATCATGACGAAAACCATCACCGTCTATTACGCCGCGGAGAAGGCGCATGTGTACGCCCTCGCCGCAGCCCGCCGCGCCATACGCGGCGGCGACATCGCTCTCGCCGAACGCTGGATCAAGCTCAGCGAACGCCACTGGCGCTGCAGTGAACGCGCATATCGCAACTTTGGAGAACGGCTCGCGTTCGAGCGAAACCGCAAAGTGGCGGAGCGCGCGCAGGACGCGGCGGCGAAGTGAGAGGCGCGTCGTCGTGGCGCCGTTGGAGCAGACAACCCGCGTCAGGGTGGGGGAATCGACGCGCTCGTCGCGATTTGATAGGTTTGCCTCATGGGCAAGGAACAAGTCACCGTCGAGATCGACTCCGACCTGATGGAGCGCCTGCGTGCGGCCGGGGTCGATCCGCAAGTCTATATCCAGCGGCTGATGGACCGTAAGGCCGCCGAGGGACGCAGTGACGCGGAGCGTCGCGAAGCGGATCGGCGATGGGCCGAGGAAAACCGCGAGGCGATCGCCGAGTACAACGCTCAGGTGGAAGCGCGCGGCACGTTCGCTTCGCGACAGCGCGCCCGGCGAGGATGATGCGACGGCTCGATATTTGCCGTTACCTTCCAGAACCGCCTGACGGCCAGAACCCTTTTGTGCTGATACTTCAGGCGCGTACCAGCGAAGCCCTCTCCTCCATCGTCGTCGCACCGCTCGAACGGGCGCGACGCAAACGCCTGCCCGAACTTGAAATTCCCGTGATAGTCGATGGAACGCCATTCATCGTTCTGATCCACGAGCTCAGCGCCGAGCCAAGGAGCGAGATCGGAGAGGTGATAATGCGCGCCGATCACCTCGAATGGGACGTCGGCAAGGCGCTCGACCGCCTGCTATTTGGGGTTTGAAGGCGTCAGCAGAAGATCGCGCGGGCTAGTTGTGAGGACATGATATGACCCCCAAAAGGCTACCGAACGGGACACCACGAATTGTAGAACTCCCCAAAGAACTTGAGAACGATCCTTCGGCGTTCGAGATACTTCGCGTTTGGGCCCAACAGGGGGAGCAGGTAGTTCTTCTTCGCGGACTGCACACTAGAAGCCATGCCGAGTGGGGACTTTTCCTCGCGGACCTTACTCGCCATATCTGCAGGTCATACCAGTTGAACTACGGCGATGACCCCGAATCCGTCGCACGGGAAATTCGGACGGCATTTGAGGTGGAAATCAATTTTCCCACTGATCACGGAACGGGGCATTTGCGGGATTAGTTCTCAACTATCACCCCCCCAACACCCGCTTCTCCTTCTCGATCCACCCCCGCAAATCTCGGTCGCGCGTGCATCTTCGCCACGAACACCGCGAGCTTCGGGTGCGCGGCGGCATTCGGCGTGACGCCGACGGTCGATCCGCCGCGCGCTTTGCGCTAGGAAGTGGCGCCCGTGACCTTCCAGGTCAACGCCCCGGAGAAACGCCATGCTCACGCTGTACCATGCGCCGCAATCGCGCTCCTCGCGCATCGTCTGGCTGCTGGAGGAACTCGGCGCGCCGTACGATCTCAGGATCACGAGCATCCCGCGCCGCGACGGCGGCGGCGGTCCCGATCCCGCCAATCCGCACCCCGACAAGAAAGTGCCCGCCATCGTCCATGACGGCGTGGTGGTGACGGAATCGATCGCCATCGCAATCTACCTCGGGGACGCATTTCCGCAGGCCGGCATCGCGCCGAAGATCGGCGATCCGCTGCGCGGGCCCTATCTCGAATGGCTCGCCTACTACGCCGGCGTCATCGAGCCGGTGATGGTCGCGGGCTTCGGCGGCTTCGCCGACAACCATGTCGCCATCGCTACCTGGCGCACCGACGCCGAGGTCAAGGCGCGCGTTTCAGCGGCGCTGGCGAAAGGCCCCTACATTCTCGGCGCACAATTCACGATCGCCGACATCATCATCGGCAGCGTCGGACAATGGATGCGCGACGCGCTCCCGCCCGGACCGGTGGTGGATGACTATCTCAAACGCCTCGGCGAAAGACCCGCTGCGCAACGCGCATTCGCAAAGGACAATGGATGACCGCTGAAGCACCGCGCGGCCCCCTTGCCGGCATCCGTGTCCTCGATCTCTCCCGCGTCCTTGCGGGCCCCTATTGCACGACCATGCTCTACGAACTCGGCGCCGAGGTGCTGAAGGTCGAGCAGCCGGGGCACGGCGACGACACGCGGGCATTTCCGCCGTTCCTGAATGGCGAGAGCGTCTATTTCGCCAGCATCAACCGCGGCAAGCGATCCATCGCGCTCGACCTGCGCGCGGAGAACGACCGCAAGGTGTTCGACGCATTGCTGGCGAAGGCCGATGTGCTCGTCGAGAATTTCCGTCCCGGCACGATGGAGAAGCTCGGCTACGGCTGGGAAGAAGTGCATGCACGCCATCCCGCGCTGATCTACGCGGCGATCTCCGGCTTCGGGCAGACGGGGCCGTACCGCGATCTCCCCGCCTACGACCTCGTCGTGCAGGCGTTGGGCGGGATGATCTCGATCAACGGACCTGAGGGCGGAACGCCGGTGCGGCTCGGCATCTCGCTCGCCGATCTCGGCGCGGGTTTGTTCGCAGCGCTCGGCGTCGTGTCCGCGCTGTTCGATCGCAAGACGAGCGGGCAAGGCCGCCTCGTCGACATCGCCATGCTCGATTGCCAGACGCTGTTGCTCGAAAGCGCGCTGGTGCGCCAGTTCGCGAGCGGGGAAACGCAAAAGCCCACGGGCTCGCGCCATCCGGTCATCACGCCGTTCGACGTGTTCCAGACCGCGGACGCGCCGATCGCCATCGCCTGCGCGAACGATCACCTGTTTGCGACATTGGCTGCAGCAATCGATCGCCCGGACCTCGCCGCCGATGAACGATTCAACTCGCTGTTTGCGCGTTACGCAAATCACGTGGCGCTCAAGGGCGAATTGGAGGCCGCGCTGTCACACCATTCCGCAGAGGTCTGGATCGAGAGCCTGCAGGCGGCCGGCGTTCCCTGCGCGCCGGTGCAGGACATGGCCGCGGTGGTGCAGGATCCGCAACTCATTGCCCGCAACATGTTCGTCGAGGTGGACGATCCGGAGATGGGCAAGCTGAAGATGTCGGGCAACGCGATGAAGATCTCGGGCTTTCCCGATCCGCTCACGCGACCGCCGGCGCCCAACCTCGACGAGGCGCGCGCCGACATTCTGACGGAACTCGGCGAGACGCCCGAGGAAACACGCGCGCGCACGCGCGACGGTGAAAAGCATCCGGTCTGGTGAGGTGCGCATGGCTGATATCGTGAACCTGCGGCAGGTCCGCAAGAGCAAGGCGCGAAAGGAAAAGGCCAAGGACGCCGACGCCAGCCGCGCCGCGCATGGCCGCGAGAAATCCGAGAAGGCGCTGACGAAGGCGCAGAAGGAAAAGGCCGCACGCGATCTCGACGCGCACAAGCGCGATCAGGACGGCAGTTCTTCCGACAGCTGATTGGCCTTCCAGAAGCCGGCCTTCACTGGCCCCGCCGCGCTCGCCTCTACGCCATACCCCTCGCGCACGCCGGCCGCGAACGCGCCGCGATAGAAGACGCCATCCGGCTTGCGCAGTTCGCCGAACCCGTCGGGCGCGCCGTTGCGGACATCGCCGCGATAGACCGAGCCATCCTCGAAGATGATGCGCGCGACGCCCGTGGGCGAGTCCGCGCGATAGTCGCCGAAGTAACTTGGCCCGCTGCAATCGGCGCGCTGGCAGTCCGCGCCCGGTCCGCTACGCACGCCGCCGACGAAGAAGCCCGCGCCGAACGCGGTGGCGCCGCCCCGCAGCGCGCCGGTGCCTTCGGCGGCGCCGTCGAGGACTTCGCCGCGGAACACGAGGCCGTTCGCGAGCGTGGTCGTCTTGCCGTCGCGCATCGCCCGCGCGTGTGCGACCACCGCCTCGGCTTCCACCACGACATTGTCCGCGTGCGCCATGGATGCGATCGCGGCGGCGACTGCGGCGTCCACATCGGCCGCGATATCCTCGCGCGCCGTCCTGGCCGCTTCCACCTTCGGCGGCGGCGCGCGCTTGGGCAGCGCCGGCGCGAAGGCGACGAACAGGCTTCCCAGCACCGCCGCGCCGACGGCCCCGAACACGATGCCCAGCGCCAGCCGCTCGTCGGCGCGAGGCTTGGCGCCGTGTTCCTGACTGCTCATTCCGCCCGTACTCTTTCGTTCATAGCGCCGGGACGCTACCGCTAGTCGCCGCGTCGCTCCAGACGCCTCGAGCAGTCGATGCCCGGACTTCACAAGCGCTCCCTCGTCCTCGCCGGGCACCGCACCTCGCTCGCGCTCGAACCGGAATTCTGGGCCGCCCTTGAAGAGGCCGCGGCGCGGCGGGAGATTTCCCTCGCCGCCCTTGTGGCCGAGATCGACCGCGCGCGGGGCGAGGCCTCTCCCGACCGGCTGCTTGCGTCGGCGTGCCGCGTCTTCGCGCTCGACTGGGCGCGCGCCTATTGCGGTCCGACGTAGGCGTCGTTGTTGAAGCGGCCGGCGTTCAGCACCTGTTCGTTGGCGCCATAGTGCACGCCGAGGCCGTTGCGGAAATACTGCGACTGGGCGCCCTGCCCGACCGAACGATACTGGCCTTCGTAGCGTTCGCCGTTTGCATAGCGCAGCACGCCGATCCCTTCCGTTCCTGACCCGTCTGCAGCGCCTTCCTCCTGCGCATCGAGACCGAGGCGGTCGGGAATGAAGCCGCTGCCGAGGAATGAAGCGCGACTGCCGCTGATCGAATACCGCCCGGTGGCCCAGCCGCCGCCCTGCACGTTCGTCGTGCCGTTGAGCGCCATCGTGCCGCCGTTGGCCTGGCTCACCATCATCGTCCCGGCGAACTGCGAACCGTTGGCCATTGCGATGCTAACGGCGCCCGGATTGCCGGACTGCAGCGCGGCGAGATCGCCGGCGACCGCGCCCATCGGCCCCTGGCTCGTGCCGTAGCGGCCGTCGCCCTGGATCGCGGCGTTCGCAGCCTGTTGCCCGGCGACGGCGTTGCGGCTGGCTTCCTCGAAGGCGGCCTTCGCCGCGGCCTGCGCGGCGCGCGCCTTCTGCACCATGTCGGCGACGGCGGGCGAGAACGCCTGCACGCTCGGGCCGGGCGCGACGCCGCCCGCATACGGCGCCGGCGGCGCCGATGGCCTTCCCAGATTGAGCACGACAACGACGCCGATCAGCCCCGCAAGCGCGATGGCGCCAATCACCAGCCAGTTGGGTTTGCCCCCAGAGGGAGAGACCGGGGACGCGACCGCGGCCGCGGCGGGCTGCGGTGCAGCGCCCGTGGCCTGGGCTGCGTTCCAGCCGCCGGTCGCGGGCGGCGGCGGCGGCGGCGCGC
>CAZGYQ010000128.1:0-5558 GCA_964530695.1 uncultured Caulobacteraceae bacterium
GGCTTCGCCGACACCTTCTCCCCCTCGCGGGGGCGAAGGGAATGGAGTCACCGCTGGCACTTCGCGCAGTAAAACGTGCTCCGCCCGCCCTGGACGATGCGCGCAATCACGCCGCCACACGTTGCACACGCCTCCCCTTCCCGCCCGTACACCTTGAAGCGATGCTGGAAATACCCCAGCGCGCCGTCGACGCTGGCGTAGTCGCGCAGCGTGGAGCCGCCGGCTTCGATGGCCTCAACGAGCACGTCGCGCACGGTGGTCGTCAGCAATTCGAGACGCGCCGCGGAAATGCGGCCCGCCGCACGTTTCGGCGAGATGTTCGAACGGTAGAGCGCCTCGCACACATAGATGTTGCCGAGTCCCGCGACGACGCGCTGGTCGAGCAGCGTCGCCTTCACGTTCTGCTTCTTGCCGTGAAACGCCGCCGCGAGATGATCGGCGTGAAAGGCGTTGCCGAGCGGTTCGGGGCCGAGGCCCGCGAAATACGGATGCGCGTCCACCTCATCGCTCGGTATCAGCGTCATGTACCCGAAGCGGCGCGGATCGTTGTACTCGACGCGGTCGCCGCGATCGGTTTCCAGAACGACGTGCGTGTGCGCGGGATCGAGCGCGTCGGCGTAATAGAGCTCGCTGGGCCGTACGGTTTTCTTCTTCGCCAGTATTGTGAAGCGTCCCGACATGCCGAGATGCGCCACGAGCGTCTCGCCCGTATCGAGCGGCGCCACGAGATACTTCGCGCGGCGATCGAGCTTCAGCACTTTCGCGCCCGTCAGCCGTTCCGCGAACCGCTCCGGCAACGCAAAGCGCAGATCCGGCCGCCGCGCCTCCGCACGCGCGATGCGCCTGCCCTCCAGCACGGGCGCAAGCCCGCGGCGGACGGTTTCGACTTCGGGGAGCTCAGGCATGGCCGCCAGCGGCGGATCGGCGCGACATGGGGTGTCATGTAGCGGTCGGCGCGCCGGAAGCCTATGTCTTTGCCCATGGCTCCCAACACACATGAACCCGCCGAAGACACCGCCTCGTTCGGGTACGAGGACGTCCCCGCCGCCGAGAAGGCCGGGCGGGTGAAGGACGTCTTCGACCGCGTCGCCAACCGTTACGACCTGATGAACGACCTCATGTCGGCTGGTATGCACCGGCTCTGGAAGGACGCCGCCGTCGCCCGGCTCAACCCCCGTCCCGGGGAGGTCATCCTCGATGTGGCGGGCGGCACCGGAGACATCGCCCGGCGAATCAAGAAGCGCGTGGAGGCCATCCGCAAACGCCGGGGTGGCCAGATGGCCGATATCCACGTCTGCGACATCAACGAGGAGATGCTCGAGGCGGGGCGTCGCCGCGATGGGGGCCGAGGCGAGGACGGCTTCTCCTGGAAGGTCGCCGACGCCGAGGCCATGCCCTTCCCGGACGCCTTCGCGGACGCCTACATCATCAGTTTCGGCATTCGTAACGTCACGGACATTCCCAAGGCGCTCAAGGAGGCCAGGCGCGTCCTGAAGCCCGGCGGGCGCTTCGTGTGCCTCGAATTCTCCCGGATGGCGATCGCAGGGGTGTCCGACGTCTATGACGCCTATTCCTTCAGGGTCATCCCCGCCATCGGCAAGCTGGTGGCCAACGATGAGGCGGCCTACCGCTATCTGGTGGAATCCATTCGCAGATTTCCGGATCAGGAAACCTTTTCAGGCATGATCGCGGACGCAGGGTTCGCCCGGGTCGGTTACCGGAACTTCGCCGGCGGGGCGACGGCGCTGCATTGGGGTTTTGTGGTCTGAACAATGTTTGACTGGATCGGGCATACCTGGAGGCTGCTGCGGATGGCGGCGATCCTGCTCCGCTATGACGCCCTCCTGCCCGCGGAGTACCAGAGCCGCCTGCCCTGGTGGGCGCAGGCCCTCAGCAAGTTTTTCCGCCTGTTCGCCCGCCCCCGGCGCGGCCAGTCCCCCGGCGAACGGCTGGCGACGGCGCTCGAGAAGCTCGGCCCCGCCTACGTGAAGATGGGCCAGTTCCTCGCCACCCGGCCGGACTTCATCGGCGTCACCGCCGCGCAGGACCTCGGCCGCCTCAAGGACCGCCTCCCGCCCTTCTCCCGCGAGAAGGCGCTGGACACGATCAACGCGGAGTTCGGCGTCACCGTCGATCTCTTCGGCGAGGAGTTCTCCGACGCCATGGCCGCGGCGTCCATCGCGCAGGTGCACCAGGCGCGGCCGAACCGCCAGCACGCGGTCGCGGTCAAGATCCTGCGTCCGCGCATCGAGCGGAAGATGGCGCGGGAAATGGGCGCGCTGCGGTTCGGCGCGCAGCTCATTGAGACCTTCATCCCCTCCTCGCGCCGCCTGGAGCCGGTGAACTTCATCGAGACCGTGTCGACGGCGATGGAGCGCGAGCTTGATCTGCGTCTCGAAGCGGGCGCTGCGGCGGAGTTCAAGGAAGTCGCCGAGAAGGACGGTTTCCTCTCCGTGCCGTCCATCGACTGGGCGCGCTCGGGCAAGCGGGTGATGACGCTCGACTGGATCGACGGCATCGCGCTCACCGATCACGCCGGCCTGCGCGCGGCGGGCGCCGATCTGCCGGGCCTCGCCATCTCCGTGACGCGGGGTTTCCTCGCGGCGGCGCTCGACCACGGCTTCTTCCACGCCGACATGCACGAGGGAAACCTCATCTACGGCCGTGACGGCAAACTCTGGATCGTCGATTTCGGCATCATGGGCCGCATCGGCCACAAGGAGCGCCGCTACCTCGCGGAAATCCTCTACGGGTTCCTGCGCCGCGACTACAAGCGCGTGGCGGAAGTGCACCAGGAAGCGGGCTACGTGCCGGAGAAGTTCACCGTCGAGGAATTCGCGCAGGCCCTGCGCGCGATCGGCGAGCCGATCTTCGGCAAGACCGCCGACCAGCTCTCGATGTCGAAGCTGCTGCTGCAACTGTTCGACATCACGCACATGTTCGGCATGCACCTGCGGCCGGAACTGGTGATGCTGCAGAAGACAATGGTGCAGGTCGAGGGCGTCTCGCGCACGCTCGATCCCCGTCACGACATGTGGGCCGCCGCGCGGCCGATCGTGGAACGCTGGGTGCGCCGCGAACTCGGCGCGGAATCCACCGCGCGCCGCGCCATCGACGAAGCGGGCGCGGGGTTGGGCGCGCTGCGCCGCCTGCCGCAGACGCTCGCAGCACTTGAGGGCGCGGCGAACGCGATCCGCTCCACGCCCACGGCCGCGGAGCGCGTGCCGTTCCAGTGGCGCCATTTCTGGGTGGGCGCGGTGGTGGGCGTGCTCGCGATCCTGGCGCTGATGGTTTCCAACACGCCGCGCTCGAACGGCCCGGTGCAGCCGAACGCGGTGGAAGCGAAGACGCCGGTGCGGAGATGACCGAACGGCGCGTTCTCCTCGTGATCGGCGGCGGCATCGCGGCGTACAAGGCGCTTGAGTTGATCCGCCTGCTCGCGAAATCCGGCGTGCGCACGCGCGCGATCGTGACGAACGCGGGATCGCATTTCGTCACGCCGCTCTCGGTGGGCTCGCTCACGGAAGATAAAGTCTACGGCGATCTCTTCAGCCTCACCGACGAGGCGGAGATGGGCCACATCCAGCTCTCGCGCAGCGCCGATCTCGTCGTCGTCGCGCCGGCGACGGCCGATCTCATGGCGAAGGCCGCGAACGGCATCGCCAACGATCTCGCCTCCACCGCCCTTCTCGCCACCGACAAGCCCGTGCTCATGGCGCCGGCGATGAACGTGCGCATGTGGCTCAACGCGGCGACGCAGCGCAACGTGGCGCGGCTTGCGGCGGACGGCGTGCAGTTCATCGGCCCCGACGACGGCGCCATGGCGTGCGGCGAGTTCGGCCCCGGCCGCATGGCGGAGCCGCAGGCCATCTGCGACGCGATCCTCGCCTTCTACGAAAGCCGCGCCATCGGCCAGCCGCTCGCCGGCCGCAAGGTGCTCGTCACCGCCGGCCCGACGCTGGAACAGATCGACCCCGTGCGCTTCATCTCGAACCGCTCGTCCGGCAAGCAGGGCTTTGCGATCGCCGAAGCGCTCGCGCGTCTCGGCGCGCATGTGCGGCTCGTCTCCGGGCCTGTCGCGCTCGCCGATCCGTTCGGCGTCGACACCGTGCGCGTGGAATCGGCCGAACAGATGCTCGCGGCGTGCGAAGCCGCCCTGCCCGCGGACGCCGCCGTGTGCGTCGCCGCCGTCGCGGACTGGCGCCCCGAAACCACCGCATCGAAGAAGATCAAGAAAGGCGCCGACGGCCCGCCGCCGATCAGCCTTTCGGAAAACCCCGACATCCTCGCCACGCTCTCGAAGAAGAAATCGAAACGCCCGCGCCTCGTCGTCGGCTTCGCGGCGGAAACCAACGACGTCGAAGCGCACGCGAAACAGAAGCTCGCGAAAAAAGGCTGCGACTGGATCGTCGCCAACGATGTCAGCGGCGATGTCATGGGCGGCGATTCCAACCAGGTGATGATCATCCGCGCCGACGGCGTGGAGCGCTGGCCGGAAATGGCGAAGACCGCGGTGGCGGGGAAGATCGCGGCGGAGATCGCGGCGGCGCTGGCGTAGGGCGCGTTGCGCCTTTCAGACCCGACAATATCTGTGTAGGACAAGTCCCGCTTGATGGGGACATTCATGCGCGCAGTTTTCCTGCCCGTACTTTTGGCGATTGGTTGCTCTCAACCTAACGCGGCGCCGGCGCCCGACCTCAGAAACATGCCCGTCGAAGACGTGGCCCCGAAGCTTCTACAGGATGTCTGCATCGCCAATCTCGGCGGCAGAGATGGGATCGCCAGAGCCGCGCGAGTGGGCGGCTGGCGTTCAGTCTCACACTCAGCAATCTCTGCTTGGGATGGCAGAGGAATTCCTTCGACTCGCCGATTGACGTGGATCGTGCAAGACGCAAACGCCGTCGTGTACCTTGAGACGGGCATCAGCGGTGGCAGTAGCGATACTTGGTATTGCCGGGTCGCATTCACCGGCGGTGACGTGAATGTTCTCTCAAAGTCGTTTGAGAACATCGAGGTTGGCGGCGTGCCACTGGGGGAAGTCGGGATGCGCCAACAAGACGTTCCGAACGACGGCTGGACAAACCTAGGCTATTTTCGCGGCGTACCGGAACCGTGGGCGGTGTTGAATTTCTCCTACAAGGAAGGCGCACCGGCGCACGCGTCTTTGCGGACGGCGGAGTTGACGGCGCGCGCTCGCTAGCCCCCTACCCGTTGAGGGAGGGAAAGAGGCGGTGGTGTTCGCGGGTAGGACCGCGCACCTCCCGGTGCGCATGGGCGGATCATCCATGCGAAGGCCGTGCGTGAACGGAACACCGCATGCGCACCGGGAGGTGCGCGGTCCTGCTCTCCGACGTTCGTGATGAGGACCGCCGGCGCCCTCGCCGGCCAGGTGGTTCGTCCTGAAAGATCGCCGCCCGTCTTGAGCACCGTATGCCGGCGAGGGCGCCGGCGGTCCTCATCTCCCAGGCCGAAAAATGCGGGGACCGCGGGCGGCGTTCACCACGGAAATGCGGGGATAGATTCCGCATCGTCTGTTGGCGCCCATGGCCTTTGCGGGC
>CAZGYQ010000129.1:0-5297 GCA_964530695.1 uncultured Caulobacteraceae bacterium
TCGGTGCGCGCGGCCCGCTTGAGCGCGTACCCGTGCGTCTGGCGGCGCCCCGAGCGCTCGCCCTTGCCCCCGCGCCCGTCCTTCGCTAACAACCGCGCCTTCCTCCCGGATGCGCTCGTGGCGGAATTGGTAGACGCACCACCTTGAGGTGGTGGCGGGGAGACCCGTGGAGGTTCGAGTCCTCTCGAGCGCACCATTTTTAAGGCTCCGGCGGTTGACGCGAGAAGCGACGCGGCGTTTTCCGGTGGTTCAATCCGGCGGAGACGGCCATGGCGGACAATCTGGAGCGTGAGTCCGCCGACTCTGCCGGCGACGCCGTGGAGCAGGGCCGCTTCGAGGTCGATCCGCACTTCGTCACCCTGGTCACGGCCTCGGCCTACGAGCGCGATGCCCCGGAACTGCGCCGGCTCCTCAGGGATCTCCACCCCGCCGACCTCGCCGACGTGGTCGAGCAGCTGCCCGAAGAGGCGCTGAAGCGGCTCTTCCGCCTCATCGGCCCCGAACTGCCCTCGGCCTTCCTCGCCGACGTGGAATGGGAAATCCGCGAGAAGGTTCTCGAACTGCTGCCTGCCGACTACGTCGGCCGCGCGCTCGGCGAACTCGACACCGACGACGCCGCGGCCGTCGCCGCCGACCTTGACGAGGACAAGCTCGAGCAGGCGCTCGCCGCCGCCGACGATGAAACGCGGCTCGCGGTTGAGCAGGGCCTCGCGGCGGATGAAGACACCGCCGGGCGCCTCATGCAGCGCGAGCTGGTGGCCGCGCCCGAATTCTGGAGCGTCGGCGACGCCATCGACTACATGCGCTCCGACGAGACCGAGCTGCCGGAGACCTTCTTCGAGCTTTACGTCGTCGATCCCGGTTTCCGCCCCGTCGGCGCGGTGCCGCTCTCGACGCTGCTGCGGGCGGGGCGCGAAACGAAGCTCACCGAGATCATGCGCAGCCCGCAGGCGCTGATCAGGGCGGAGATGGACCAGGAAGAAGTTGCATTCGTCTTCCAGAAATACCATCTCGCGTCCGCGCCGGTCGTCGATGAAGCGGGACGACTGACGGGCGTGGTGACCATCGATGACGTCGTGCATGTCATCAGCGACGAGAGCGAGGAAGACCTTCTCAAGCTCTCGGGCGTCTCCGACGCCAACCAGTCCGACACCGTCGTGCGATCGGTCCGTGCGCGCGCGCCCTGGCTGGGGGTCAATCTCTTCACCGGCATCGCCTCTGCAAGTGTGATCGCCTTTTTCGGCGCATCCATCGAGAAGGTGGTGGCGCTGGCGGTGCTGATGCCGATCGTGGCGTCGGTGGGCGGCAACGCGGGGACGCAGGCGCTCGCCGTCGCCGTGCGCGCGATCGCCTCGCGCGATCTCACCGCCGCCAACGCCTTCCGCCACATCTGGCGCGAGCTGTTCACCGGCTTCTGCAACGGGCTGATGATGGCGGTGCTGTTGGCGGCCGTGGCCGGGGCGTGGTTCCGCGATCCGGGCATCAGTCTCGCGGTGGGGCTGGCGGTGATCATCAACTTGACCGCCGCGGGGCTCGCCGGCATCCTCGTGCCGCTGACCCTGCGCCGCTTCGGGGCCGACCCTGCGGTGTCCTCCTCGGTGTTCGTCACCTTCGTGACCGACTTCACCGGCTTCCTCGGCTTTCTCGGGCTGGCGACCATCATTCTCGGTTAATTCCCCCGGAAGGGGCGCCGGCGGCCCCGGACTTGCGTGGCGGGACACATCCCCTCGGGGCCACCGGGGGGACCGTGTCCCAGTTTGATCTCCTGACGGGAGAAATCCCGTCCGGAGACAAAAAGCGAAAGCCGCAAGACCATGACGATGACCGTATCGACCGCAGGTCTGGCGCTCCTGAAGCGCCTCGAAGGGTTCCGCGCCGAGGCCGAGATCATGGCCGATGGCCGCGCGCTGGTCGGTCATGGCCACGTCCAGGCCGTGCCGCCCGCGGCGCCGGTCGGCGAAGCCGAGGCCGAAGCCCTGCTCCGGCAGGATCTCGCGCCGGTGGAAGCGGCGATCGCCGTCAGGGTTCTCGCGCCGCTGACGCAGGCGCAGTTCGATGCGCTCGCCTCGTTCGTGTTCTCCATCGGCGTCGACGCCTTCGCCAAGAGCGACGTGCTGCGCCGTCTCAACGCCGGTGAACCGATCGCCGCCGCGTGTGCGATGGACGCCTGGCGCAAGAGCCGCGTGAACGGCGAACCGCAGGTGATCGACGCGCTGGTGCGCCGCCGTTCCGCCGAGCGCGCCATGTTCCTCATGCTCGACGAGCCGATCGCCGCGCCGTCTGCCTACCTCCGCGCGGAGATCGATCACGCCGCCTCGGTTCTCGGCGCCTCGCGCGTCGCCGCGATGCCGGCCGCTGCGCGCCCCGCGCCCCTCGACGAGGACGCGCGCCGGCTCGCCGACATCCTCGCCCGCGATCCCGCGACGGCGCACGCGCTCAAGGCGCCGCCCGCGCCGGAGCCGGTCGAAGACGAACCGCTGGTGCTCACGCGCGTCGTACCGGCGCCGGTCAACACGGCGCGCGACGTCACGGGGCTCGCGCTTCTCGGCATCGTCGGGACCGGCCTCTTCGCGGCGGGTCTCGTCGCGCTCAACCAGGACAGCAGCGTTCTGTTCCTGCTGTTCACAGCGCCGGGCGTGGTGATGATGGCGGCGGCGGGCTGGCAGCTGCTGCGCGACCGGCTGAACCTGCGCTGGCCGACAAATCTCATCCGGGGTTAACCCCGCGTTGCAGGGCTGACTTGTTCGCCTATTGGGGCGGGGCTAAGCCTTGCCCATGCTGCGCAACACGCCCCAACTCGACTTCGACCTCGGCGAGAACGCCGAGATGATCCGCGACCTCACGGCCCGCTTCGCCGACAACGAGATCGCGCCCATCGCCGATGAGATCGACAAGACCAACGAATTTCCGCGCCACCTCTGGCCGAAGCTGGGCGAGCTTGGATTGCACGGCATCACCGTGGAAGAGGAATGGGGCGGCGCGGGCCTCGGCTATCTCGAACACGTGGTGGCGATGGAAGAGATCAGCCGCGCATCCGCGAGCGTGGGCCTCAGCTACGGCGCGCATTCCAATCTCTGCGTGAACCAGCTCCGCCGCTGGGGCACGCCCGCGCAGAAGACGAAATATCTCCCGAAACTCATCAGCGGCGAACACGTCGGCTCGCTCGCCATGAGCGAAGCGGGCGCGGGCAGCGATGTCGTGTCGATGCGGCTCAAGGCCGAGAAGAAGGGCGACCGCTACGTGCTCAACGGCACGAAGTTCTGGATCACCAATTCACCGCACGCCGATACGCTTGTCGTCTATGCGAAGACCGATCCCGATGCCGGCGCCAAGGGCATCACGGCGTTTCTCGTCGAGAAGGGCATGGAGGGATTTTCGGTGTCGCCGAAGCTCGACAAGATCGGCATGCGCGGCAGCGATACGGCGGAACTTGTGTTCGAGGATTGCGAAGTGCCCGCCGAGAACATCATGGGCCCGCTCAACGAAGGCGTGCGCGTGCTGATGAGCGGCCTCGACTATGAGCGCGCGGTGCTGGCGGCGGGACCGCTCGGCATCATGCAGGCGGCGCTCGATGTGGTCGTGCCGTACGTGAAGGAGCGCAAGCAGTTCGGCCGCCCGATCGGCGACTTCCAGCTGATGCAGGGCAAGCTCGCCGACATGTATGTCGCGCTCTCCACATCACGCGCCTATGTCTATGCGGTGGCGAAGGCGTGCGACGCCGGCAAGACCACGCGCAAGGATGCGGCGGGCGCAATTTTGTATGCGGCGGAGCAGGCGACGAAGGTCGCGCTCGAAGCCATCCAGGCGCTCGGCGGCAACGGCTACATCAACGACTATCCGACGGGGCGGCTTCTGCGGGATGCTAAGTTGTATGAGATTGGCGCGGGGACGAGCGAGATACGGCGGTTTCTGATCGGGCGGGAGTTGATGGGGGAAGGGTAAATGCGTTCAAGGTGGATCGCTCTGGCGACGTGGGTACTTGTATTGGCGCCCGCGCCTTCACACTCCCAAGACGCTTGTACCCATGATCGGAGCGCGCTGCTTGCGCTAGAGTATGATCGCTTCGATCAGGACATGTTTGGCGGCTGGCGGCAACTTGGTTTCAAAATGGAATGTGAGTTGGTCGCGGCCGATCTGATCCTTGCCTACCGACAAACGAACACTGCAAAGCTGACCCCGAACAATCACAAGATTTTAAACTGGCATGAAGGCCAGCTTCGCGCTTCGTCGGGACAAACTGAAGAAGCGATCGCCCTTTTCGAGCGGTCGAATGATCCCACGGAGACACCGTGGAATGAGTACGCGCGCGCGACGATCGCTTTTCTCCGCGGAGATCGGTCCGGGTTGTTGACATCTCGAGCGAGGCTTTCACTTGCGGCAAAGCCGGATTGGTTTGAACAATCCCGGAGACAATTCCGTGAGAAGTTCGGTGGCGATTTACATTGGCCGCCGAATCTCGACGTCGTCGACGGGCTCATTCGGTGCTTTGGGCGGCCGTATCGCGAGGCGTATTACAGCGACACGTGCCGGCCGCCGAAAGACCCGCCAGTTTGGCGGCGAGACGCCATACCTCAGAAGCAATAACGCCGCCCCCGGTGTCCCCGGAGCGTCGTCCGTTATCGGACCGCGCGGCGATCCTTCACCCGGTTGAATCCCGCCCGCCGCCGGACTACATTCCCAGCATGACCACGAAGCGCGCGCCCAAGTCCAATCGCCCCGTGAAGTCCAACCAGTTCGTGACCAAGTCCGGTCGCGTGCTGATGAAGCCGCCGCGCGGAGGCACGCTGTCGATCCGCGAGATTGATCGCGCGATCGCAAAGGTGGCGGCGAAGCGGGCTGCCGAGGCGGTAGAACAAGGCTCCCGCAAGAAAAAGTAGGGTGCGGCGATGGGGGACGCCGCCAATCACAACGTTTTCATCAATTGCCCGTTCAGCGACGACTTCCGTCCCTTGTTCGAGGGCATTGTCTTTGCTGTCGTTGATTGCGGCTTCCAGCCGCGTTGCGCGCTCGAGGCGGACGATGGCGGGGAAGTCCGCGTCGACAAGATCGCGCGCATCATCCGGGAGTGCCGTTTCGGCGTGCACGACATTTCAGTGATGGAAGTGGACTCCGGCGCCGGCCTCGCGCGGCTCAACATGGCTTTTGAGCTGGGCCTCTTTCTAGGCGCCCGACGTTTCGGCGGACCCAAGGTGCGCGACAAGATTGCGCTCATCCTTGACCGTGACCGGTACCGCTATCAGGCAGAGGTGGCTCGGGAAATCTGGACACGGGGCTAAGTGGAATTTCTGCCTGAGATC
>CAZGYQ010000130.1:0-5158 GCA_964530695.1 uncultured Caulobacteraceae bacterium
TGCCTTCGACGACTTCGAGTTCGCTGTCGAGGGACTTCGCTTCTTCAACCGTGATGACGCCTTCGTTGCCGACCTTGGCCATCGCGTCCGCGAGGAACTTGCCGATGTCCTTGTCGCCGTTCGCCGAGATCGTGCCGACCTGGGCGATTTCGTCGGAGCCCTTCACCTTGCGCGAGCGCGCCTTGAGGTCTTCGACGACCGCGAGCACGGCCTTTTCCACGCCGCGGCGCAGGTCCATCGGATTGCGGCCGGCGGAGACCGCCTTCATGCCTTCGCGGACGATGGCTTGCGCCAGAACCGTCGCGGTGGTCGTGCCGTCGCCAGCTTCGTCGTTGGTCTTCGACGCAACTTCACGAATGAGCTGGGCGCCCATGTTCATGAACTTGTCTTCGAGCTCGATTTCCTTGGCGACGGTCACGCCGTCCTTCGTGGTGCGCGGGGCGCCGAAGGACTTCTCGATCACGACGTTCCTGCCTTTCGGGCCGAGCGTCACCTTTACGGCGTTGGCGAGGATATCGACGCCCTGGAGCATCCGTTCGCGCGCATCCGCGCCAAAATTCACGACTTTCGCAGCCATGGGTTCCTACCTTCTCAAATCAAAACTGGGGGGACGAACAAGCGTCTGAAGAGGCTTATTTCTTGCCTTTGGCGGGAGCGCCGTCGATCACGCCGAGGATGTCGCTCTCCTTCATGATGAGGAGATCGTCGCCATCGACCTTCACTTCGGTGCCGGACCACTTGCCGAACAGGATCCGCTCACCGACCTTGACGTCCATCGCGATGCGTTCGCCGTCCTCGTCACGGGCGCCGGGGCCCACCGCGACGACTTCGCCCTCCTGGGGCTTTTCCTGGGCGGTGTCCGGGATGATGATCCCGCCCTTGGTCTTTTCTTCTTCCTTGACGCGCTTCACGAGAACGCGATCGCCGAGGGGACGGAAATTCGCCACTGGCCTCTCCTTCTGGGTTGGGGTTTTCACATATGGGGCTTGGCAGCCATGACAGGACGGCCGTTTGGCACTCACCGCCATCGACTGCTAACGACCCGGAGATAGGCTTCCCGCCGCGCACCGTCAAGGCCCCGGCAGGGCCTCTTGAATGACCCCGGAAGGCTCCCGTTTGCCCGGCCCGGAAATCCCGCCTACCCTTGGGCGGCAAGGGGAGACCGGACAATGAGCGACGCGATCGTCCAGAAGGGCGAACAGGGCCTGCGCCCGCCCAGCAACCTGCGTGAAATCCTGGCGCTCGCCCTGGCTCTGGTGATCGTCCTGGCGATCATCCAGCTCGGCGCGCCGCTGGTGCGCCAGCTCACCTTCATCGACGAGAAGATCCGCGACTCCGTCATCGGCCTCGCCTTCTTCGCCTTCCCGGCGATCAACCGCACCATCAAGCAACTGCTCGACCGCTCCAGCGGATCGCGTCTTGTGCGCCCGGATCTTTCGCCGTGGTTTGTGACCGGAATTTTCGCCGCGACGCTGATGTTCGCGTGGAACCAGTTCGTCTCGTTCGTGGGCGCGTTGGCCGTGTATGCGATCCTCGGCCAGATCGTCGACGCCGAGACGCTGTCGCAGCACAGCCAGACCGTGGCGCAGGGGCTTTCCATGATCGCCATTCCGATGGCGCTCGTCGCCGGCGTCTACGGCGGCATGCTCCTGAACCGCTATACGCGTTCGCTGGTAATGCTGGCGGTGCTGCTCGGGGCGCTGGGCCTCATGGCGCTGAACATCGGCACGACCTTCCTGCTTGCGCCGTCGACATTCGAGATGGCGGTCAACACGGCGGGCGGCCTCGTCGGTCTCGTGAGCGGCTTTGCGATCCTCGCGACGATCATCTTGATCGCGCTCAGCATCGGCGTCGTGATCTCGCGCATCAACCGCGACCGCTCCATCGGCCGCCTGCTGAACGCCGCCCGCAAGCTCTCGCCGGAAGATCGCGACGAGGTCACGGCCGACGTCCTGCAACGGCTGGGACGCGAGCAGTAGCGCCTACTGCGGAGGACAGGACGGATCGGTCGTCGCCGGCTGATCCTTCTGCTTGCCGCGCCCGAGACGCCCGAGCGCGCCGCCGATCATGCCGCCGCCGGGAATGCCGGTGGCCGAACCGATCGCACTGCCGATGGAGCCGCGCTGTTGCGCCTGCGCCTCGCGCTGCTGCCGGCAACGCTCCTCCGGCGTCATCGCCGGCTGGCCGTTCTGGGTCATCATCGCGCTCATGCTCTGGCCGAGCATCTCCATCGTCGAGGAGCGGTGGCGGATCTTCACGAACCACTCCTGGTTCCACGGCGTGCGCGCATCGGCGGGACGTTCGGGATAGATGATGTTCTGTTCCGGGCCGTAGGCGGTGAAAAACAGCATGCCGCCGCCCTGCGGCGATCCCTGCTCCGGCGCCTGCGCTGGCGGTGTCGCGCCCGCGCCCATCGCCGTCATCACTTCCACCGGCACGGTGCATTGCGTCGTCGCCGGCGCCAGCAGCGCGCGCTCACGGACGAGACGGGCCGCTTCGCCGGGCGGGATGAATTCCTGGTAGACGCCGAACGCCTTGGTTTCGCTGGTCGACCAGAAAATCATGTCGTCGCCCTTGGCGCCGAAGGTCCAGCCGGCATAGCCCGTGGCTGTGGGCACCGCGTTCCAGACGAGATTGATCGCGCCCGACGGCGCCTTGGCGTTCGTCGTGAACGTGACCGGCGCCATGAAATCCTGCGTCGCGGTGAAGCGCATCTCCGGCGTGTAGTTGCCGCGCAGCACGTGTTCGCCCAGCAGCGACGACGTGCCCTGCAATCCGCCGTCGCCATTGGGACGGATCGAGTTCGGCCAGTCGCCATAGGTGCGATGCGTCGTGACGCCCGGCGGACGCGGCGCGTTGACGGTGACGCTGGAAAGTCCCGTGGGCCATTGGCCTTGTGCGACGCGCGCGAAGTCGATGATCACCGGCTGGCCCGCGCGCGCGTGCTCGCCGCAGCCCCAGAAAATCAGCAGACGGCCCTTCGGGCGTTCCGGCTGGCCGGGCGTGCCAGGTTGGCCGGGCGGTGTCGCGCGCGGCGTTTCAAGCGGCAGGACGCCGCGCCGCTGCAGCGCGGGCGGTGGCGTGTGCTCGGCCTTCGGCGCGCCAGGCGTTGCGGCCAGCGTGGAGCCGAGGTCGAGTTCGAGCTGATGGGAAACGCCCCCGCCGGCCATCATCTGCCGCGCCGCGCGCATGCCGTCCATCATGCTCGGCCGGCCGCCGCTTTCCTGGCCGGCGCTGAAGCCCATCATGCCGGAGCCGGTGGTCGCGCTCATCCAGTAGAACGCCTTCGGCGGCGTCACGACCTGCTGCGGCTGCTTGGGCTGCGCCAGCGCGCCGCCGATCGCCGCGGCGCCCGCCGCGACCGCGACGCACGCCATCATCAGGGACTTCCGCATTCCGTTCCTCCAACCAGGAGCGCGCAATCGCCGCGCGCGCATTGCCGTTCACTCGAAGGCGCGCCCACGTCTGTCCGCCATGACCTAAGTCACAGGCATTTCCGGAGCCGCGCCAGCCCGTCCTCGATCTCACCCTGTGGGCGGCAGAAAGCAAGCCGCGCCCAATGGCGCCCGCGCGTGGCGCAGAAATCGATCCCCGGGGTGATGGCCACGCCCGTTTCCCCCAGCAGGCGATGCGACAGGGCCATGGAATCGTCGGTGTGCACGCTGACGTCGACGAGCACGTAGAACGCGCCGTCCGGCGACACGACCGGCGGCAGTTTCAGGCCCGGCAGCTCGCGCAGCAGCAGCTTGCGGTTTTCCGCGTAGAGCGCGCGCCTCTCCTCGCATTCCTGCTTGGCGGTCAGCGCGCCCAGCGCCGCAACCTGGCTGATCGTGGGCGGCGCTACCGTGAGGTTCTGCGCCAGCTTCTCGATGGATTTCACAAGGCGCGGCGGCGCCACGATCCAGCCCACGCGCCAGCCCGTCATCGCCCAGTATTTCGAGAACGAGTTGACGACGATCACGTCATCGTCAAACGCGAGCGCGCTCGTCGCCGCGCCGTCGTAAGTGAGACCATGGTAGATCTCGTCGGAGATGAGCGGCTTGCCTGCCGCACACATCGCCGCGCACAGCGTCTGCAGCGCATCGCGCGACAACATCGCGCCGGTAGGGTTGGCGGGTGAAGCCACAAGCGCGCCGTCGAAAGCGCCTGCCTGTTCAAGCAACGCGGGCGTCAGCTGGAGACCGTCGGCGACGTCCGCTTCGACAACGACGGCCTCGTAGCCGAGCGCCTTCAGGATGTGCCGGTACGGCGGATAGCCGGGGCTGGCGATGGCCACGCGCGCGCTGGTGTCAAAGAGTGCGAGGAACGCCAGCGTGAACGCGCCCGACGCGCCGGTGGTGACGACGATGCGCGCGGGATCGATGTCGAGGCCGTGCTCGCTGGCGTACCATCCGGAGATGCCCTTGCGCAGCGCCATCGCGCCGAGCCCTTCGGTGTAGCCGAGCGCTTCATTGCGCATGGCGCGTTCAGCGGCGGCGAGCGCCGCCGCCGGCGCGCCGAACCACGGCTGGCCCACGTCGAAACGCACGATGCTTTCGCCCGCAGCCATGCGCGCATTGGCCTCGCGCGCCACCTCCATGGCCAGGAACGGCTCGATCTCGGCGCGCTGGCTCACGCGAGCGCCGCGTCGATCGCCGCGACGATTTCCGGCGCGTCGGGCTCCATGCGCGAGCCGAAGGTGGCGAGAAGCTCGCCCTGCTTGCCGATGAGATACTTGTGGAAGTTCCATTTCGGCAGCGCCTCGGCGCCGAGTTCGTCTTTCACCCAGTCATAGAACGGATGGCGCGGCTCGTTGACGATGGAGACCTTGCCGGTCATCGGGAACGTCACGCCGAAATGGGTTTCGCAGAACGAACCGATCTCGCCTTCCGTGCCGCTCTCCTGCGCGCCGAAATCGTTGCACGGCGCACCGAGCACCACGAGGCCTTGCGCCTTCTTCGCCTCATAGAGCTTTTCCAGCGGACCGTATTGCGGCGTCAGCCCGCAGGCGCTCGCCACGTTCACGACAAGCACCACCTTGCCGGCGAAATCCTTCAGCGCGACGGGCGCCGCGCCATTGAGTTGCGTGAAGGTGAAATCATGGGCGGTCGTCATACCTGGTTCTCCAAATGCTCTACCGATTTCTTCCTCCGCGTGCGGGGGAAGTACCCGGCGAAGC
>CAZGYQ010000131.1:0-4875 GCA_964530695.1 uncultured Caulobacteraceae bacterium
GCTCACTTCGTTCGCTTCTCCCTCTCCCGCCAGCGGGAGAGGGTTATCGCGGCGGTGACCATCGGGCATAAGCGATCCGTGAGTCTCCCAGCCCCCCTTCCCGATCCCCTGTCTCCCGCGCGCGACGTCCTGCGCCGCGTCTTCGGCCATCCGGATTTCCGCGGCCTGCAGGGCGAGGTGATCACCGAAGTGCTGGGGGGGCGCGACGCGCTCGCCATCCTGCCCACCGGCGGCGGCAAGAGCATGTGCTACCAGGTGCCGGCGCTGCTGCGCGAGGGCGTGGCGGTGGTCGTGTCACCGCTGATCGCGCTGATGCAGGACCAGGTGGCGACGCTGAAGGACGCGGGCGTGCGCGCGGGGCGTCTCGATTCCAGTTTGCCGCCCGCCGAACGCCTCGACGTGCTGGCGGCGCTCAGCGAAGGGATGCTCGACCTGCTGTACGTGTCACCGGAAGGCCTGATGTCGGGCGCCGGCCTTGACCGCCTGAAGCACGCGAAGATCGCGCTCATCGCCATCGACGAGGCGCACTGCGTCTCGCAGTGGGGCCATGACTTCCGCCCCGACTATCGCAGCCTCGGCCGCCTCGCCGAACTCTTCCCCGATGTGCCGCGCCTCGCTGTCACCGCGACGGCGGATCGGGAAACGCAGGCCGACATTCGCCGACAGCTCAAGCTCGAACACGCACGCACGTTCGTGGCCTCGTTCGATCGCCCGAACCTCGCGCTCTCGGCCGAGCGCAAGGCGAACGTCCAGAAGCGCATCGTCGATCTCGCGCGCGAACGCAAAGGCCAGGCGGGCATCGTCTACGCCGGCACGCGAGATTCCACCGAGCAGATCGCGGCCGCACTGGAGAACGCCGGCGTGCGCGCCTTCGCCTACCACGCCGGGCTCGACGCGCGCCTGCGCGAGCAGCGCCAGCACACCTTCCAGAACGAGGACGACGTGGTGATGGCCGCCACCATCGCCTTCGGCATGGGCGTCGACAAACCCGACGTGCGTTTCGTCATCCACGCCGATGCGCCGCGCTCCATCGAGGCCTACTGGCAGGAAGTCGGGCGCGCAGGTCGCGACGGCGCGCCGGCGGACGGCATCGCGCTTTACGGCGCCGGCGATCTGCGCCGCACGCTGCGCTTCATCGAGGAGGGTACGACCGATCCCGCCGTGAAGGCCGCGCAGGCGAAGAAGGCGCGTCAGCTCTTTTCATTTCTCGACGGCATGACCTGCAGGCGTGCAGGCGTGCGCCGCTATTTCGGCGAGGAAAATGTCGAGCCCTGCGGCGCGTGCGACGTTTGCCTTGACCCGCCCGCTTCTGTTGATGCGACGGAATGGGCGGCGAAAGCCATCTCCGCCGTGCTGCGCACCGACCAGCGTTTCGGTCGCGCGCGCGTCATCGCGCACCTCATGGGCCGCCCCGCGCAGAACGCCGCCGACGAAGCCTATGCGTCCAAGACCACCTACGGCATCGGCGCCGATGTCGACGAGAACCACTGGAAGGCGGTGTTCGACCAGCTCGTGTTCGACGGCGTGCTCGTGGAGGGCGGCGAGGACATGCGACCCGTGCTCCAGGTCGCCGACGACGAGGCGACGCGCGCGATCTTCCGCAAGGAGCGCGAGATCCGCATCCGCGAGGTCGCGAAGAAGGCGGGCCGCCGTGACGTGGATGAGCGCCGCGCCGCCCGCGCCGCGAAGAAGGGCGTGACGCTCAACACCTCGCCCCTCTTCACGCAGCTGCGCGCCTGGCGTCGCGAGAAGGCGGAGGAGCAAAACGTGCCGCCCTACGTGATCTTCCATGACGCGACGCTCTCGGCCATCGCCGACGCCAAGCCGAAGACGCTCCCGGAGCTGGGCCGCATTTCCGGCGTCGGCGAGGCGAAGCTGAAACGCTACGGCGCGGAGGTCGTGGCGCTCTGCCTTCTGGAGGGCGCGTGAAGGCGCGCCTTCTTTCCGGCGATCGTGCGGCGCTCGCAAAGGCGATCACGCTGGTGGAGTCGCGCCGCGCCGATCACCAGACCGAAGCCCGCGCGCTGCTGACCGCACTGATGCCGCATACCGGCAAGGCCGACCGCGTGGGCGTCACCGGCGTGCCCGGCGTCGGCAAGTCCACGGCCATAGAGGCGCTGGGCCTTCATCTTACCGGCCTCGGCCGCAAGGTCGCGGTGCTCGCCGTCGATCCCACCTCGCAGCGCAGCGGCGGCTCGATCCTCGGCGACAAGACGCGCATGGCGCGGCTCTCTGTCGACGCCAACGCCTTCATCCGTCCCTCGCCCTCGTCGGGCACGCTCGGCGGCGTGGCGCGCAAGACGCGCGAGACGATGCTGCTGTGCGAGGCGGCGGGCTATGACGTGATCATCGTGGAAACCGTCGGCGTCGGGCAGAGCGAGACGGTGGTGGCGGAGATGGTGGACATCTTCGTCGCGCTGATGCTGCCGAATGCGGGCGATGAACTGCAGGGCATCAAGAAGGGCCTGCTCGAACTCGCCGACATGATCGTCGTCAACAAGGCCGACATCGACAAACAAGCCGCCGAGCGCGCCGCACGCATCTATCGCGATGCGCTGCATATCCTCGAACCGGCGAGCCCCAACTGGTCCCCGCCCGTACTCACGGCGAGCGGCCTTGAAGGCGCCGGCGTTGCGGATATGTGGTCGACCATAGAGGCGCACAAGGCCGCGCTCTCGCCCACGGGCGAACGGGGCGCGCGCCGCGCCGCGCAGCAGGTGCGCTGGATGCAGAGCCTCATCGACGACGCGCTGGGCGCCGCGTTCCGCAACCATCCCGCCGTGAAGGCCGCGTTGCCGGCGCTCGAACACGCGGTCGCCGAAGGCCGCACGCCCGCGAGCGTGGCGGCGGATGAGGCGATTGGATTGTTCCAACGGTGAAGGGAGCGCGGGCCTTCAGGCCCGCCAGGTCTTCGAGAGTTTGCGGGCCTGAAGGCCCGCGCTCCCGCCCTACTCCGCCGCCGTCTTCAGCGCCTCGACCGGCTTCCAGCGCAGCTTCGGCTGACGCGCGGCGCGCGTCTCGTCGAGGCGACGCATGGGCGCCAGATGCGGCGCGGACTTGAAGTGCGCGCTGTCGGTCTTCGCACGTTCCGCCAGCGCGATGAGCACATCGGCGAAACGATCGAGTTCGGCCTTCGATTCCGTCTCCGTCGGCTCGATCAGCAGCGCCCCGTGCACAACCAGCGGGAAGTAAGTCGTCATCGGGTGATAGCCCTCGTCGAGCAGCGCCTTGGCGAGATCGATCGTCTCCACGCCGTGCGGGCGCAGCGTCGAGTCATCGAACAGCACTTCGTGCATGCAGGGCTGGCCGTCGAAGGGCGCGTTGAAATGGCCTTTCAATCGCGCGAGCAGGTAGTTGGCGTTGAGCACGGAATCTTCCGCGACCTGACGCAAGCCATCACTGCCGTGACTGAGCATGTAGGTCAGCGCGCGCACATACATGCCCATCTGGCCATGGAAGGCGCACATGCGGCCGAACGGCGAGCCGTCCACGTCTTCAGCGTGTTCGACGAGCGAAAGTTCCTCGCCTTTCCGCACCATGTGGGGCGTCGGCGCAAAGGGCGCGAGCGCGGGAGAGAGCACCGTGGGGCCGGCGCCCGGTCCGCCGCCGCCATGCGGCGTGGAGAACGTCTTGTGCAGGTTTATGTGCATCGCGTCGACACCGAGATCGCCCGGGCGCACGCGACCGACGATGGCGTTGTAGTTCGCGCCGTCGCAGTAGAAATAGCCGCCGGCGCCGTGGATGAGATCGGCGATGGTGCGGATATCGCGCTCGAACAGCCCGCAGGTGTTCGGGTTCGTCAGCATGATCCCGGCGACGTCGGGGCCGAGCTTTGACTTCAGGTCTTCCAGATCGACGTGGCCGTCCTCGGTCGCCTTGATTTCATCGACGATGAAGCCCGCCGCCGCCGCCGTCGCAGGGTTTGTCCCGTGCGCGGATTCAGGCACCAGCACGCGCTTGCGCGTTTCGCCTTCGCCGCGCGCGTGCAGCGCCGCGCGGATCGCCAGCATCCCGCACAGTTCACCGTGCGCGCCCGCCTTCGGCGAGAGCGCCACCGCATCCATGCCGGTGAGCGTCAGCAGCCAGCGCGCCAGTTCTTCCATCAGCAGCAGCGCGCCCTGCACGGTCTGCGTGGCTTGCAGCGGATGCAGATCGGCGAAGCCCTCCAGCCGCGCCATCTTCTCGTTGAGGCGCGGGTTGTGCTTCATCGTGCACGAGCCGAGCGGGAAAAAGCCGAGATCGATGGCGTAGTTCTTCTGGCTCAGACGCACATAGTGGCGCACGGCCTCAGGTTCGGAGAGCCCCGGCAGCGCCGGCGCGACCTTGCGGCCGAGCCCGCCGAGCTTGTCTGCGCGCCCCTTCGGCGCCGGCATGTCGACGCCGGTACGCGCGAGCGAGCCCGTTTCGAAGATGAGCGCTTCGGCCTGCAGGAGGCCGCGGTTTCCGGAAATGGTTGCGCTCACTGCACGATCTCCTTCAGCGCCGCCGCATAGGCGTTGATGTCTTCCGGCGTGTTCGTCTCCGTCGCGCAGACAAGCAGCACGTTCTCCATGCCCTCCTTCGGATTGAGCCGCGCGAACGGCACGCCGCCGATAATCCCCTTCTCCAGCAGCGCATCGAGCACGACGTCGGCAGGCTTTGGCAGGCGGATGGCGAATTCGTTGAAATAGCGCTGTGTCAGCACCTCGACGCCGGGAATCGCGGCGAGCGCATCGGCGAGGTCGCAGGCGGTCTCGTGGTTGAGCGTCGCCACGCGCTTGAGGCCCTCCGCGCCGAGCAGCGTCATGTGGATCGTCCACGCGAGCGTGCAGAGACCGGAATTGGTGCAGATGTTCGACGTCGCCTTCTCGCGGCGGATGTGCTGCTCGCGCGTCG
>CAZGYQ010000132.1:0-4681 GCA_964530695.1 uncultured Caulobacteraceae bacterium
GCTGGGTCGAGCACGATCCCGAGGAGATCTTCCGCGTCACCCTCGAGGCGGCGCCCGTTTTTCAGTTGCGCGTGGGCGCGTTGCGATCACCCGAGATCCCGGCGGCGTCCACGGCCGGCGGGGCGGGGGCGCGCCGCTTGCGCCGCTGTTCCTGCCCAAAGGCGAAACCGTGGTCTGGGACAACCGCCTTTCGCTTCGGGCCTGGCAGGCAGGCTGGGTCGCCCGGACGGCGCCGGACCGCCGCGCCACGGTCCCGGACCTTGTCCATGCGGGGGAAGCGGCCGGTCGCGACGACGCCGTCGCGCGCCGCTGGCTCGTCGCCGACCGGGTCCGGCGCACGCTGTGGCGGGCCGATCCGGCAGGTTTCCGCTAATTATTCATCTTCCTTCACGCGACCTTGAGACGCCGTTGCTATCTGATGGTGTTCACGGGGCCCCCGGGCGCCTATCTTGTATGTCGAATGAGACCCCGGCCGGCCGGTCGGGGCGATGAGGCGATCCCACATGCCGATCCGTAACCTGCTGATATGGGGCGCGATAGCGCTCCTCCTGGTGGTCATGTTCCAGCTGGTGAGCGCGCCGAATCCGGCCCGCGACGCGACGGAGACGTCCTACAGCCAGTTCTGGTCCGAATATAACGCAGACCGGCTGAAATCGATCCGGACCAAGGGCGAGACAATCTACGCCAAGACCAAGGACTCGCCGGCCAAGACGCTACTTGTTCAAGTGCCGGCGGGCGCGATGGACGAAACCATCGCCAAGCTTGACCCAGCGCGCGTCGAGATCAAGACGGACCAGCCGCAGAACGGCCCCGGCATCGGCGATGTGCTGATGGCCGTGCTGCCGATGCTGTTGCTGATCGGCGCGTGGTTCTTCTTCATGCGCCAGATGCAGGGCGGCGGCCGCGGCGCCATGGGCTTCGGCAAGTCGAAGGCCAAGCTCCTGAATGAATCCAAGACGCGCATCACCTTCGATGACGTCGCGGGCATCGACGAGGCCAAGGAAGAGCTTCAGGAGATCGTCGAATTCCTGCGCGACCCCGGCAAGTTCCAGCGCCTCGGCGGCAAGATTCCGAAGGGCGCGCTGCTCGTCGGCCCCCCCGGCACCGGCAAGACGCTGCTCGCACGCGCCATCGCGGGCGAAGCGAACGTGCCGTTCTTCTCGATCTCGGGTTCTGATTTCGTGGAAATGTTCGTCGGCGTCGGCGCGAGCCGCGTGCGCGACATGTTCGAGCAGGCCAAGAAGAACGCGCCGTGCATCATCTTCATCGATGAAATCGACGCGGTCGGTCGTCACCGCGGCGCCGGCCTCGGCGGCGGCAACGACGAACGCGAACAGACGTTGAACCAGCTCCTCGTCGAGATGGACGGCTTCGAGGCCAACGAGGGCATCATCCTCATCGCCGCCACCAACCGCCCCGACGTGCTCGACCCCGCGCTGCTGCGTCCGGGCCGCTTCGATCGTCAGGTCGTCGTGCCGAATCCGGACATCGGCGGACGTGAGAAAATCCTGAAGGTGCACACCAAGAACGTCCCGATCTCGCAGGACGTCGATCTGAAAACCATCGCGCGCGGCACACCGGGCTTCTCCGGCGCCGATCTCGCCAACCTCGTGAACGAGGCCGCGCTGCTTGCCGCCCGTCGCGGCAAGCGCGTGGTGACGCGATCCGAGTTCGAGGACGCGAAGGATCGCGTGATGATGGGCGCCGAACGCCGTTCCATGGCGATGAGCGAAAAGGAAAAGAAGCTCACGGCCTACCATGAGGCCGGCCACGCGCTCGTCGCGCTCAACGTCCCCGACAGCGATCCCGTCCACAAGGCGACGATCGTGCCGCGCGGGCGTGCGCTTGGCATGGTGATGCAGCTGCCGGAAGGCGACCGCTACTCGATGCACTACACCCAGATGATGAGCCGCCTGGCGGTGCTGATGGGCGGGCGCGTCGCGGAAGAACTCATCTTCGGCAAGAACCAGATCACTTCCGGCGCCTCGTCGGATATCACCGGCGCGACGAACCTCGCGCGCAACATGGTGACGCGCTGGGGCTATTCGGACCTGCTCGGCCTCGTCGCGTACGGCGACAACCAGGAAGAAGTGTTCCTCGGCCACTCCGTGTCGCGGACGCAGAACGTCTCCGAGGAAACCGCGCGCAAGATCGACTCCGAGGTCAAGCGCCTCGTGGAAGAGGGCTACAACGAAGCCAAGCGCATCCTGACCGAGAAGGCCCACGAGCACGAACTGCTGTCGCAGGCGCTGCTCGAATACGAGACGCTCTCGGGCGAAGAGATCGCCATCGTCCTGCGCGGCGAGAAGCTCGAACGCCCCGACGACACGCCGTCCACGCCGCTGCCGCCCACGCCGGCGCTGCCGGTGGTCGACGACACCGTCGAGCCGCGCCGTCCGAGCTGGGGCGGGGATCCGTCGCCCGCGGGGGCTTAGTCGCTCTTACGAGAGTGATTGGTTCAGTCATTCCGGAAAATCGCGGCACGCGATTTATCCGGAACCCAGGCGACCGGGCTCGCTTGAACCCCTGGGTTCCGGCTCTCCGCTTTGCTGCGGCCGGAATGACTGAGTGATTCAATCCAACCCGTTCCGCTTCGCCACTCCCGCCACCCACGGCTCCCGGCGCATTGCTTCCGCGATGGCGTGCAGCTTCGGCGTCTCGGCGGCGAACCAGGCCTGGCGCGGGCGCCAGTGGTTCATGGCCCAGAGATAGAGGTCGATGAGGCTCATGCCCGCGCCGAGAAAATAGGGCGCGCCGGCGTGCGCCTCCATGTGCCGGTACATGGCCTTGCGGTGTTCGATGTTGGCTTCGGTCAGCGCCTCGCCCGCGTCTTCGTGACCGGGCAGCCAGCGCTCCGGGCGGTCGCCGTAGGCGAAGGTCGGATAGACCGTCGACACGAGGAACTGCAGCCAGCGCAGGAACTGCGGCCGCGCGGGGTCGCCCTGCGTCGGCGCAAGTTCCGCCAGTGGCGCGATCTCGGTGACGTGCATCAGGATCGCGGCGCTTTCGGTCATCACCGAACCGTCGGGCTGGACGAGCGTCGGAACCTGGCCGAGCGGGTTGAGCTTTTTCAGCGGCCCGCCACCTTTGTCATCTTTGGCCCAGCCGGTGTCGTCCCAGTCCACGTCGATGATCTCGAGCGGCAGCGCCGCCTTCGCGAAGGCCGCCTCGACGAGCATGGACCCGCACCCGCGGCAGGCATAGAGTTTGTGCGTCATGTTCGCTTGGTATCGCGCACCTGCGCGATGCGCAAAACTGAAAGGGTGGTCACATGATCGGCGCGGCGAAAATGGTCTCCCTGATCGGCACCACGCGCGCCGATGCGTCGAAGGCGTTCTATCGGGACACGCTCGGCCTCAAGTTCATGACCGACGATACGTTCGCCTTCGTGTTCGACATGGGCGGCGCGGAGCTGCGCGTGTCGCGCGTGCCGGCGGTGATCCCGGCGGCGTACGCCGTGCTCGGCTTTGAGGTGAAGGACATCGCCGCCGAGATCGATGCGCTCGTCGCGAAGGGCGTGAAGTTCGAGCGCTTCGGCTTTTTCCAGCAGGATGAGCGCGGCATCTGGGCGGCGCCAGACGGCACGAAAGTGGCCTGGTTCCGCGACCCCGACATGAACATGCTCTCGCTCGTCCAGCACGTGTGATGCTTCCCGCGCCGAAGATCGAGAGCGGCCCGTGGATCATGGGCATCGTCAACGCGACGCCGGATTCGTTTTCGGACGGCGGCCGTTACGCGGATGCGGACGCCGCGATCTACGCCGGACTGCGCATGCTTGAAGATGGCGCGGACGTGCTCGACGTGGGCGGCGAATCCACCCGGCCGGGGGCTGCGCCGGTGTCCGAAGCCGAGGAGATCGACCGGGTCGTTCCCGTTATCGAAGGTCTGCGGCGGTCCTCGGATGCGACGGTTTCGGTCGACACCATGAAGCCCGCCGTCGCGCGCGCGGCGATGGCGGCGGGCGCTGCGATGTGGAACGACGTGACCGCGCTGCGTGCGCCCGGCGCGGTCGAATGCGCGGCGGCCCTCGGCTGCGATGTCGTGCTGATGCACATGCAGGGCGAACCGCGCACGATGCAGGCGAACCCGGTTTACGCGGATGTCGTGGCGGAAGTCATCGCGTTCCTGTCCGCCCGCGTGGCGGCGGCGACAGACGCAGGCGTCGCACGCGAGAAGATCTGGATCGATCCCGGCATCGGCTTCGGCAAGACGCTGGCGCACAACATGGCGCTGACCCGCGCCATTCCGCAGCTGCGCTTCGCCACGAGAGCGCGGCTCCTCTTCGCCGCCTCGCGCAAAAGCTTCATCGCCCGCATTGATCCTGCAGCTTCAGAGGCGCGAGACCGCATCGGCGGTTCGCTCGCCATTGCATTGCGCGCGGCCGCGCTCGGCGCGGACATGTTGCGCGTCCATGACGTGCGCGAAACCGTGCAGGCGCTGAAGGTGTGGAACGCCATGGACAAGGCGGAAGCATGAAGGGCCGCGTGCTGATCATCGCCGGCTCCGATTCCGGCGGCGGGGCGGGGATACAGGCCGACATCAAGACCGTGACCGCGCTCGGCGGCTATGCGGCGACGGCGGTGACCGCGATCACGGTGCAGAATACGCTCGGTGTTTTCGGCGTCCACGCCATTCCGCTCGACATCGTGCGCGACCAGATCCGCGTGGTCATGGAGGACAT
>CAZGYQ010000133.1:0-4458 GCA_964530695.1 uncultured Caulobacteraceae bacterium
TGATCGAGAGCGCGTCGGTTCTGTTCCTGGAAGGCTAACTGTTCGACCGCTACGAGGCGAAGGCCGCGTTCGTGCATGCCTCCGAGATCGCGAAGGCGGCGGGACGCAAGGTGTCGGTCACGCTGTCGGATGTGTTCTGCGTCGAGCGTCACCGCGCGAGCTTCCTGCACCTCGTCGAGCACCACATCGACATCCTGTTCGCCAACGAGAACGAGATCATCAATCTCTACCAGACCGCCGACCTCGACAGCGCGCTCGCCGAGGCGCGCAAGGTGTGCCCCTACGTGGCGGTCACGCGCTCCGAGAAGGGTTCGGTGATTGTGGCGGGCGACACCTCGCACGTGATCAAGCCCGAGCCCGTCGCCCATGTGCTCGACACCACCGGCGCCGGCGACCAGTACGCGGCGGGCTTCCTGTTCGGCTTCGCCACGAACCGTCCCCTGCCCGAGTGCGGACGCCTTGGATCGGTCGCTGCGGCGGAAGTCATCTCGCACATGGGCCCGCGGCCGGAGACGAACCTCAAGGTGCTGGCGGGAATCTGAATCGCGGAAGGGACACGAAATGACAACGATCACCGAAGGCGCGCCAACTGAGCGGGCCGAACGGACTTTTCTGCTGACGATGGCGGCCGCGCTCGCTCTGACGGCAGCGGCAGGGTTTGGATCGTTCGCATTGCGCGGGATGGTGGTTCAGCCGATCCCGATTCACGTTCACGTCCACGCCGGGCTGTTCGTCGCCTGGCTGGCGCTGTTCGTCACGCAGGCGACGCTGGTCCGAAATGGCGCGATGGCGGTCCATCGCGGACTGGGTTGGTTTGCCTTGGCGCTCGCTGTGGCGATGCTTGGCGCGGGTTGGGTGACGGCCACTGAGAGCGTACGCCTGGGACGTGTCCCGCCGTTTTTCCCCGACAACATCTTTCTGGCGCTGAGTTTTCTCGAGCTGGCGACGTTTGCTGTTCTGCTCGCCGCCGCCATCTTGCTGCGCGGGCAGTCGGATTGGCACCGCCGCCTGATGCTCGGCGCCACCATTGCGCTGATCGGACCGGCATGGGGTCGCCTGCTGCCGATGCCATTGCTGGGGCCCATGGGCGGGCTCGCCGTTATGGGCGCCCAGTTCATCTATCTCTTCGTCGCGATGGGCTTCGACCTGCGCCATCGCAAGTCGTTCCACCCCGCCTACTTTCTGGTTGCGGGCATGTTGTTGACCCAAGGCATCTTCCCGCCGCTCCTCGGCGGGACGCCGGCGTTCGCGGAACTCGCAAGCGCCTTGGCGCCGCGATGACGCGCCAGCCTACCTCAACCCGGCGTTGATCTTCTCAAGCGCCGCAGAGCCCGGCGTCAGATCCTTCGTGCCGAGCGTATTGAGCGGTTTTTCCATGGTGCCGAGGCGATCGTGCAGGTCGGTGGCGTCGGGATCGACGAACAGCAGGCCGGTGACGACCTCGCCTTCGGCGTGGCGTTCCTGCAGGTAGTTCATCGCGCCGATGCGGTTGGTGGCGTCGTAGCTTTCCGAGAGCTTCCGGAGGCGCAGCGTCGAACCGTCGTGCTGCGTCACTTCCGTCACCGCGCCGGGCGCGTAGTCCACCGTGATCGGCGCGCGGCCGAGGATCACGTCGAGACGGTTCACCGCTTCGTTGTGCTCGCGCACGTAGTCGAAACTCTTCGTCGAGCCGGCGTGGTTGTTGAACGTCACGCACGGGCTGATCACGTCGAGCACCGCCGGGCCGTGATGCGAGAGCGCGCCCTTGATGAGCGGCACGAGCTGGGTCTTGTCGCCGGAGAAGCTGCGGCCGACGTACGTGGCGCCGAGCTGCAGCGCGAGCGCCACGAGATCGATGCCGCTCTCGGTGTTCTCCACGCCCTTCTTGGACTTCGAACCCTTGTCCGAGGTCGCCGAGAACTGGCCCTTCGTCAGGCCGTACACGCCGTTGTTCTCCACAATGTAGCACATGTTCACGCCGCGCCGGATCGAGTGCGCGAACTGGCCAAGCCCAATGGACGCCGAGTCCCCGTCCCCCGACACGCCGAGATAGATGAGGTCACGGTTGGCGAGATTGGCGCCGGTGAGCACCGACGGCATGCGCCCGTGCACCGAGTTGAAACCGTGCGACTGGCCGAGGAAATAGTCCGGCGTCTTCGACGAGCAGCCGATGCCGGACATCTTCGCCAGCCGATGCGGCTCGATATCGAGCTCGAATGCGGCCTGCACGATGGCAGCGCTGATGGAATCGTGACCGCAGCCGGCGCAGAGCGTCGAGACGCGGCCTTCGTAGTCGCGCCGGGTGAACCCACGCGCGTTCGCGGGCAACTCCGGGTGATGCATCTTCGGCTTGAGGATGTAGGTCATTCGGCCATCTCCCGGATCGGGTTCGCAGCGCTCATGCGCTTGCCGATCACGTCGATCAGGAAACGCGCCGTGATCGGCGCGCCGTCGTAGTGCAGCACGGGCGTGAGCTTCGCCGGGTCGATCCCGCCTTCCGTGACCACCAGCGTGCGCAGTTGCGCGTCGCGGTTCTGTTCGACGAGGAAGACCTCGTCGTGCGCGTGGATGAAGTCGAACACCTCCTGCGGGAACGGGAAGGCGCGCACCCGCATGGCGTCGAGATGGTGGCCGTTGGCCTCCAGCGCTTCAAGCGCCTCGTGCATCGCGGGCGTCGTCGAGCCGAAATAGATCGCGCCCTTCTTCGTCTTCTTCTTCGCAGGCCGCGTGACTGGCGCAGGCACGGCGCGCGCGGCGGTCGCGAACTTCGCGAGCAGGCGCTCCATGTTGTACTGGTAGTCGACGCCCTTTTCCGAATAGCCCGCCGCGCGGTTGCGCGAGGTGCCGCGCGTGAAGAACGCGCCGCGCGTGGGGTGCGTGCCCGGATAGGTGCGGTACGGGATGCCGTCGTGATCGACGTCCATGTAGCGGCCGAACTCCTTGCCGGCCTCCAGCTCCTCGTAGGTCATGACCTTGCCGCGCTCGATCTCGCGCTTGTCGTCCCACTTGAAGGGTTCGACGAGCCATTCCTGCATGCCGATGTCGAGATCGAGCATCACGAACACGGTCGTCTGGAAGCGGTCCGCGAGATCGAACGCCGTAGCGCCCATCTCGAAGCATTCGCCGGGATCGGCCGGCAGCAGCAGGATGTGCTTGGTGTCGCCGTGCGAGGCGTATGCCGCAAGCAGCAGGTCCGATTGCTGCGTGCGCGTGGGCATGCCGGTGGACGGGCCGCCACGCTGCACGTCGAAGATCACCGCCGGAATTTCCGCGAAGTAGGAGAGCCCGATGAACTCGTTCATCAGCGAGATGCCGGGGCCCGACGTGCAGGTGAACGAGCGCGCGCCGTTCCACCCCGCCCCCACCACGATGCCGATGGAGGCGATCTCGTCTTCCGCCTGCACGATGGCGTAGCGCTTGGAGCCGTCCTCGTTCGTGCGCAGGTCCTCGCAGTAGGACATGAACGCTTCGGCGAGCGAGGTGGACGGCGTGATCGGATACCAGGCACACACGGTGGCGCCGCCATAGACCGCGCCGAGCGCGGCGGCGTTGTTGCCTTCCACGAAGATGCGATTGCCCACGGCATCGGCATGGCGGAGCTGAAGACCGATGGGCTTGAGGTTTTCCTTGGCCCAGTTGCGCCCGAGATTGAACGCCTGGACGTTGGCGCCGATGAGCTTGGCCTTGGAGGCGAATTCCTCCGCCAGCACCTTCTCGACGACTTCAGTGTCGATGCCGATCAGCCATGACAGCGCGCCGACATAGGCGATGTTCTTGAACAGCTGCCGCTCGCGCGGGAGCTTGTAGGCCTCGTTGCAGATGGTGGTCAGCGGGACGCCGATGACCGTGATGTCGGTGCGGAACTTCGACGCGGGCATCGGCCGCGTGCTGTCGTAGAAGAGATAGCCGCCCGGCACGATCTCGGCGACGTCATCGTCCCAGGTCTGCGGGTTGAGCGCGACAGCCATGTCCACGCCGCCGCGACGCCCGAGATGGCCCGCCTCGCTGACGCGCACCTCGTACCACGTGGGCAGGCCCTGGATGTTCGACGGGAAGATGTTGCGCGCCGCCACCGGCACGCCCATGCGGATGATCGCCTTGGCGAACAGGCCGTTCGCGCTCGCTGAGCCCGAGCCATTCACGTTCGCGAACTTGACGACGAAGTCGTTCGTGGCGCTCAGCGGCGCCGCCTTCACTTGCTCCGGCATGCCGACCCCGCGTGCGTGATGTCGATGAGCGTCTTCTGCATGTCCCACGCGCCCGTCGGGCAACGCTCGGCGCACAGGCCGCAATGCAGGCAGACATCCTCGTCCTTGGCCATGATGCGGCCGGTCTTCAGACCCTCCGCAATGTAGATGTCCTGCGTGAGATTGAGCGCCGGCGCGCTCAGATGCTGGCGCAGGTCCGCTTCATCCTGGTTCTCGGTGAAGGTGATGCAGTCCATCGGGCAGATGTCGACGCAGGCGTCGCACTCGATGC
>CAZGYQ010000134.1:0-4300 GCA_964530695.1 uncultured Caulobacteraceae bacterium
CAGGTCGAGCTTGCCGTTCTCGAAGGCGCGGCGGGTGAACTCGCCGGGCTCGGCGAGGCGCAGGCCCTGCGCCGCGAGCGCGCCCGCAATCGCCTCGATGACGGCGGCGCCGCCGTGGACTTGAAGCTCGGCGACATCTTCGCCAGTAAAGCTCGCGGGGCCCGGGAACCAGAGCAGGAGGCCATCGTCGAGGAGGGCGCCATCGGCGCACACAAACCGACGGCGCGCGGCGAGGCGGGGATCTGGCAGGGGCTTTCCCGTGAGCGCCGCGACGGCTGGCCCCGCATCGGCTCCGGAAATCCGGATCACGGCGACGCCCGCGCGCCCGGCGCCGGAGGCCAGGGCGAAGATCGTCGCCGCGGAATTCATTCGGTCCGGGAGCCGCCCGCGGCCGTGGTCATCAGCTTCATGAAGGCGTCCTGCGCCTGGCCGCCGAAGCTCATCCATGACTTCATCATGGTGTCGGGCGACATCATCTTCATGTTCTCTTCGGCCCGGGTGGTCATCTCGCGGACGAGCATCTCGTTGAGCGGCGTCACATCCGGCAGGCCGACGAACCGTCGGGCTTCCTCGGGCGTGCATTCTACGTTCACGGTCATCTTCATCGGGGCCTCGCCGCGTCCTGCCTGTTGTGGCGTGCAAATCAGTATGTGCCCAACATAGACCCTCGCGGGCCTTTCCCGTAAGCCTCCGCCGCCGTTTCGGAGAACCTCGCCCATGACTTCCCGCTGGATCGACATCCCGGCCGACGCCGGAACCTTCAAGGCCTATGTGTCCGAGCCCGCCGGCGCGCGCCGGGGCGCCGTGGTGGTGATCCAGGAAATCTTCGGCGTGAACGAAGGCGTCCGCGGCAAGGCGGACTGGCTCGCGGGCGAGGGCTTCCTCGCGATTGCGCCGGATCTCTTCTGGCGCCTCGAGCCCGGCATCCAGCTCACCGACAAGACCGAAGCCGAGTGGGCGAAGGCCCTCGACTACATGAACCGCTTCGACGGCATGAGGGGCCTTGAGGACATCAAGCGCACGATCGATCACGCCCGCACGAAGGAAGGTCAGTCGAAGGTCGGCGCTGTCGGCTACTGCCTCGGCGGCTTCCTCGCGTACATGACCGCCTGCCACACGAGCGCGGATGCGTCGGTCGGCTACTACGGCGTTTCGATCGATACCAAACTCGACGACGCGAAGGCGATGACGAAGCCGCTGATGCTGCACATCGCCGGCAAGGACCAGTTCGTGAAGCCGGATGCGCAGGAGCGGATCAAGGCGGGCCTTTCGGACAATCCGCTCGTCACGCTCTACACCTACGCCGAACAGGACCACGCGTTCACCCGCGTCGGCGGAGCGCACTTCGATGCGCATGCGGCGGAACTCGCGGACGCGCGCACGGTCGCGTTCTTTAAACAGCATCTCGCATAAGGGGTCGGCGTTGAAGCGTTTCCTGCTCTGCCTCGTCGCCGTCGCGCTGGCGTCCTGCGAGACGGTTCCCGCCCTTAGCGGCGTTCGAGATCGCACGCCCGCCGACATCGGCGCCTTTTTCGACTGCGTGCGCGAGAGATCTCTCACGGTCGTCGCCGCCCACCGCGGCGGGGACGTCCCGTTCGAGAACGCGATCCCCACGTTCGAGCGCACCGTCGGCGGCGCGCCCGGACCGGTGGCCCTCGAGATCGACGTGCGGCGCACGAAGGACGGCGTTCTGGTGCTGATGCACGACGAGACGCTCGACCGCACAACGACGGGAACCGGGCCGGTTTCCGCGATCAGCGCGTCCCGTTTCGCCGACCTGAAACTCAAGGACGGCGCCGGGCGTCCCACCGACACGCGCCCCCCGACGCTGCGCCGCGCGCTGGACTGGTCGGCGGGCCGCGCGATGCTCGAACTGGACGTGAAGCGGGGTACGCCGTTCGAGCAGGTCATCGCCGAGGTGCGTGCGGCCGGCGCGTCGAACCGCGTGATCATCATCACGTACAACGTCGAGGATGCGATCAAGGCGCACCGGCTCGCGCCGGATCTGATGATTTCCGCGCCAGCGGAATCGGTGCCCGTGCTCGAAGCGCTGTCGAGCGTGCGGGTCGATCTCAGCCGCATCCTTGCGTGGACCGGCACGACCGAACCGAACTCCGCGCTGAACGTCGAGATGTCGCAAAAGGGCGTCGAGGTGTTGTTCGGCACGCTCGGGGATACGCCGCAGAGCTGGGACAACCGGTTCTCGCGCGAGGGCGATGTGGGGTACGCCGCGCTTGCCGATACCGGCGTGCAGATGATCGCGACGGATCGCCCGCTCGAAGCGATGCGCGCGATCGATGACGCCGACGGCCCGGACGTTCCCGCCAATGCGTGCCTCGCCGCGCGCCGCGCCCAGGCGCCTGCACGATGAAGGCCGTACGCATTTCGCAGGCCGGCGGTCCCGATGTCATTCGCGTGGAGGATGTCGCCGCACCGGTCGCGGGGCCGGGCGAGATCGTCATCCGCCAGCGCGCGGTCGGCGTGAACTTCATCGACACCTATCACCGCACCGGGCTCTACCCGATACCACTGCCGAGCGGACTTGGCCTGGAAGGCGCCGGCGAGGTCATTGAGGTGGGCGCGGGCGTCACGCGTTTCAAGGTCGGCGACCGGGCGGGCTTCTGCTCGGGGCCGATCGGCGCCTATGCGGAGCTGCACGCGGTTCCGGCGTCCCGCGCCGTGAAGATTCCCGACGGCGTCAGCGATGACATCGCGGCGGCGTCGATGCTGAAGGGGATGACGGCGCGCTATCTGCTGAAGCGCACTTATCCTTTGAAACCGGGCGAATTCGCCGTGATCCACGCCGCGGCCGGCGGCGTCGGGCAGATCGCGGTGCAGTGGGCCAGACACATCGGCGCGGTCACGATCGCCGTCGTGGGCTCGGCGGCGAAGGGCGAGATCGTGAAGGCGCTGGGCGCCGATCATGTGATCGATTCCTCGTGCGAGGACATTGCCAAACGCGTGCGCGAGATCACCAGCGGCGAGGGCGCGCATGTGTCCTACGACGGCGTCGGCAAGGACACGTTCAACGCCTCGCTCGATTGCCTGCGTCCGCTCGGCATGTTCGTGAGTTTCGGCAATGCGTCGGGTCCGGCGCCCGCTTTCGAGCCCGGCATCCTTGCGGCGAAGGGCTCGCTCTTCTTCACGCGGCCGACGCTGTTCACCTATACGCGCACGCCGGAGCTGCTGCAGGAAACCGCCGACGATCTCTTCGACGTCATCGCGAAGGGGATCGTGAAGATCGCCGCGCCGACACGCTATGCGCTCGACGACGCCGCGCAGGCGCATCGTGATCTCGAGGCGCGCAAGACGACGGGAAGCCTTGTGCTGGCACCGTGAGCTACTTCGCAGCCGCGCGCTGGTAGGCAGGCCGCGTTGAAAGGCGCTTCCAGTAGTCGCGCACATGCATCGGCGCATTGTCGAGCAGCTTGAACAGCGACGCGAGGTGCAGCGCATAGCCGACCATCACGTCCGCCGCCGACATATCGGCGCCGAGGAGGAAGTGCTTGCCGGCGAGGTGGCGGTCGAGCACCTGCATGCGCTCCTGGAACGTCTCGACGGCTTCCGCGGCCACCTGCGGAATGCGGCGCGCTTCCGGGCGGATCGAGGTGTGCTGCGCGATCGCGCCGAGCGGCGGCGTCAGCGTGGCTTCGCCGGCGTGCAGCCATTGCAGATAGACCGGATAAAGCGGGTCGCCCATTTCGCGGCGGAACGGGTGCTTGCCGTACTTCTCGGTGAGGTACTGGCAGATGGCGCCGGATTCCACCATGCGCGTGCCGCCGTCCTCGATCGCGGGCAGGGCGCCGAACGGCGAGACGGTGAGAAACTCGTCGGACTTCAGCGCCGCCGGATCGAACGGCACATGATGGCTCTCGTAGGTCACGCCCAGTTCTTCGGCGATCCACACGACACGCAGCGAGCGGGTGTGTTTGGCGTGGTGGATTTTCAGCATGGGCGCGGGTCCTTGTGTCGGGGTGTTTATGAAGGGCGGGCGCGAACTGGGCAATGTCCCGGAGACGAGGACCGCCGGCGTCCCGCCGGCAAGGTGGATCGTCGTGAACGGCCGGCGCTTGTTTTCAACACCGTATGCCGCCGTCCGCGAATAGGACCGCCGGCGTCCCCGCCGGCAAGGTAGATCGTCCTGAAAGATTTTCGCCAGTTTCAACACCGTATGCCGGCGGGACGCCGGCGGTCCTCCTCACCCTTTTCCTCGCGTTTCACCAGACAAACTCCATCGTCCGCACCAGCATCACGCTTCGCGGCCTCGCACCCGACCTAAACCCAAGCCGGAGGGACGGGG
>CAZGYQ010000135.1:0-4218 GCA_964530695.1 uncultured Caulobacteraceae bacterium
TTGGTGCAGATGTTCGACGTCGCCTTCTCGCGGCGGATGTGCTGCTCGCGCGTCGAGAGCGTGAGCACGAAGCCGCGCTTGCCGTCGGCGTCCACGGTTTCGCCTGCGAGGCGTCCCGGCGACTGGCGGAGATACTTCTCCTTCGTCGCGAAGAGGCCCACGTAGGGGCCGCCGAAGTTGAGCGCATTGCCGATGGACTGCCCCTCGCCGACGACGATGTCGGCGCCCATGGCGCCCGGCGGTTCGATGAGGCCGAAGGCCATCGCTTCGGTGAAGCTCGCCACGAGCAATGCGCCGCCCGCGTGCGCGCCGTCGGCGATGGGCTTCAGATCCGTGATCGTGCCGAACACGTTGGGCGACTGCACGATGACGGCGGCGGTCTCAGCGTCCATCGCGCGCAGCACGGCCTTTTCGTCATCGACCGCCGCGGGCAGCGCGACGATCTCAAGGCCCGCCGCTTCGCAGGTGGTGCGCACGGTTTCCGCGTAGTGCGGGTGCACGCCGCCGGAGAGAACAACGCGCGTGCGCTTCGTGACGCGCGCCGCCATCAGCGCCGCTTCCGCCATGCCGGTGGAGCCGTCGTACATGGAGGCGTTCGCGACTTCCATGTCGAGAAGAAGCGCCACCTGCGTCTGGAACTCGTAAAGCGCCTGCAGCGTGCCCTGCGCGATCTCGGGCTGGTACGGCGTGTAGGTGGTGAGAAATTCCGAACGCTGGATGAGGTGATCGACGCTCGCCGGGATATGGTGACGATAGGCGCCGGCGCCAAGGAAAAACGCCGTCTTTCCTGCGGGAATGTTGCACGAGGCCAGGAGCTTCATCAGCCGCTCGACCTCCTGCTCGCCCTGGTGGGCCGGCAGCGCGACGGGCTTGTCGAGCAGCGCGCCGGACGGCACGCCGGCGTAGAGATCGTCGACGGACTTCGCGCCGATCACCGCGAGCATCTGCGCGCGATCATCGTCCGATAGGGGCAGGTAACGCATTCTGCGGGTTTTCCTTGATCAGGCTTTGGCGAAGTCGGCGTAGGCGCTCGCGTCCATCAGGGCGTCGGCTTCACCGGCGTTGGCGATCTTGATCTTGCAGAACCAGCCGTCGCCCTCGGCGCCTTCGTTGACCTTTTCAGGATTGCCGTTGAGCGCATCGTTGACCGCAACGATTTCGCCGCTCACCGGCGCGTAGACGTCCGACGCGGCCTTGGCGCTTTCAACGACCGCCATGTCGCCGCCCTGCTTCACCTGCTTGCCGATGGCGGGCAGCTCCACATAGACGACGTCGCCCAGTTGCTCGGCGGCGAACGTCGAGATGCCGACGACGGCGACATCGCCCTCGATGCGCACCCACTCATGGTCTTTCGTGTATTTCGTCGTCATGGGTCAGCCCTTCTTGTAGCGGTGCGGAACGAACGGAAGCGGCACGATCTCGCCAGCGCGCGGCGTGCCGCGGACGATGAGATCGATCTTTGTGCCCGGGCTCGCGAACGCGGCTTCGACATAGCCCATCGAGACCGGCGCATTGAGGATCGGCGAAAAGCCGCCGCTGGTGACGACGCCGATCTTCCGGCCGCCGATATGGATCTCGACGCCGTCGCGTGCAGGCGCGCGATCGAGCGGACGGATGCCCACGCGTTTGCGCACCGGGCCTTCGGCGAGTTCCTTCAGGATGCGCGCGCCGCCGGGAAAATCACCGAGGCCGCGGCGGCGTTTCTGGATGATCCACGCGAGATCGGCCTCGATCGGCGAGATCGTCTCGTCGAGTTCGTGGCCGTAGAGGCACAGGCCCGCTTCGAGGCGCAGGCTGTCGCGCGCACCGAGGCCGATGGGCTTCACGTCCACATGCGCGAGCAGCGCTTGCGCCAGCGCCGTCGCCTGTTCGGCGCGCACGAGGATTTCGTAGCCGTCTTCGCCGGTGTAGCCGGAGCGGGTGATTGTCAGGCGCCCGAAGGCGTCGAAACGCTTGACCTGCATGAAGCTCATCGCGCCGAGGTCATCGGAGATGACCGCGCGCGCGACGGCTTCTGCGGACGGGCCCTGCAACGCCAGGAGGCAGCGATCATTGGCGCGCACGAGGTTTGCGCGCGCGCCTGCATTCTGCGCGATCAACGCGAAGTCCTGCTCCTTCGTGCCGGCGTTGACGACGATGTAGAGATCGCCTGCCGCGCCCGGCTCTGCTGGCCGCGCGATCATCAGGTCGTCGAGGCAGCCGCCCTCGGCGTTGAGCAGCGTGGTGTAGCGCACCTGGCCGGGCTTCAGGCCCTGGATGTCGCCGGGCACGAGTTCCTCGATGATCGCGGAAACGGCCTTGTGCGCTTCGTCGCCTTCGAGGCCGTGGCCCTTCGGCAGCGCGAAAAAGCACGGGCCCATGTGCGAGACGTCGAAGAGGCCGGCGTTCGTGCGCGTCCAGTTGTGCTCGGGGATCAGGCCCTCAAATTCGAGCGGCATGTCGTAGCCGGCGAAGTCGCCGAACTTTTTCGCTGATGCACGCCACAGCGCGTCGAGCGGGAGTTTCTTCAGCGGCGCATCGCCCATCGGCTGGTCCTCGGTTACGGGTCGGCGACCGGCGAAATGGCCGGCGCCCCCGCTGTCCTTGGGCCTGAGAGATTTACTCCGTCGGCGGCGGAGCAATCCGCTCCGCACTTTCCAGCGATTTCATCCTCTCGCGGTCCTTTGCCCTGAGCGTTTCCGGGGCGGTTGCGCCTTCGGGGCCGGTTTCGAGAACCGATCTCTCCCGCGAGATTCACATGTCTGACCGGGGCCGGGGCGACTCGCGTCGGCCTGCCTCGTTGCGGCGCAACATGGTCGGGCGCCCCGCCCGAGTCAAACCGCAACCTGCGCCTTTCGCGCCGCAATCCCCGTCCAGACGAGCCCTGCCCACAGAAGCAGCGTCCCGCCGAGAAAGGCGGCGACCTTCGGCGGCTTCACCGCGGCCGCCAGGCCCGCCAGTGCATCGCTGCCCCGGTCCTGCAGGACCTGCACGAGCTGGCAGCTCGTCTCGATGTAGTCGCACGCCCCAAACACGAGCCAGACGCCGAGGATGACCCAGCCGAGCAGACCCTTCGTTCCGCCCTTCCGCGCGATGAGATAGCCCGCCGTGGCGCCCGCCAGCGTCTGGAAGGTGATGAAGACGAGATCGAGCGACATGGAGACCGCCGCGAACCCGAAGCTCCCCTTTTCCTTCCACGCGGCGTGGATGCGATCGGCGACCGCGCCCACGCCCGCGCTCTGGTGATCCAGGATGCCGCCGGGCGAGACCTCGGTGACGAAGGCCGTGTTGGTCGCCGCGATGTAGGCGAAGGCCGCCAGGGCGATGGCGTAGAAGATCCAGAACAGGCGCCACTGGGCGCGTCCGGGCTGTGCTGCGGTCATGTCGGCCTCCCCTCGTTTGCGCGGGACGTTAGGGCGCTTCGGCGCGCGAGGCGACCGGGGCGGCCGGCGAGGGCGCCTTGTCCTTCGCCAGCAGCGTCTTCACGTTCGCCAGTTCCGTGAAGATGTAGTCGCGCCGCTCCTCCTCGAAATCACGCGCGCTTTCGATATCGACAAGTTTCGAGACACGCAGCGCTGCGACGAGATGTCGATCGAGAATCTTCAGCCAGAGGTCCGCCGTCTTCGCATCGCCGCGGCGCATGGCCTTGCGTGCCGCCTTGAGCGCCTGGAGGACGTCGCGATTTGGGATGTAGGTCATGGTGTTTTTCCTTAGTGTGATTGGGGTCTGGTGTTGAAGATGAGGACCGCCGGCGCCCTCGCCGGCATCGGTGTTCCCGCGATGCGACAGCCCGTCCGGGCAGGCCACTTTGCCGGCGAGGGCGCCGGCGGTCCTGCCCGCCAACACTTTCGCCCGCACAAACCTCGCGGTTTTGCGGCTTCTCTCGGGCCCTCCCGCGGAGGGCCGGGGACGCGGGCGAGGCCCGCTGAAGAATGCACCGCTTGCGCGATGCGGTAGAGATGCGAGCCACGCCCGCGTCCCCGCGATCGTTTCCCGTCAGGCCGGCTCCGGGCGGTTTTTCACACCCATGTACCGGTTTCCCGACGCGCGTGCGGGTCGTGTCTGTTCCACACGATCCCGGAACTCCCGCATGTTCCCGCGTGCTCATCGCACGCGGCATGCAAGCTTCCCACGCTCGACCGCATCGCCACCGCGCCGTTGAACAGGGTACCGGCTGCCCTCCAGCGGAGGCGATGACCGGAGTTTAGATCGGCGCGGAGTCCGGTCGGATAGATTCAC
>CAZGYQ010000136.1:0-4104 GCA_964530695.1 uncultured Caulobacteraceae bacterium
ATCGGCTTCGGCAAGACGCTGGCGCACAACATGGCGCTGACCCGCGCCATTCCGCTCGACATCGTGCGCGACCAGATCCGCGTGGTCATGGAGGACATCGGCGCTGATGCGTTGAAGACCGGCATGCTGGGAACGATTGAAACAGTGGAGACCGTGGCGGAAGCGATCGATGCCTACGCCCGCGGCGTCCCGGTGGTCGTCGACCCGGTGATGATCGCCAAGGGCGGCCATCCGCTGCTGGAGGCGCGCGCGCAGGACACGGTGCGGTCGCTGATGCTGCCGCGCGCGGCGCTCGTGACGCCGAACGCGCCGGAGGCCGAGGCGCTGACAGGTCTCGCCGTGCTGGATCTCGATGGCCAGAAGCGCGCCGCCGAAAGGCTGCTCGCCCTCGGTGCGAAGGCGGTGCTGGTGAAGGGCGGGCATGTGAACGGCCCTGTCGTGCGCGACGTGCTCGCCACGGCGGACGAAATGCTGGTTTTCGAATCCCCCCGCATCGACACGCGCGCGACCCATGGCACCGGCTGCACGCTCGCTTCCGCCATCGCCGCCAGGCTCGCGCAGGGCGTGTCGGTGCAGGACGCCGTTCCCGCGGCGCGCGAATACCTGATGGAGGCCATCCGCCGCGCGCCAGGCCTCGGGGCGGGGCACGGGCCGCTCGACCACGGCTGGACTACCCGCGAGAGGCGTTAAGGCTCGTTAAGGGCTGGTTTCCGACCTATTTACAGGTCCGTATCAAGATAGCCGCGGGCGCGGTTCGCGCGCCGCTGCACGGTTTCAGGGCAACACCCATGCGCATCTGGTTCGTCGACGCCTTCACCGACAGGGTGTTCACCGGCAACACGGCCGCGGTCGTGCCGCTTACGGCGTGGCTGTCCGACGAGGTCCTGCAGGCGATCGCGGCGGAAAACCGCTGCTCGGAGACGGCCTTCTTCGTGCCGACGGGCCTGAAGGGCAATTACCAGCTCCGCTGGTTCACGCCGGCGACCGAAGTGCCGCTGTGCGGCCACGCCACGCTGGCTGCGGGCGGCGTGTTGCTGACGGAAATCGAGCGCGATCTCGAAGTCGTGGTGTTCGACACGCAGGCGGGCCCGCTCGTCGTGCGCGCGACGCCGGAAGGCTTCACGCTGGATCTGCCGCGCCGCGTGCGCACGCCGTGGACGCCGCCGGCGGAACTCGTGACCGCGCTCGGCAATGTGCGCGTGATCGACGGCTTCGTCGGCGAATACGCCAACGTGGTGCTCGACAGCGAAACCGCCGTCCGCAACCTCAAGCCCGATCTCAAGGCGGTGGAACGTCTCGTGCGCGGCCCGCGCGTGGGCTGTCTCGCCGTCACGGCGATGGCCGACGAGGGCAAGCCGTATGATTTCGTCATGCGCTTCTTCGCGCCGGGCGTGGGGATTTCCGAAGATCCGGTGACGGGCTCGTCCTTCGCCGATCTGACGCCCTATTGGTGCGACCGCCTCGATCGCGACAGCGTCACGGGCTTCCAGGCGTCCAGGCGCGGTGGCACGGTGCGCGGCCTTCAGACGCTGTCGAGCTCGCGCCTGCTCGGCAAGATCGCGGTCTATCTGCGCGGCGAACTCGATCCGTCCATCGAACGTCTCGGCGGCGCGCCTGCGCGCGTGCGTCCGAACGCGGAATCCTCCACGCCCGTGCAACCGGTGGTGCCCGCCTCGCGCCCCGTCGCGCCGACGACGGCCGAACACGAGGATCAGCCGCAATTGTTCGAGTCCGGCGCCGCCAACGATCTCGGCGCACTCAAGTCGGCGGTCGGCGGCTGATCACGCGAAGCGGAAGACGCGCCAGCCGCCCTGCGCGGTGAAGAGGCCGAGTCCGATCAGCACCAGCGCGGCGAACATGTTCGGCTCCACGCGTTCGCCAAACGCGATCACGCCCAGCGTCACCGCCCACAGCGGCAGGCAGTAGTTCGCCTGCGTGAGAAAGCCCGGACCCGCCGTGCGCACGAGGCGGAAATACGCAAGGCTCGCCAGCGCCGTCGGCCCGAGTGCGAGCAGCGCGATCATCAGCCACGCGACAGGCGAGGGCGGGCCCGCGTCCGGCGTGAGGAGCATGAACGGCGTCGCCAGCACCGCGCCCCAGAACGTCCAGCCCGCGGAGGCTTCAAGCGGGGGGATCGGTTCGCCGTGGCGCGCGATGAGCGCGTTGAGCGCATAGCTTGCGGCGGCGCCGGTGGCGGCGAGAACGCCGGGCAGCATTGTCGAGCCCGACGCCGCGAACGCGGCGGGCCCCGTGAGCACGATGACGCCGGCGAAGCCGAGCAGCAGCCCGATCACGCGCGTGACCGTCAACTTGTCCTCAGGCGCAATGAGCGGCGCGGTGGCGCCCACCATCAGCGGCGTCAGCGCCGCGAGAATGCCGGTGAGGCCGGAGCTAATGTAGATCTGCGCGAAGGACAGGAGCGCAAACGGCGCCGTCCCGCCCGCGATGCCGAGCAGCACGAGGCGCGGGGTGACCTTGAATGTCTGCAGCGGCTCGCCCTTGCGCGCGCGCTGGGCCCACAGGACGCCGTGCAGCAGCAACGTGCCCATCCACATGCGCGCCGCGGTGATGGTCCACGGCGCGGCGCCGCCCTCCAGCGCCACATGCACCGCCGCATAGGCCGAGCCCCACGTCGCCACGCAGACGAAGAAGAGCGCCCAGTCTGTTGCAGTCACCCCAGGTGCAGTCGACCCGGTTGCAGTCGACCCGGCCGCCTTCGCGCGTGGTGCGGACATGCTCCCCCCTTTTTTTCCATTGTTGAGCCCATCCCGGCGCATCTGACAATGCGCGGCGTGGCGTCGCGCGGGGCGCCCGGGCGGCGAATTTCGTTTGACGTTTGGGTGCGGCGCAGTCACACACGGCGCGGGCCATCCGCTCCCACCGGCGGACGTCCATCTGTGAGGATGGTTACATATGACGAGCAATGCTCCGCCGAAGCCGGCGGTTAAGCCGGCTGATCCCCGATTTTCCTCGGGCCCCACCAAAAAGAGACCAGGCTGGACGCTGAACGCGCTTGAAAGCGCGGCGCTCGGCCGTTCGCACCGCTCGAAGCTCGGCAAGGCCAAGCTGAAAGAGGCGATAGACCGCACGCGCGCGCTGCTGGAAGTGCCTGCGGACTTCAGGATCGCCATCGTGCCGGCGTCCGATACGGGCGCGGTCGAGATGGCCATGTGGTCGATGCTGGGCGAGCGCCCGGTCGATGTCTTCGCCTGGGAAAGCTTTGGCGAGGAATGGGTGACCGACGCCAAGGCGCTCAAGATCGACGCCGCGCTGCACGTAGGCAAACCCTATGGCGCGCTCCCGGATTTCTCGAAGGCCCGCAAGAACGCCGACATCGTCTTCACGCAGAACGGCACCACCGCCGGCGCGAAGATCCCGAACTTCGACTGGATCGCTGCGGACCGCGAAGGCATCGTCATCAACGACTGTACGTCGGCGGCGTTCGCGCAACCGATCGACTGGTCGAAGTGCGATGTCGTCACCTATTCCTGGCAGAAGGTGATGGGCGGGGAAGCCGCGCACGGCATGATCATCCTTTCCCCGCGCGCTGTGGCGCGGCTGGAGAGCTACACGCCGGATCGCCCGCTGCCGAAGATTTTCCGCATGACCAAGAAGGGCAAGCTCGACGCCGAGCTCTTCGAGGGCGCCACGATCAACACGCCGTCGCTGCTCGCCACGGAAGACTATCTCGACACGCTGAAATGGGGCGAAAGCATCGGCGGCCTGAAGGCGCTGCATGCGCGCGCCGATGCGAACGCGAAGGTGCTCTACGACTGGGCGGCGAAGACACCATGGATCGCGCCGCTCGCGGCGGATCCGAAAACCTGGTCGAACACCGGCGTCTGTCTCGGCATCACCGATGCGCGCGTGACTTCCCTCGACGACGACGCGAAGGCCGCGTTCGCCAAGAAGCTCAACGACCTTCTGGAAAAGGAAGGCGTGGCCGTCGACGCCGCGAACTACCGCACGGCGCCCCCGGGGCTTCGCATCTGGTGCGGCGCCACGATCGAGAAGAGCGACGTCGAAGCGCTCATCCCCTGGATCGAGTGGGCGTTCGCGATTTGCGTCGACGCACTCTGAGACTCAACCCTCTCCCGCCAGCGC
>CAZGYQ010000137.1:0-4081 GCA_964530695.1 uncultured Caulobacteraceae bacterium
TCGCCCTGCAGCACGTCATCGCCCGCGAGACCTTCGAGGCGATTGGCGCTGGCGTCGCCGGTGAGCGCATCGGCGAGGCCCGACCCCCGCAGGCCCTCGATCGAGGCGAACGTATCGCCCGCCGCGTCGCCGCCGGACGCCGCCCCGCCGATGGTGACCGTCACGCCGGTCGCGGAGCCCGCGTAACTGGCGATGTCGACGCCGTTCCCGCCAAGCAGGGAATCCGCGCCGCCGCCGCCGGTCAGCGTGTCGTCGCCGCCATTTCCGGTCAGCGTATTCGCGGCCGAATTGCCGGTGAGCGTATCATTCCCCGTTCCGCCGATGGCGTTCTCGATCACCACGCCCGCCGCGATCGTCACGCCGCCGAAGATCCCGCTCGCAAAGGAGACGTATCCGCCGCCGCCGGCCTGGTTCAGCAACGTCGCGGCCCGCAGGTCGATCGTCGTGTCGCGCGAACCGGCGTAGGAAATCGCGTCGGTTCCACCGGTGTCCCAGATGCCGAGATAGCCCGTGCCGCCGCCATTTGAATCCGGCAGCACATAGGTGTCGGCGCCGTTGTGATAGGCAGCGTTCGCGCCGTACTTCTGCTGCAGCAACGCGATGTCGAGCGCCATCGGCGTCATCTGTGATCCGTAGTTGTTCGACGGCGCCGTACCGGCGGGACCGGTCGGCCAGCCGTCGTTGTAGGTCATCGTCGTGAACACGCCCTGGTTCAGCTGGAACGTGCCGTAGGAGCCGAACGGGTCGATCACGCCCTGCATGATCTGGACGTCCTGGCCGTCCTCGTGCGGGTGTGCGAGCCCGAGGCCGTGACCGAACTCGTGGATCAGGGTCACAAAGCCGAGCCCGCCCGGCGCCAGCCCCGCCGTCGTCCAGCCCGAGGCTGTCGGCGCGAACTGGCCGTAGCCGACGCCGCCGGAAGTGCCGAACTGGCCGAGCACGTTGGCGTCGAGGGTGCTCAGGGACAGGACGAACCGTGCGCCCGCAAGGCTGGCGGTCTCGGTGAAGGTGAGATTGGTGATGTTGGCGAAGGTCTGCAGCGCCGCCATCGCGGAAGCGCGTTCGGCCGCGGTCCAGTTCTGCGCCGGGGTTTCGCCATTGATCGTGTCGGCGGTCGTCGCGAAATAGACGGTGATGTTCTGCTGCGAGACCGTGAGCCCGAGCTCGATCGTGTCGAGCGGATTCTGGGCGGCGCCAGTGTTGGCGGAAAGCGTGTAGCCGTTGCCCGTCGTCGCGGCGTCAAAGGCGCGCGCGTTGAGATAGTATGTCCCCGTCGTCACCGCCGTGAAACGCATCAGGGAATCGAGAATGCTCGACGCCCCCGGCGCGCCGTCGTCGTCGATCGAGAGGAGTTGGCCGGTCGAGGAGTAGAGTTCGAGGTAGGGGTCAGCAAGCGGCGTCCCCCCTGTTCCATTGAGCGTGAAGACGTAGTTTTGCCCGGCGACCAGTTCGACCCGGTACCAGTCCGCGTCCGAGCCGTTGTCGAGGGAGCCCACGACCGACCCGCCGATCGAGATCGTCGCCGTCGTCGAGGTGTTGCCCGGGATCGCAGCGCTGCGGTCCACGGGATCGGCGAACGCCTTGCCCATGCACGCCGCGCAGCCGCACAGATGGCCGCCGCCCCCGGCGCCGGCGGGCGCCTCGTCGGCGACAAAGTCGATTGCCGAGGCTGTTTCGGGCAGGCCCTCTCTCCACATGGTCGCCGGACCGAATCCGCGTGCAGATGTCCCGACGAAACGCGCTACCGGCATGTCCTACCCCCGTTTTGAGCCGCAGACGAACGGCCGGAACGGTACTAACGACTCCCGGGGGCTCACGGAACCCGAAATTCCTCCATCGGGCGCAACGCGCGACAGTACGAAAAGATATATCAGGCGCGGAGTGCTGGAGCGGGTAAGGGGAATCGAACCCCTGTCACTAGTTTGGAAGACTAGAGCTCTACCATTGAGCTATACCCGCGCGGCCCCAAGGGTATCGGGGGACCGGTCTTTTGGTTCGAGCGCGCCGTTCCGTCAAGCGGGACTGTTCAGAGCGCGGCCAGCCAGGGCAGGAGCAGCGCGTTCACTTCCGCAGGACGCTCCTGCTGGGTCCAGTGCCCACAACCCTCCAGCACATGGGCGCCCCGCAGGTCGGGCAGCATGCCCTTCATGAGCGCGACAACATCCACGCCCGGCGCCATTTTCAGCACGAGATCCCGCGCGCCGCCGATGAACAGCGCCGGCTGTTCTATCGTCCGCCCCTCGAAGCGCGAGAGGAAGGCGAAGTCACGGTCGTGATTGCGGTAGCGATTGAGCGGGCCGCGAAAACCCGATTGCGCGAATTCGCCCACGTAGAAGTCCTCGTCCGCCGCCGTGAGCCACGCCGGGAACTGCTGCGGATCCTGCAGACGATGCAGCAGCGTGTCGCCGTGCCGCTTGTCCGGCGGCCACGCGCCGTCGGGCGCATCCCCGCTGATGGCGTAATAGAACTTGCGCAGCGCGCCGCGCACATCGCCCTCCATCTCCGCTTCCGCGACCCCCTCGTCCTGGAAATACGCCTGGTAGAAAAAGCGCCCGCGCCGGGTGAACGCCTCCGTGACGAGGTCGAGGAATGACGCTTTTGGAACTCCGGTGTACGGCACCGAAAGCCCTGCCACCGCGCGAACGCGGTCCGGCCGCGTCAGCGCCGTGTACCAGACGATCGGCGCACCCCAGTCGTGCCCCACCAGAATGGCCTTCCGGTCAGGCGAATGCGCTTCGATCACACCCGCCACATCGGCGACCAGCGTCTCCATGTCGTAGGCTTCGACAGGCCCCGGCTTGTCCGAACCGCCGTAGCCGCGCACGTCGATGGCGCAGGCCGTGAAACCCGCCGCGGCGACCGGCCCGATCTGGTGGCGCCACGAATACCAGCTCTCCGGAAAGCCGTGCACGAACACGACGAGGGGGCCGGCCCCCTCCACGACGGCGCGCAAGCGAACGCCGTTGGTCTCTACGGTGCGATAGTTCACGGGGGGCCTCGTCAGGGGCTGCTTGCCGGGTCTTGGCCTGCGAAGCGGGCGAATGGTGGAAGGGGCTGGATTCGAACCAGCGTACGCTCTCGCGGGCAGATTTACAGTCTGCTGCCATTAACCACTCGGCCACCCTTCCAGACCAGTCGTCCGGCCCGGGCGGTTAGCCCCGGGCGCGTGCCGCTTGGACGTTCGCGGCGTTGGCCTATAGAACGCCCCGTCCAATGCGGAGGCGCGTCTTATAGTGAGGTCATCCCCCCCGCTCAATAGGCGCGGCTCCGGCAATCGCGGTCACCAGGGCAAGGGACCACAGCGACCCGACGGCGACGCCGCCGACACCCGCTGGATCTGGGGCGTCCATGCGGCGCTGGCCGCCCTCGCCAACCCCGCCCGCACCGTCGAGCGTCTCGTCGCCTCACGCAACGCCGCCGACCGGCTGCCGCAAGGGACCAAGGTCGAGGTGCTTGAGCCCGACGCCATCGACCGGCTGCTGCCGCCCGGCGCGGTCCATCAGGGGCTCGCGGTCCGCTGCGCCCCGCTGGAGCCGGAAGATCTGCTTGACGCCTGCGCGCCGCCCAACGGACGGCCGGTGCTGGTGCTCGACAGCGTCACCGATCCGCAGAACGTCGGCGCGATCTTCCGTTCGGCTGCGGCGTTCGGCGCGCGCGCCGTGGTGATGCAGGACCGGAAATCTCCTCCGCTCACCGGCGCCCTCGCCAAGGCCGCCGCCGGCGCCATCGAGATCGTCCCGCACGCGCGGGTGGTGAACATCGCGCGCGCCATCGAGGAACTCGCGGAGGCCGGCTACGTGACTGTCGGGCTTGAAGGCGAGGCCGACATGTCATTGGCGCAGGCGCTCGACGATCTGCGTCCGCCCGTCATCGTGCTCGGAGCCGAAGGCGCGGGTCTGCGCGATCTCGTTGCAAAGACGTGCGACGTGCGCGCGCGCATTCCGATCGCGCCGCACATGGAAAGCCTGAACGTGTCGGTAGCAGCGGCCGTCGCGCTCTACGAGGCGGCGCGGCGCAAGGCCTAGTTGTCGTTTCTGAGGGCGTTGTTCAGCGTTTGAGTTGAAGCGCTTCGATTGGCGAT
>CAZGYQ010000138.1:0-3932 GCA_964530695.1 uncultured Caulobacteraceae bacterium
CGGCCATGTTGTATTCGACCATGTCGCGCCAGACGTGCAGGCAGCCGCCCGCGCCGGTGGAACCCGCCATGATCAGCCAGGTCGAGCAGGTCTTGTCCTCAAGCGCCATGTTGAGGATCTGCGCGGCGCGCGCAGCGTCGCGCGAGGTGAAGCTCATCTTGCCCCACGCGTCGATGATCGGGCGCGCATCGAACTTGGAAATGTCGATGTGCTCGACCGGGGAGGAGAGCAGCTCCGCCTTGCGGTTGTCGCGCTTCTTGGGTTTCGTCGCTGCCGTTATTTTCGCCTTGGCCATTGTGGTCAGTCCTTCTGGCGGCGTCGAAACGAAATCGGTCCTGCGGACGCTCCGCCGCACGCGGGACCGGGAGGGGTGTGACGGAAATGCGTGACGGCTTCAACCGTGCGCGCTGGAGGGGGGACGCCCTCGTCCCCGTCACCTGACATGGGCGAGGGCGCCCATGCTCCAGAACGGTGCTACTTCCGCTTCGGCTTGCGCCGACGGTCGGACAGGCGGACGACGCCGGTGTCATCGACGGCTTCCGCTTTCGCCTCGACGGCGAACATCGATCGCCAGGGCGCGTCTTCGCTCACCACGGTCGTGGTGTCGCCGAAGCCGTTGAAGCCCGTCGACATCGCCACGCCATAGGCGCCGAGCATGCCGATCTCGATGTGGTCGCCCTCGCGGATGTCCGCCGGCAGCATGAACGGGCCTTGCGCCGCGTCGATGGAATCGCAGGTCGGCCCATAGAACCGGAACGGCGCGAGCTTGGCGCGCGATGCCCCGCCTTGGCCACCGTCACGGATGTGCTTGACCGGGAACGGCCACTTCACATGCGCGGCGTCGAACAGGTTCCCGTAGGCGCCGTCGTTCAGGTAGAGCGCGTCGCCCTTGCGCAGGTCCACGCGCGTGACGATGGAGCCCGCTTCCGCGACGAGCGCGCGGCCGGGTTCGGCCCAGAGCACCGCGTTCTGCGCGATGAACATCTGCTCGAACGTCTCGCGGATCTCGCGCATGTAGGCGCCCATTTCGGGCGGCTCCATGCCGGGGTAGATCGCCGGGAAGCCGCCGCCCACGTCGACGATGTCGACGACGACGCCGGCCTTGATGATCGCGCGGTTGGCGTCGAGCATCGCGGTCTTGTAGGCGAGCGGGCGCATGCACTGCGAACCCACGTGAAAGGAGATGCCCATCATCTCTTCGGTGGCGCCGCGGGCCTTGCGCAGCAGATCGGGCGCGTCCTGCGCCGAGACGCCGAACTTCGCCGCCAGCGGCAGCGACGCGCCGTCGTTGGACACCGCGAGCCGGACCATCAGCGTGAGATCCTTCGCGCCGTTGGTTTCCACGAGGATCTTCTGCAGCTCCTCCTCGGTGTCGAGGACGAAGGTGCGCACCCCGTGGTCGAGGTAGGCGCGGCCGATCGCGCGGCGCGACTTCACCGGGTGCATGAAGGCGAGCTTCGCCTCCGGCCCGAATCGCTCGGACACGAGCCGCACTTCCGCTTCCGACGCCACGTCGAAGCCGCGCACGCCGGCGCCCCAGAGCGCGTCAAGCACCCATGGCGAAGGGTTGGCCTTCACGGCGTAAAAGATTTCGCCCGGGAAATTTTCCCGGAACCATTGACCTGCAGCCGCCACGCGGTGCGGACGCGCAATCGCCAGCGGCCCTTCGGGCGCAAGCGAACGCACAGCGTCCGACGGCGACGGGAAAGTCAGCGACTGGATGTGATCCATCCGGCAGCCCCCTCAAACCTCGAAGCCCCACGGACGCGACTGTCCAAGGTGTGGAGCGATGTTGAACCCAGGCCGGCGTTAGTCGGACATGCCTAATGTCAGGTCCGCTTCCTTCGCCTAGCCGCCTTGAGGGACGGGTTCGGGAGCTTACGCCGGGAGGCCGTGCCGAAGGCTTTCATGCCGTCAGTCGGTCCCCCGTGTGGCCTGGGCCGAGGGGAGCGTTAGTGGACTTGTTTCCAGGTCCGCCGGTAAGGGGCGCATAAGGTCGTCAGGGGGGAATGTAAAGCGGAAAGTTGGGCCTCTCGGTTCGCGCGTCCCGACCTTGGCCCCCAAGAGCGATCGCTGTGTCCCGGGGGGCGGGGCCGGCAACTGTTTCTTGACGATTTTCAGGACGCGCTCCGCCTCAGAGCGGTGCGCGCTCGGTGAAATCGAAAGCAAAGCAGTCCCGGAGCGCGGACGGGTCGATCCGGCGGGATCGCATCTCCTTCGGCGGCACGTGAAAGGACACCACACGCAGCGCCCAGTTTCCGTCCTCCTGCATGAACTCGGCGATCGCGAGGTACCTGGAGCGCTGCCCGCCGCACAGGCCGCCTTGCGGCGCGCTCATGGCGACGCGCTCCTCGACAACTTCATAAAGGGCTGGAAACACCCCTTCGGGCGTACCGAGCGTTCGCCGGGTCCGTGCGAGGAGCGCGCGGACCCCGATGTCGGACGCGGGAAGTCTGGCCGGACGAGCCCACAAGGTGACGCCGTGCGCAAATGCGAGGGTGATCTCGCCTGCGCGGGGATCGGTTCTCCGCACCACGAGGTTTCCGGAAATCGCGGACGCTTGTTCATTGACCGCGCGCCACTGGGAGCGCTGCTCTCCCGGCGCCGGCGATGCCGCCGATTCCACGTCGCGATCTGCAATGACCTGCTCGCGCGAGTCCGACGCCGGGATGTCGCACGCGACGCAGAGCGCGGCGAGCGCCGCGCCCAGCATGGCGTGGACGCCGCGGGAGTTTGATTGTCCGTTTGTCACGAAATCGTCATGAATTCTCACGGCCGACGACATCTCCGCGCTGCACGCGTCAGGCTTCATTTTGGCCCACGGAGATGATCACGGCCAGCCGTACTGCAAGGGCATGGAGTCGATCCGCCGGCTCGCGCGGCGTGAGAGATGAGACAATTCTGCGACACGGGGCCTGATTCTTTCTTACCAAAACATGGCCGTCACGAAACCTTCTCGCGATCACGTTAAGGAGCCCGGACTTGGCTCAAGTCCGGGGCGCCCGATGCGGCCCCGCGTGTTGCGCAGGGGGTAATTTATGAAGTTCGGATATCAGGCACGCGCTGTCGCGCTTGCGCTTTCACTTGGGCTGGCTGGCTGCGGCGGCGGCGGTTCCCAGATTCAGTCGCCAGGCGGCACGAGTTCCGGAACGCTTCCGGGCGGCGGCACGGGCGGCGGCGGCGGCGGCACGGGCGGTGGCTCCGCGGCTTGTCCGACCGGCACGACCAACCAGGGCGCGCTCGGGTCGCAGACGATCTGCCAGGTGACCGGCGGCATTCTTTCGAATCTGACCCTGCCGCGTCTGACGAACGTTGTTTATCGCCTCAGCGGCCGGGTTGATGTCGGTGCGGATCTCGGCGCCTCGGGAACGCAAGCGGGCGGCCAGGCGGCCACGCTCACCATCGAGCCCGGCGTGACGGTGTATGGCGCGTCCGGCGCTGACTATCTCGTCGTCAATCGTGGTTCGCGGCTCATCGCGGACGGCACGGTGACCAACCCGATCATCTTTACTTCCCTGTCGGATCTGAGCGGATCCGTTGATCCCCAGAACTCCATTGGTCAGTGGGGCGGCCTCGTGCTCCTCGGCCGTGCGCCGATCCGCAACTGCAACACCGCGGTCGCTCAAGGCTCGGCGGCTTGCCAGGCTGAAATCGAAGGCGTGAGCGGAAATCCGGCGCTTTACGGCGGGGATGCCGCGACCGACTCGAGCGGCAAGCTCGACTATGTGCAGGTCCGTTTCGCGGGCTTCCCGCTGCCGGGCACGGCCGGCAACGAGCTGAACGGCATCACGTTCGGCGGCGTCGGCTCGGGCACCGAAGTCAACTACATCCAGGTCCACAACAACGCCGACGACGGCATCGAGTTCTTCGGCGGCACGGTCAATGCGAAGTACATCGTGCTCACGGGCAACGATGACGACTCGCTGGACTAC
>CAZGYQ010000139.1:0-3884 GCA_964530695.1 uncultured Caulobacteraceae bacterium
CTCACCCTGCTTTCGCTGCGCTCAAGCTGTCCCTCTCCCGCACGCGGGCGAGGGATGGAGAGGATGATGCTACGGCGTCGGGAGCGCCGGTCCCGGCGGGGCCGGGGAGAAGATGGTCGGAGTAGCAAGATTCGAACTTACGACCCCCACGTCCCGAACGTGGTGCTCTACCAGGCTGAGCTATACTCCGACGAAGGCGCGCGTATAGCGCCGCCCTCGCGCGGGCGCAACGGCGCTGGCGTCGAATCCCGGCCGGTCTCTGCTTGACGCCGGAGATGCCCCCCTATAGAGGACCGCTTTCCTCGCCGCCGGCAACGCCGGATCGTGGAAGATCGCGCAAGCACGATCCGTCGTCGCTTCCGGGCCTGAGGCCGTCTTCGGCAGGTTCGGGAAGGGAATGGGCCGTGCGTTTTTCGCATTCCGGATTTGCCCCCCGAAAGGGCGCCCGGCCGACAGTCTGAAGCAAGGAAGCAGAGCCCAGTGCCGACGATCAACCAGCTCATCCGCAAGCCGCGCCAGCCGCTGGCCGAGCGGAACAAGGCGCCGGCCCTCAAGGCCTGCCCGCAGCGCCGCGGCGTCTGCACCCGCGTCTACACGACGACCCCGAAGAAGCCGAACTCCGCGCTCCGCAAGGTCGCCAAGGTGCGCCTGACGACCGGCATCGAAGCGGTCTGCTACATCCCCGGCGAAGGCCACAACCTGCAGGAGCACTCGGTGGTGCTGATCCGCGGCGGCCGCGTGAAGGATTTGCCCGGCGTGCGCTACCACATCCTGCGCGGCGTGCTCGACACGCAAGGCGTGAAGAACCGCAAACAACGTCGTTCGCACTACGGCGCCAAGCGTCCGAAGTAAGGATTGTAAGAGATGTCCCGTCGTCACCGCGCCGAGCCGCGCGAAGTCCTACCCGACCCGAAGTTCGGGGATGAAACCCTCACCAAGTTCATGAACTACATCATGTACGAGGGAAAGAAGTCGGTCGCCGAAACCATCGTGTACGGCGCGTTCGACGTCGTCGAGAAGAAGCTGAAGCGCCCGTCGCTCGAGGTGTTCCACGACGCGCTCGCGTCCGTGGCCCCGGCGATCGAAGTGCGCTCGCGGCGCGTCGGCGGCGCCACGTACCAGGTGCCGGTGGAAGTCCGCCCGGAGCGCCGCAAGGCGCTGGCGATCCGCTGGCTGGTCACAGCCGCGCGCGCGCGCAACGAAAGCACGATGGTCGACCGGCTCGCCGGCGAACTCATCGACGCGGCCAACAACCGCGGATCGGCGGTGAAGAAGCGTGAAGACACGCACCGCATGGCGGAAGCAAACCGCGCCTTCTCCCACTATCGCTGGTAGCACCCACCGAGCCTAACGCTTCGCGAAAAGCGCCCGGGCTCCTCACGGCCACGGAAAGAACTTCCTCATGTCCCGTCAGTACAAGATCGAAGACTACCGAAACTTCGGTATCATGGCGCACATCGACGCCGGCAAGACGACGACGACCGAGCGCGTGCTGTTCTACAGCGGCAAGTCGCACAAGATCGGCGAAGTGCACGACGGCGCTGCGACCATGGACTGGATGGAGCAGGAGCAGGAGCGCGGCATCACGATCACGTCGGCCGCGACGACCACCTTCTGGAACGGCAAGCGCCTGAACATCATCGACACGCCCGGACACGTCGACTTCACCATCGAAGTCGAGCGTTCGCTGCGCGTGCTCGACGGCGCGGTGTGCGTGCTCGACGGCAACCAGGGCGTCGAACCGCAGACCGAAACCGTCTGGCGCCAGGGCGACAAGTACAACGTCCCGCGCATCGTGTTCGCCAACAAGATGGATAAGATCGGCGCGGACTTCTACAATTGCGTCAAGGATCTCGTGGACCGCCTCGGCATTCGCCCGGTGCCGCTGCAGCTGCCGATCGGCATCGAGGCCGGCTTCAAGGGCGTGGTCGATCTTGTGAAGATGAAGGCGATCATCTGGAACGATGAAAGCCTCGGCGCGAAGTACGAAGAGCAGGAGATCCCTGCCGATCTCGTGGACAAGGCGAAAGAGTATCGCGCCGCGCTCGTCGAAGCCGCGGTCGAACTCGATGACGCCGTGCTCGAGAAGTTCCTCGAAGGCGAGGAGCCGGACGAAGCCACCCTGAAGCGCATGATCCGCAAGGCCGTGCTCCACGGAACCTGGTATCCGGTGCTGTGCGGCTCGGCGTTCAAGAACAAGGGCGTGCAGCCGTTGCTCGACGCGGTCGTCGACTACCTGCCGAGCCCGCTCGATCGTCCGGCCATCAAGGGCATCGACTTCAAGACCGAAGAAGAGACCACCCGCGTCTCGTCGGATGACGAGCCCTTCTCCATGCTCGCGTTCAAGATCATGGACGACCCGTTCGTGGGCACGATCACGTTCTGCCGAATCTATTCCGGCAAGCTGAACACCGGCGACGGCCTGCTGAACTCGACGCGCGACAAGAAGGAGCGCGTCGGCCGCATGCTGCTGATGCACGCCAACAACCGCGAGGACATCAAGGAAGCGTACGCGGGCGACATCGTCGCGCTCACGTCCCTGAAGGACACGCGCACCGGCGATACGCTCTGCGATCCCAACAAGGCGGTCATCCTCGAGCGCATGGAATTCCCGGAGCCGGTCATCGAACTCGCGGTGGAGCCGAAGTCGAAGGCCGACCAGGAAAAGCTGGGCGTGGCGCTCGCAAAGCTCGCCGCGGAGGATCCATCCTTCCGCGTGTCGACCGATCACGAGACCGGCCAGACCATCCTGAAGGGCATGGGCGAACTGCACCTCGACATCAAGGTCGACATCCTGCGCCGCACCTACAAGGTCGAAGCCAACATCGGCGCGCCGCAGGTGGCGTACCGTGAAAAGCTCGGCAAGGCCGCCACCATCGACTACACGCACAAGAAGCAGACGGGCGGCACCGGCCAGTTCGCGCGCATCAAGCTCGAATTCGTTCCGGGCGAACCCGGCACGGGCTTCGTGTTCGAGAACGAGATTGTCGGCGGCGCGGTGCCGAAGGAATTCGTGCCGGGCGTCGTGAAGGGGCTCACGTCGGAAAAGGAAAACGGCCTCTTGGCCGGCTTCCCGATCATCGACGTGAAAGCGACGCTCGTGGACGGCGCCTACCACGACGTCGACTCCAGCGTTCTTGCCTTCGAAATCGCGGCGCGCGCAGCGTTCCGCGAACTGAAGGAAAAGGGCGATCCGCGCCTCCTCGAACCGATCATGAAGGTCGAGGTCGTGTCGCCGGAAGATTATGTCGGCTCGGTGATCGGCGATCTGAACTCCCGGCGCGGCATGATCCAGGGGCAGGACATGCGCGGCAACGCCACCGTCATCAACGCGATGGTGCCGCTGGCCAACATGTTCGGCTACGTGAACACGCTCCGGTCCTTCTCGCAGGGCCGCGCGAACTTCACCATGCAGTTCAGCCACTACGAGGAAGTTCCCAAGGCCGTGAGCCAGGAACTGCTCGCCAAGCTGCGCGCGTAAGGGGGCGCGGGCCTTCAGGCCCGCAATCCTGTCGAAATAGAATGTTGCGGACCTGAAGGTCCGCGCTCCCAACGGAAGAAAAGAAGTAGGAGAGCCACGATGGCCAAGGCAAAATTCGAGCGGACGAAGCCGCACTGCAACATCGGCACGATCGGCCACGTCGACCATGGGAAGACGACGCTGACGGCGGCGATCACGATGACGCTGGCGAAGTCCGGCGGCGCGAAGGCGATGAGCTACGCCGACATCGATGCGGCTCCGGAAGAAAAAGCCCGCGGCATCACGATCAACACCGCGCACGTGGAATACGAGACGGCCAACCGTCACTACGCCCACGTCGACTGCCCCGGCCACGCCGACTACGTGAAGAACATGATCACGGGCGCGGCGCAGATGGACGGCG
>CAZGYQ010000140.1:0-3594 GCA_964530695.1 uncultured Caulobacteraceae bacterium
TCAGCTCGCCGACCGAACGCACCCGGCGGTTGCCGAGGTTGTCGATGTCGTCGATTTCGCCGCGGCCTTCACGCAGGTCGAGGAGCGTACGCATGACGGCGACGATGTCTTCAGCGCGCAGCGTGCGCTGCTCGTCGTCCGTGTCGAGGCCGAGGCGCATGTTCATCTTCACGCGGCCGACCGCCGAAAGGTCGTAGCGCTCGGAATCCGAGAACAGGCCCCGGAACAGCGTCTCGCCGGTCTCGATTGTCGGCGGTTCGCCAGGACGCATCACGCGGTAGATGTCGAACAGCGCCTGTTCGCGCGTCTCGTTCTTGTCGAGCGCCATCGTGTTGCGCAGGTACGGCCCGACCGTGACGTTGTCGATGTCGAGGACCTCGATCTCGTCGATGCCGGCGTCGATCAGCGAAGCGACGAGCGCCTCGGTGATGCCTTCGCCCGCTTCGGCGAAGATTTCCCCGGTTTCGGCGTTGACCTGGTCCTCGGCGAGGAAGCGGTCATAGAGGTCTTCCGACGGCACGAGGATGTCGAGCACGCCGTCTTCGGCGAGCTTGTTGGCGACGCGTGCGGAGATCTTCTTGCCGCCTTCGGCCACGACCTTGCCGGTCTTGGCGTCGACGAGGTCGAACACCGGCTTCACGCCGCGCCACTTCTCGGCGCGGTAGCGCAGCGTCCAGCCCTTCGGGGTCCGGCGGTAGGCGACCTTGTCGTAGAACGTCGACAGGATCTGCTCGCCGTCCATGCCGAGGGCATAGAGCAGCGTCGTCGCCGGCAGCTTGCGCTTGCGGTCGATGCGAACGAACAGGATGTCCTTGGCGTCGAATTCGAAGTCGAGCCAGGAGCCGCGGTAGGGGATGACGCGCGCGGCGAACAGCAACTTGCCCGACGAGTGCGTCTTGCCCTTGTCGTGATCGAAGAAGACGCCCGGCGAACGGTGCATCTGCGAGACGATGACGCGCTCGGTGCCGTTCACGACGAACGTGCCCTTGTCGGTCATCAGCGGGATATCGCCGAGATAGACGTCCTGTTCCTTGATGTCCTTGATGGACTTCGCGCCCGTCTCCTCGTCGGATTCGAACACGATCAGCCGCAGCTTCACCTTCAGCGGCGCCGCATAGGTCATGTCGCGCTGCTGGCACTCTTCCACGTCGAACTTCGGATTCTCGAATTCGTAGGCGACATACTCAAGGAGCGCGCGCTCCGAAAAATCCTTGATCGGGAAGACAGAGCGGAACACCGCCTCGATGCCTTCCTCGCGGCGATCCGCCGCCTTCACGTCTTTTTGCAGGAATTGCTCGTAGGAGCTCTTCTGTACCTCGATGAGGTTCGGCATGGCGCCCGCTTCCGGGATCTTGCCGAAGGACTTGCGGATTCGCTTCTTGCCCGTGAAAGTCAGAGCCATCGCTCTCCCCGTTGGTCACATCCGGTCGGCGCCGCCGAACCTCCCGGAATGCGACGCTGGTCGCCGCCTCGCCCGCTGTCGATGTCCCTTGCGGCAGGGACGAGTTCCGAGCGTTCGGCTCGAACGGAGTTCCACGGGCGAGAAGAACTCCGGCGCGGACAAAAAAACCGCGCACGAGATAGAAACGCATCAGGCCGAGCCGCGCTTGAGACGCGGCCCGGCCCATGCGTCGTTGGTTCAGATCAGGTCAGATCGACCTTGGCGCCGGCCTTTTCGAGCTGGGCCTTGAACTTCTCGGCGTCAGCCTTGTTGACGCCTTCCTTGACTGCCTTCGGCGCGCCTTCGACGAGGTCCTTGGCTTCCTTGAGACCGAGGCCCGTGATTGCGCGCACTTCCTTGATGACTTCGATCTTCTTGTCGCCGGCGCCCGTGAGCATGACGGTGAATTCCGTCTTCTCTTCGACTGCGGCTGCGCCGCCGCCGCCGGCCGCCGGAGCCGCCGCCACCGCAACCGGAGCTGCGGCGCTGACGCCCCACTTCTCTTCGAGCAGCTTGGAGAGCTCGGCCGCTTCGAGAACGGTCAGGCTGGAAAGGTCGTCGACGATTTTTTCGAGTTTGGACATGTGGTTACACCCCTGAAGTTTTTCAACGTGGCGTTGCGAATATGACTGCTGCGGCCCAGGTTTCTGAATCTAGGCCGCGTCCTTGGTGGCGTAGGCGTTGATGACCCGTGCGAGCTGGCCGCCCGGCGCCGCGAGGACGCCGGCGATCTTGGTCGCGGGCGCCTGGATGAGGCCCACGATCTTGCCGCGCAGTTCATCGAGCGACGGAAGCGTCGCCAATGCCTTCACCGCGTTCTCGTTGAGAACGTCCGCGCCCATGATGCCGCCGAGCAGGACAAACTTGTCCTTCTCCTTGGCGTAGGCGACGGCGACCTTGGTGGCCGCCACGGGATCAACCGAGTACGCGATGGCGACCGGTCCGGTGAACATGCCGGAACCCGCCGCGCCCGGCGTGCCGTCAAGAGCGATCTTGGCGAGCCGGTTCTTCACTACTTTCAGACTCGCGCCCGCCTCACGAAGGCGCACGCGGAGAGCAGTCATGTCCGCAACGGTCAATCCCGCATAGTGGCTGACAACCACCACGCCGGACTTGGCGAAGATCCCTTTCAGGTCCTCCACCGCTTGCGCTTTTTGAGCACGATCCATTGCGGTCTCCTGTTTTACGGTCGCTGGCCCATTCCAGCTCCCGGACCGCGGGCGACAAACTTGCGCCGCGCAACGCCTCCGATCACCTCGCAGACGCCGCGCGACCCCGATGTCGCACGCGCCCGTCCAGCCGATTGCTCGGCCCAGCGCCTCGGTAGCGTAGCCCTCGCCCCCGCATTCGCGGCGGGAAGGGGTGAAACCTTCAGCTCTGTCTCCTGCGGGCCCGGTCGCCGTCTCCGGCTCGGTTTAAGCCCCGTGCTGACCGGCCTTGACCGACCGACGGGACACCTGCATTCTCGGACAGGAAATTCGATTGGCGAGGTTAACCCGCCAACACGAAACGCGGTCTATAGCGAGCCCTGTGCCGAGTTGGCAAGGGCCTCTGCTGCATTTGCGTTCGTTCTTCCGCTGTTTTCCACAGTCCTGACGCAATCATCCCCAACCGCCTTCATAGGCCCCTTTCGGAAAGGCCCGCCGCCGCCCCGGGGAACATGCGGCGGCAAGCGCCGATTCGGCCCCCACCGCATGATCTCGTCCGAACACAGAAAGGCCGGCCCACCATCCGGTGCGCCGGCCCTTTGCCAAAGTCGTCGAGGCGAACGGAGGTCCGCCGCGACGGTTACTGCGGCTGCGTCGCGCTCGACGTATCGATGCGCACGCCGGGGCCCATGGTGGAGCTCAGCGCGATCTTCTTCACGAAGACGCCCTTCGCGCCCGACGGCCGGGCTTTCGCGACGGTATCGATGAACGCGCGGGCGTTCTGGATCAGCGCCTCTTTCGAGAAGCTCGCCTTGCCGACGCCGGCGTGGATGATGCCGGCCTTCTCGACGCGGAACTCCACGGCGCCGCCCTTGGCGTCCTTCACGGCCTTGCCGACGTCCATCGTCACGGTGCCGACCTTCGGGTTCGGCATCAGGCCGCGGGGGCCGAGCACCTTGCCGAGACGGCCGACGAGGGCCATCAGGTCCGGCGTTGCGATCAGGC
>CAZGYQ010000141.1:0-3079 GCA_964530695.1 uncultured Caulobacteraceae bacterium
CGTCCCAGGCCGATACCGATGGCAATGCGGTCTTCAGGATATAGTCGAAACGGCCGGCGATGCTGTGCGCTTCGATGACTTCCGGCGTCTCGCGCAGCATGGCTTCGAAGGCCTCACGCCGCTTGTGAGCACGGCGACGCAATTTGACGCTCACCCAGAGCATTGACCACGCCGCAAACATGCTCTCCTCCGCGACAGCAACGTAAGCCTTGATCGCGCCGGCCTCCTCCAAGCGGCGCACACGCTTCAAGCATCCGCTTGGCGACAAGCCCAACGCCCGCGCGAGCGATTGATTCTGTATGCGTGCGTCCGCCTTCAAGCGGCGAAGCAGCTCCAGATCGATGTCGTCAAGGCGCGCTCCGTTCGGCGCGTACAACGGCGGCGTATGGGACCGCCGCCCGGTCACGTTTCTACCCTGCCCACTTGTCCGGTCAGCGCGCGCGCCATCTTACGTCCCCACGAGGCCCACTTTCGGTTGAGTCTTTCCCGGCGGCCACCCGCTCCCTGCTGAAGCACGACCCGAATCAGCCGGGCCCACGCGCCGCGACCAACGCGCATCGCCCGCGCAGCCGTCCGCGTCGAGGGACGCTGACGCTCTGAAGCCCTCGACCCGGCCGGCTTCAGGCGCGGGCCAGGAGGAAAATGGTCGCAACGCGCGGCCCCGGCGGACCGAGGCGTCCGCCGCTCACCTTCTGGAGCAATCCCATGACAACCGAAATTCTGGACACTGGCGCCGACACGCAACGCGCCTGTTTCGTCGCGGTCAGCAAACTCGTGGTGCACGAAGACAACGTGCGCCGCACCGACAAGCGCGCGGATATCGAGGTGCTCGCCGCCTCCATCGCCGCGCATGGCCTCCTGCAAAATCTCTCCGTCGTACGCGCGGAAGATGGCCGCTATGCCGTGGTGGCCGGATCGCGTAGGCTGGCGGCGCTCAAGCTCCTCATCAAGCAAGGCAAGCTGGCGCGCGATTTCGCGGCGCCGTGCACCATCATCGAGCCGGAGCTGAGCGCGGAAGCCTCGCTCGCCGAGAATGTCCAACGCGTCGCCATGAACGCCATGGACGAAATGGAAGCCTTCGCCCGTCTCGCCGATGACGGCATGAGCGTCGAAGCCATCGCCGAACGGTTCGGCGCGAACGTGCGTCATGTCGAGCAGCGCCTCGCCTTGGGTCGCCTCTCGCCAAAGATCCGCACCGCCTATCGCAAGGGCGATCTCACGCTCGACGTCGCGCGGGCTTTCTGTCTGACCGACGACCACGGCGCCCAAGAGCGTCTGTTCAAGCAAGTCCCGAAACCGATCACCCACGCGCCAAGCATCCGCAACGCGCTCTCTGGCGGACGCGCGCCCGCCACCGACCGGCTGGCGCGCTTCGTTGGGCTGGAGGCCTATGAAGCAGCCGGCGGCCGGGTCGTCCGCGACCTGTTCGAGGATGAGGTCGCCTTCCTTGAAGACGGTGAACTCCTCCAAGGGCTGGCGGCGGAGCGCATCGACGAGATGCGCGAAAATCTCGCCGCCGAGGGATGGGCTTGGGTCGAGGCCCAATTGCACCACGGGCAAATCGAAGGCTGCGCGAGCGAGCGCGTGCGTCCGCGCACCCGGCCGCTGACACAGGAAGAGAACGCGGCGATTGCGAAACTCGAAGCCGAAATCGAAGCGCTCGACAACGAACTTGAGTCAGATGCCGACAATGAGGCGCTGTGGACCGCGCGCGACGCGGCCGAAGCGCGGCTCGATGCACTGCGGGAGTCGCACCAGGAATGGGATAAGGCCGAGATGGCGCACGCCGGCGCCGTCGTGACGATCGACCGCAATGGCGATCCCATCATCACCCGCGGCCTCATCAAGCGCAGCGATCTCAAGGCAATCCGCAAGCGACGCTCCGTCGAGTCCGACGTTGCGCCTGACGCAGGCGATTCATCGTTTGAAGCGATAGCGAAATCGCCGACCTTACCGAAATCGCTTGTAGAGAAATTGACCGCGGCCCGCACACGCGCGTTGCGCGCTGAGCTTTCCGCACGTCCTCATATCGCGCTCGCTCTCACGGTACTGGCGCTCGTCCGTCGGAGTGTGGCGCGCGCCGACGTGCCCGGCCTGGGTGTCGCGATCTCGCCTGTTGGCTTCGATGACGATGACCGCTTTGAACAAGTACGCATAGACGCTTCCGCCGCTTACGCGGACGCGGACCTCGCCCAGCTCGCAAGCGAACCAGCCGAAAATCTCGTCAAACTCCTCGCCCTCTTCGTCGCGGAGGCCGTCGATGTCACGCATGATGGCGCTTCGCCTTCGGCGGATCGCACGCAGACAACCGCAGACGAACTCGCGACCGTCCTCGATCTCGACATGAGCCGCCATTGGGAAGCGTCGAGCGAGTTTTGGGAAAAGGCGCCCAAAGCCTACACGCTTGAAGCGCTCTCAACCGCGCCGGCCATGTCCAAACTGTCGGAGCGGGCGCGCAAGCCGAAGATCGCGGCCTTCGCCAAGATGAAGCGCACCGATCTCGCGCGCGTGGCGGTGCGCCAACTCAGGGATTGGCTGCCCGATGTGCTCATCACACCACCCAGAACCGGCGTGTTGGTCATCACGTCCGCCGGAGAAGAAGCGTTGGCGGAAGCCGACGCCGCCTGAACCCTTCGCCTCAATCAATCCCAACGCGCCGCTGGTCATCCGGCGGCGCTTTCCGTTTCGGAGCAAGACATCATGACTATTCATTCAACGATCGTCGGCCATCGCCGCGACATCGCCCTGGAAATCACCACCAAGATCCTCACCGAGCTGGAGCGCGGCGTCATGCCATGGCGCAAACCATGGGACGGCGCACGCACCGGGCTCGCTCTGCCGCGCCGCGCCACCGGCGAGAATTATCGCGGTGTGAACGTCATCATGTTGTGGAGCGCCGCCGTGGCGAACGGCTATGTCTCGCCCTACTGGATCACGCTCCGCCAGGCGAACCAGATCGGCGCGCATGTGCGCAAGGGTGAACGCGGCGAGATGGTCGTCTTTTATGGCCAGGCCAAGAAGACTCGCGACAACGGCGCCGGAGAGAAGGTGGAAGACAGCTTTCGCTTCCTCAAATTCT
>CAZGYQ010000142.1:0-2937 GCA_964530695.1 uncultured Caulobacteraceae bacterium
CGGAGGCGATGACCGGAGTTTAGATCGGCGCGGAGTCCGGTCGGATAGATTCACGTGCGATTGTTGGGCGCCATGGGATGCAGCGCGGAAAAGTGTGGTGATGCGCTGAATCTGTCAGACTAATTTCACCCCTAGCGCCCCGTGCTCGCGGGCGCCACGGCGAGACTGCGACGGGCGGGATCGGCCGGCGCGTCGGGTTCGTTCTCGCGCAGCGCGTCCGTCAGGCGCGTCTGCAGCAGCGCGATACGCGCGGGATCGGTCACTTGCGCGCCATCGGACTCCGTGACGTAGAACACGTCCGCCACCCGCTCCCCGTAGGCGTCGATGTGGGCGGAGGTGATCGACACCTTCGCATCCGCGAGCACCTGCGCCAGCGCCGCGAGGAGGCCCGGCCGGTCGCGGCCCGAAACCTCGATCACCGTCGCCTCGCGGGAAAGATCGTTGTCGATGCGCGCCCAGGGCTCGATGGCGAACGCTGCCGCGCGGCGCTGCACGGGCTTGCGTGCGAGCGGCGCCTGCGGCGCGCCCTCCGCCGCCGCCTTCACGCGCACGGCCAGGCGCTGCAGGAGGTGCGGGTCCGATGCGCCAAACGGCGCGCCTTCGGCGTCGAGCAACGAGAACACGTCGAAGGCCTGGCCATCGCGCGTGGTGTGCACGCGCGCGTCCGAGACATCCGCGCCGCCGGCGGCGAGCGACGCGGCGAGCGATGCAAACAGCCCCGAACGGTCCCGCGCGTGCACGAGAAGTTCGGTCACCCCGCGCTTCGGCATGGCCCGCGCCGCGACATGGACGCCGTTCTCGTCGCCGCCGCCGGAGAGGAAATCCGACGCAGCCTCCACGTGCCACTGCAGCGCATCGCGATCGAAGGAGAGCCAGTAGGCGTCGTCCAGCGTGTCGAGCCACTGCACCAGACGCGGCGAGGGCTTCAGCGCCGCGACGAGCTCCGTCCTGATCTCGAGCGCCTGGTCCGCAAGCCGCTCGCGCACGCCGACTTCATCGGTGCGCCCACCGTGGAACGCGGCCTCCGCAAGGCGATAGAGATCACGGAGCAACTGGCCCTTCCACCCGTTCCACACGCCGGGACCCACGGCGCGAATATCGGCGATAGTCAGCACCAGCAGCAGGCGCAGGCGTTCCAGCGTGCCGACCGCTTCCGAAAACGTCGCCACCGTGCGCGGATCGCCGATGTCGCGCTTCTGCGCCACGTCGCTCATCAACAGGTGATGGCGCACAAGCCAGCCGACGAGCTCCACTTCTTCCTGCGGCATGCCGAGGCGCGCGCAGGCGGCCATGGCGGTCTTTTCGCCCTCTTCCTGCTGGTCGCCGATGCCCTTGCCGGTGTCGTGCAGCAGCATGGCGAGATAGAGCGCGCGGCGATTGACGATCTTCGGGAAGATGGCCGTCGCCAGCGGGTGTTCGGTCGCGCAGCGTCCCTTCTCGATGTCGCTGATCACCTCGACGGCGCGCAGCGTGTGCTCATCGACCGTGTAGTGGTGATACATGTTGAATTGCATCTGCGCGACGATGCGGCCGAATTCCGGGAGAAAACGCCCGAGCACGCCGGCTTCGTTCATCAGACGCAGCGCCGCCGCGGGACTGTGCGGCGAGGCGGCGATCTGCAGGAAAAGCGCCTGTGCGTCGGCATTCGCGCGCACCGCCGGCGTGATCTTCTTCAGCCGCCGCGTCACGTCGGCGAGCGCATCGGGATGAATATCGAGATCGCGCGCATCGGCGATGCGGAAAATGCGCAGCAGGTTCACCGGATCGGAATCGAACACGTCCGACGTTTCCGCCGCCAGCCGCCCGGACTCCACGCGGAAGCCGTCCGCATCGACGCGCCCGCGCTGGCTGCCGTTGGAGATGAAGCGCGACAGGCCCGTGGGCTTGCGCTTGGCGTTGTCGGCCTCGAGCTTGGCCGACATGATGCGCGTCAGCGTGCCGACGTCCTTGGCCGCGAGAAAATAGCGCTTCATGAAACGCTCGACGGCCGGCGTTCCGCCACGCGCGCCGAAGCCGAGCCGCCGCGCGAGCTCCGGCTGCACGTCGAAAGTCAGGCGCTCTTCGGGGCGTCCGGTCAGGAAATGCAGGTGGCAGCGCACGCGCCAGAAAAACTCCGACGCCCGCATGCCGAGCCCGATTTCCTCGCGCGTGAAGGTTCCCGCGGACGCATAGTCGAGGAGATTGCCCAAGCCCTGCCGGCGCCGCTGGATCCAGAACAGCGTGTGCAGATCGCGCAGGCCGCCCTTCCCCTCCTTGACGTTGGGCTCGACGAGGTACCGCGACGCGCCGGCGCGCGCGTGGCGCTCGTCGCGCTCCTTGAGCTTGGCGGCGACGAATGCGCGGTGACCGGGATCGAGGACTTCCTTGCGGAATCTCGCGACAAACGCATCGAACAGTTCGCGATCGCCGGCGATGAACCGCGCCTCGAGCAGCGCCGTCTGCACGGTGTGATCTTCCCGGGCGAGCCGCATGCATTCATCGACGGTGCGTGACGCATGGCCGACCTTCAGGCTCATGTCCCAGAGCATGTAGAGCATGAACTCGGTCACGCTCTCCGACCACGGCGTTTCCTTGTAGGAGCGCAGGAACAGGAGATCGATGTCCGACGACGGCGCCATCTGTCCGCGGCCGTAGCCGCCGACCGCGACCAGCGCGAAGCGTTCGCCCTCGGTGGGGTTGCGCGCGCGGAACACGTGCGTGGTGGTGTAATCGTAGAGCGCGGTGATGACCTCGTCGGCGACCTGGCACAGGAGACCTGCCGTCTCGTGTCCGCCCGCGCCGTCGCCCAGCCGGTCCTTGGCGATCATGCGGCCGCGGAACAGCGCGCCGTGCAGCAGGTCGAGCGCCCGGGCCCGGGCCGCGCTTTCCTCGCCGATATGGTCGAGCGCCGCGGCGGTGAGCTGCGAGCGCAGTTTCACGCCGTCGACGACGTCTTCG
>CAZGYQ010000143.1:0-2921 GCA_964530695.1 uncultured Caulobacteraceae bacterium
CGATGGCGGCCTTCAGGTTGTCGGACGTGGCGCCGATCGGCAGGCCGGTGGCCGGGTCGCCCACGCCTTCCATGAATTCAAGGTGGCCGTGCGCGTGGCCCGTTTCGCCTTCGGCGGTGGAGCGGAAGACGGTGGCCACATCGTTGTAGCCTTCGACGTCGGCCTTCTGTGCGAAGTACAGGTAGCGACGGTTCGCCTGGCTCTCGCCCGCGAACGCGGCCTTCAGATTGTCGAGCGTCTTCGAGGACGACAGTGCCATGAACTTTTCCCTCATCTGGCTGGCGGTTTGCCGGCGCCCCGCTTGGAGGGCTCGCTCAAGGAAGTCAAATCGAGAGCGGCAACCGGCTGGATAGACAAAAACTATCGTCGCAAATCCCGCCGCGGCATTTGACAGCGCCCGTCCCGGTTCGTTACCGCTCGCACCTTCGACCCGGTCCGGCCGATTGGCGGAATTGGTAGACGCGGCAGACTCAAAATCTGTTGCCTGTGAGGGCGTCCCGGTTCGAGCCCGGGATCGGCTACCGGACCGGCGCTAGACACGCACGGACGCCGCGAGAACGCGTGCGAGCCGTTGAACGCCACGACGGAAGGCGTCCTCGTCCTGCGCCTCATTGATGACCGCCTTCGACGAAACCGCGACGATGTCGGCGAAGGCGTGCTCGTCGCCGCCCACGCAAGCCAGATCAATCACGCGCCGGTCCGCTGCCTCGCGCGTCCGCGTCGCCAGCAACGCCCGGAATCGCCGGTCCAGATCGCGCGAAACCTCCGCCGTCAGCTTCTCGTCGGCCGCCATGATTTCCGCGCCGTGCGGCGAGGCGTGGAGAAGCTGGAAAAAGTCAGCATCCCGCCCGAGGATCATGGCCTCCAGATTGGCGGCGAATGCAGCGTCGTCCTTCCAGCCTGCCGCCGCGCCGGCCAACGCCAGGTCGCGCAGCTGTTCGGCAAGCGACCGCAGGACGTCCTGCTTGGAGCGGAACCACAGGTAGAGCGCTGGGCGCGACACCCCTGCCTCGGCGGCGATGTCGGCCATCGAGGCGCGCTTGAACCCGTAGCGGGCGAACACAGTCCTGGCAGCCTCCAGCAGGCGGGCGCGTTTGGCGGCGTCGGTTTGATTTGACACAATATACCAATAATGTCAATTTGACACAACAATGCAAGGCGCCCGAGGCGCGACAAAGGAGCATAGCGCATGAGCGAACGCGGCGTCGTCCTGGTCACTGGCGGTTCGGGCTACATCGCCGGTTTCTGCGTCGCCCAACTGATCCGGGAAGGCTGGCGGGTGCGCGCGACGGTGCGATCGCTGTCCCGGGAAGCCGAAGTCCGCGCGGCGCTCGGCACGCTCGTGGACCTCGGCGACAGGCTGAGCTTTCACGCGGCGGATCTTACGAGCGACGCCGGCTGGACGGAAGCCGTCGCCGGATGCCGGTACGTGCAGCACGTGGCCTCGCCTTTGCCGTCAAGCGATCCGAAGAGCGACGATGAACTGGTGATCCCCGCCCGCGACGGCGCGCTGCGCGTCCTGAAAGCCGCGCGCGACGCGGGCGTGACGCGGGTGGTGATGACGGCCTCGGTGGCGTGCATCGCCTACGGGCGCGGCGGGCGCGCGTCGCCGCACACGGAAGCCGACTGGAGCGACGAGACAAACCTCAAGGACACCGGCCCTTACGAACGCTCGAAGACGATCGCCGAACGCGCCGCGTGGGACTGGATGAAGCGCGAAGGCGGGCCGCTGGAACTCACGACAGTCAATCCGGGCGCCGTGCTCGGACCGGTGCTTGGAAACGACTATTCCGCATCGCTGGAAATCGTGAAGCTCATCCTGCAGGGCGCGCTGCCCGGCTGTCCGCGCTTCGGCTTCCCCATCGTCGACGTGCGCGATGTGGCCGACCTCCACTACCGCGCCATGCTCGCGCCGAACGCCGCGGGCGAGCGCTACATTGCAGCCAACGGGTACTTCTGGATGAAGGACGTGGCGGCAGTCCTGAAGGCCAACCTTCCCGAACGCGCGAAGAAAATCCCCACCAGCGAGCTGCCGGATCTGATGCTGCGCCTCGCCGCGATGTTCGACCCTATCGTGCGCGGACGCCTTTTCGAACTCGGCAAGCGCCGCGACGCCTCTCCGGAGAAAGCGAAGGCCCAACTCGGCTGGTCGCCCCGCGCCGGCGAGGAGGCCATCATGGCGGCGGCGCGCGACATGATCCGGCTGAAAATCGTCTAGGCGCCTCCGCGATTCTTCACCAGATCATCCACGACCGCGGGATCGGCGAGCGTCGATGTGTCGCCGAGGGCGCCGATGTCGTTTTCGGCGATCTTGCGCAGGATGCGTCGCATGATCTTGCCGCTGCGCGTCTTCGGCAGGCCGGGCGCGAACTGGATCACGTCGGGCGCCGCGATCGGGCCGATCTCCCTGCGCACCCAGCCGACGAGTTCCTTGCGCAGGTCCTCGCTGGCCTCTGTGTTCAGGTTCAAGGTGACGTACGCGTAGATGCCCTGCCCCTTGATGTCATGCGGGAAGCCGACGACGGCGGCTTCGGCCACATTGTGGTGCGCGACGAGCGCACTCTCCACTTCCGCCGTGCCCATGCGGTGGCCGGAGACGTTGATGACGTCGTCCACACGGCCCGTGATCCAGTAGTAGCCATCCTCGTCGCGCCGGCAGCCGTCGCCGGTGAAGTACATGCCGGGATAGGTGCGGAAGTAGGTGTCGAAGAATCGTGCGTGGTCGCCGTAAACGGTGCGCATCTGGCCCGGCCAGGAATCGAGCAGCACGAGATTGCCGCTCGCCGCGCCATCGAGGAACTTCCCGTCCGCATCGACGAGCGCCGGCATGATGCCGAAGAATGGACGCGTCGCAGAACCCGGCTTCATCGCCGTGGCGCCTGGCAGATTGCCGATGAGGCACGCGCCCGTTTCCGTCTGCC
>CAZGYQ010000144.1:0-2675 GCA_964530695.1 uncultured Caulobacteraceae bacterium
TCTGCGACGCCTTCAACATCCCGATCGTGACCTTCGTCGACGTGCCCGGCTTCCTTCCCGGCACGCGCCAGGAATACGGCGGCCTCATCAAGCACGGCGCGAAGCTGCTCTTCGCCTACGGCGAGGCGACGGTGCCGAAAGTCACCGTCATCACGCGCAAGGCCTATGGCGGCGCCTATGACGTCATGAGCTCCAAGCACCTGCGGGGCGACGTGAACTACGCCTGGCCCACGGCGGAAATCGCGGTGATGGGCGCCAAAGGCGCCGTGGAGATCATCTTCCGCGGCGATATCGGCGACGCCGAAAAGATCGCCGCCCGCACCAAGGAATACCAGGACCGCTTCGCCAACCCCTTCGTGGCCGCAAGCCTCGGCTATCTCGACGACGTGATCATGCCGCGCGAAACGAGGAAGCGCCTCGTGCGCTCACTGCGCGCGCTGAAGGGCAAGAAGCTGGAGAACCCCTGGAAGAAGCACGATAATATTCCGTTGTGAGGGGATCATGAAATCGCTACCCGCGACCATTTGGCAAGAGACGATTTCCAAGCTGGAAGAGGATCGCTTGAACGGGGGTGCGGCGCTGCGATTTGCGGAAACGTCGCTAGAAATTCTTGCTGAACAGCTGAAGTTTAAGAAAGAGCCATTTCAAGCCGACATAGACGCCATTCACGATCTGTATGTGGACGAAGACTACGATGACGAGGATGTGCGCAGCGCGCTGCTGCAGTTCTTTGAAGCCATACGACTGGTAATAATCGCTAAGGAGCACGCCTCCTTCGCTGGCAGCGGCGCTCCAACGGGGCGAGTGTTCATTGTGCACGGTCATGACCATATTCTGAAAGATAGGATCGTAAACTGGGTCCGCTCACAAAGGCTTGAGCCGATAGTGATTGCGGATCAGCCTGGATCGTCGCGAACAGTTATTGAACTTATCGAAATGTACGGCCGCGTGGACCATGCGATATGTCTGTTCACCCCCGACGACGAAGGTGCCAAAAATGGTGATGCGTCGAAGCCACGTGCGCGCCAGAATGTAGTTTTTGAAACGGGTTACTTCTTCGCGCTACTCGGTCGAACCAACGTCTCAGTCATCGCAGATCTGAGCATGGAACTACCTTCCGATATTGCGGGCCTTCGCCCGATTATTCTCGGGCCGGACACCGATGTAGTTCAAAGGCTGCACGAAGACCTGAGTCACTCCGGAATGCTTCCTCCTCCGACGCGCTCCAAACCAGAGTAGCAACGCGCGCCGCGCGTAGGGTGGATTGAGCGGCGCGAAATCCACCATGGTCTCGCGCGAACGGTGGTGGATTTCGCTTTCGCTCAATCCACCCTACGGATCGCGCTCCACTTTTCGCGATGAGGACCGCGGGCCTATGGCCCGCATTCTTTTCGATCCTGCGAGACCTGGCGGGCCATAGGCCCGCGGTCCTGTTTCGGCGTCGCGCCATCCTCCCTCCCGCGGGGAGGGAGGGCTGCCACGCATTAACGCGACCTTGAGGCGCTGGTGGTAGCGTCCACGCGCCCTGCGCCCGGAGTACGCCATGAGTCCGTCTGCCGCCGCCGTCCTCCTCGACCTTGTGGACCGCATCGCCGCGGACGCGCGCGTGGACGCCGATGAAGCCTCCGCATTCCGCCGCGCGGTGTTTCCCGGCGGCGTCGTGTCGCGCGGGGACAGTCACACCTTCTTCACCCTCGCGGGCGAGTTCGCCGACGGTTGCGACGGCTGGACCGGCGCGGTCATGGACGCCGTGAGCGACCACGTCCTCGGCGCCGACAACACGATCGCCAACGCCGACGCCGCCTGGCTCGCCGCGCATGGCCCCCGCGCAGGCGTCATCGCCGCGCCACTTTTGGTGCGCGTGATCGAGCGCGCGGAGTGCGCCCCGCCCGCACTGGTCGCGGCCGCCCGCGAGGCGGTGTCCGCGGCGGTCGCGCAATCGCCCATGGGCCCGCGCGAGACGGAATGGGTGCGCAGCTGCCTCTACGCCCTCGCCAGCGACGAGGCTGTGCATGTGAGCGACGCCGAAGTGCGCTGGCTCTTCGCGCTGGACGCCGCCACCGAGGGCCGCGCCAACGATCCGGCGTGGGGCGATCTCTTCGTCAAGGCGGCGCTCAACCACGTGACGGGCCAGCGCCGCTCGGCGCTGCTGGCGCCGGAAGGCCAGAGCGCGCGCCGCGCGTGGCTTGAAAAGCCGGTCGCGCCGTCGCCTGTGGGTTTCCTCGCGCGGGTGTTTGAAAACGGGCTCGACGGATACCGCGCGGGCGTGAGTGCGCCGGGGGAGGCCGAAGCCTTCGAGGCGCACTACGCGCAACGGCTGGCGGAAGCCGCTGAAGACGAACGCCTGACGCTTGCGGAGGTGACCGTGATCATCGCGCTCATGCACGCCGACGGCCGGCGGACGACCAACCAGAAGCGCCTGCTAGAAGAAATGCGGCGGATCGAGCGCGCGCAGCCGACGCGGGCGGCGTAGCGGCGCGCCCTTCGCGCGAAAATTAGTCTGACAGATTCAGCGCGTCACCACACTTGTCCGCGCTGCAGCGCATGGCGCCCATCAAGCGCACGTGAATCTATCCGACCGGACTCCGCGCCGATCCAAACTCCGGTCATCGCATCCGCATGGAGGGCAGCCGGTACACCTGTTCGTCGGCGCGGATGCGAGGTGATCGAGCGTG